>NZ_BNEM01000002.1:3789562-4136952 GCF_018327705.1 Catellatospora sp. TT07R-123 | reverse complement strand
TCCAAGCAGGCCGGGAAGGTGCCTCCGGCCGTGTTCTGGCCGGTGCCGAACGTGGACTCCGGGCTGGTCGGCTTCACCCGGCGGGAACCGCCGCGCGACGACGTGTCCCGCCAGGAGGTGTTCGCGGTGGTGGACGCGGCGTTCGCGCAGCGGCGCAAGACGCTGCGGGCGGCGCTGGCCGGCTGGGCGGGCAGCGCCCCGGCGGCCGAGGAGCTGCTGCGGGCGGCCGGGATCGATCCGCAGACCCGGGGCGAGCAGCTCGACGTGCACGCCTTCGCCGCCCTCGCCGCCGCGAAGCACCGACCCGGGGGTCGGTAGGCTGGGCGCGTGACTGAGGCGTGGACGCTGGGCGACGACGACGATGACCTGGCCGGAGTGCCGTCGGGGCCGGTGCGCGTACGCGTCCCGGCGAAGATCAACCTCCACCTCGGCGTAGGCCCCGCCCGCCCCGACGGCTACCACGAACTGCACACCGTCTACCACGCCATCTCGCTGTACGACGAGATCACCGCCCGCTCCGGCGACACCCTCACCCTCACCATGCAGGGCATCGGCGTCGGCGAACTGGCCCTGGACGAGTCCAACCTCGTCATCAGGGCCGCGAACGCCCTGGCCGCCACCGCCAAGGTGCCCGCCCAGGCCCGGCTGCACCTGCGCAAGCAGATCCCGCTCGCGGGCGGACTCGCGGGCGGCTCCGCCGACGCGGCCGCCACCCTCGTCGCCCTGGACGCCCTGTGGGGCACCAACCTCGGCCGCGACGAACTGGCCCGGATCGCCGCCACGCTCGGCTCCGACATCCCGTTCCTGCTGTACGGCGGCACCGCGCTGGGCACCGGCCGCGGCGAGGCCGTCAGCCCCGTGCTGGCCCGCGCCAACCGCTGGAGCTGGGTCGTCGCCTTCGCCGACGGCGGCCTGTCCACCCCGAAGGTGTACGCCGAACTCGACCGCCTGCGCGCCGAGGGCCGCGCCCCCGCGCCGCTGGGCAGCAGCGACGACCTGCTCAGCGCGCTGCGCCAGCGCGACCCGGCCGTGCTGGCCGATGCGCTCGGCAACGACCTCCAGGCCGCCGCGGTGTCGCTGCGCCCGCAGCTGGCCGACACGCTCGCCGTCGGCGACAAGGCCGGCGCCCTGGCCAGCCTCGTCTCCGGCAGCGGCCCCACCTGCGTGTTCCTGGCCCGTGACGACGCCCACGGCGCCGACGTCGCCGCCGCGCTGACCGCCTCCGGCCTGTGCGGCGGTGTGCAGCTCGCACACGGCCCGGTCCACGGCGCCCGGATAGGCTAGGCGGCACCATGGCCAACATCATCAATCTGGACCGGGTCAGCAAGGGCTACGGTCCGACCGGCCCCCTGCTCACCGACGTCTCCCTCGGCCTCGACGACGCCGACCGCATCGGCGTCGTCGGCCTCAACGGCTCCGGCAAGTCCACCCTGCTGCGGATGCTCACCAAGGCCGAGGAGCCCGACTCCGGCCGGGTCACCCACCGGCGCGACCTGCGCGTGGTCGCCCTGCCGCAGGCGCTGACGCTGACCGCCGACGCGACCGTGCGCGACGTGGTGCTCGGCGACGCCTGGCTGCCCGCCGCGTTCGAGGCCGAGCACGAGTGGGCCGGCGACGCGGGTGTGCGGGCCATCCTCGACGGCCTCGGCATGCCCGGCCTCGGCCTGGACACCCCGGTCGGCCCGATGTCCGGTGGCGAGCGCCGCCGCATCGCCCTGGCCGCGCTGCTGGTGCGCCCCGCCGACCTGATCATCCTCGACGAGCCCACGAACCACCTCGACATCGCGGGCGTCAACTGGCTCGCCGCATACCTCAACAAGAGCCTCAAGGGCGCGCTGGTCGTGGTCACCCACGACCGGTGGTTCCTCGACGCGGTCTGCAACCGCATCTGGGAGGTCGCCGACCAGCAGGTCCGGGCGTACGACGGCGGCTTCGCGGCCTGGATCCTGGCCCGCGCCGAGCGCGAGCGCGTCGCCGCCGTCACCGAGTCGCGGCGGCAGAACCTGCTCCGCAAGGAGATCGCCTGGCTGCGCCGGGGCCCGCCGGCCCGCACCTCCAAGCCCAAGTTCCGCATCGACGCCGCCAACGCGCTCATCGCGGACGTCCCGGCCCCGCGCGACGAGGTCACCCTCGCCAAGCTCGCCACCGCCCGCCTCGGCCGCCAGGTGTACGACCTGGAGGACGTGACCCTGCACGCCGGACCCAAGCTGATCCTGAACCGGGTCACCTGGCACGTCGGCCCCGGCGACCGCATCGCGCTGCTCGGCGCCAACGGCGCGGGCAAGTCCACCCTGCTGCGGCTGCTCGCCGGGGTGAGCGAGGCGACCGGGTTCAGCGCCGGCAAGACCGTACGCCCCGCGTTCCTGTCCCAGGAGCTGGCCGAACTGCCGGGCGAGCTGCGCCTGCTGGAAGCCGTCGAGCAGGTCGCCCGGCGGGTCAAGCTCGGCGACCGCGAGCTGTCGGCCGCCCAGCTGGCCGAGGTGTTCGGGTTCACCGACCGCCGGGTGTGGACGCCCGTGGCCGACCTGTCGGGCGGCGAGCGCCGCCGCCTGCAACTGCTGCGGCTGCTCGCCGGGGAGCCGAACGTGCTCATCCTCGACGAGCCCACCAACGACCTCGACACCGACACCCTGGCGTCGCTGGAGGACCTGCTCGACACCTGGCCCGGCACGATGATCGTCGCCTCGCACGACCGGTACCTGGTCGAGCGGGTCTGTGACGCCGTCTACGCCCTGCCCGGCGACGGCACCCTGCGCCACCTGCCCGGCGGCGTCGACGAGTACCTGCGCCTGGTCGAACCGGCCCCGGTCGGGGCCACCGTGCGCGTCCAGACGAGCGCGGCCCCCGCGAAACCGGCGGGCGGCGGCCCCAGCGCCGCCGAGGTCCGGTCGGCCAAGAAGGAGACCTCCCGCATCGAGCGGCAGATCGAGAAGCTCAACCAGCGCGAGGAGAAGCTGCACGCGCAGATGGCCGAGCACGCCACCGACTTCGCCAGGATCGCGGAGCTGGACGCCAGCCTCAAGGCGGTCCAGGACGAGCGCGGCCTGCTCGAGGACGAGTGGCTCGAACTCGCGGAGCTGATCGGGCAGGAGTAGGCCACGAGGGGGGTTGGTAGGGTGCCCCGGTCATCCCCCCTCGCACCACTCGGAGCAGCGTCATGGCTTCGCACATGCCCGTCAACCACTCCCTGCGCCCGCTCTACCGGCTGCTCGCACTGCTCACCGGGCTGTTCGTGCTCGCGTTCGGCGTGCTCGGGTTCCTGGAGAGCCAGGGCGACCCGCTGTTCGAGGCGGGCGGCGCGCGGGCGCTCGGCCTGCGGACCAACCCCGCCCTCGCGTACGCCTGCCTGGGCGCCGGGGTGCTGGTGCTGCTGGCCACGCTGGTCGGCCACAACCTGGACCGGCTGGTGAACACCTGGATCGGCGCCGCGTTCCTGATCGCCGGGACCGCGATGCTGGCGCTGATGAACACCGAGCACAACGTCCTCAACTTCACGCTGGCGAGTTGCATCGCCGCGTACGCCGTCGGCTCGGTCCTGCTCACCGCGGGCATGTACGTCCGCGTCGCGCGCCGCTGACCAATCCCTGCTAAATCGCCGCATCAGGTTCGGCGGGGGTCCGATCGGGGCACAATGCGAATATGCACCTACCGGTCAACCACCGCTTCCGGCCCCAGTACCGGTTCCTCGCCGGCCTGAGCGGCGCCTACCTGCTGACCTTCGGGATCGTCGGCGCCGCCCGCACCGCGGGGGAGCCGTTCTTCAGCCGCGCCGACATCCACGCGCTCGGCCTGAAGACCAACCCGGCGTTCTCCTGGCTGTCCATCGTCGTCGGCGCCATCGTGCTCGCCGGTGCGCTGCTCGGCCGCAACATCGACCACTTCATCAACCTCTGGGGCGGCGTGGTCTTCATGCTCGCCGGGTTGATCATGCTGCTGGTGATGCAGACTGCGGAGAACAAGCTCAACTTCGAGATCGCCACCTGCGTGGTCTCGTTCCTCATCGGCACCGTGCTGATGATCGCCGGCCTGTACGGCAAAACCGGCTCCGCCGCCGCGGCCGAAGCCGAAGAGGTGCTCCGGCACAGCAGCCGCCCCGGCGACAAGCTCAGCACCGCCCGGCCGCCGCGCGCGGTCACCCGCGGCTGACCTAGCGGGCGGACTTGCGGTTGTTCATCAGCAGGGTCGGCTTCGACTCCAGATGCGACAGGCCGTGCCAGGCCAGGTTCACCAGGTGCGCCGCCACCGTCTCCTTGCGCGGCTTGCGCACCTCCAGCCACCACCGGCCGGTCAGCGCCACCATGCCCACCAGCGCCTGGGAGTACAGCTCGGCCAGCTTCGGGTCGTAACCCCGGCCCTTGAACTCCGCGCCCAGGATGTGCTCGACCTGGTGCGCGACATCGTTCAGCACCGACGAGAAGTTGCCCGACGACGACATCACCGGCGACTCGCGCACGAGCACCCGGAAGCCGTTCGTCTCCTCCTCGATGTAGTCCAGCAGCGCCAGCGCCGCCTGCTCCAGCAGCTCCCGCGGATGCCCCGCCGTCAGCGCGCCGGTGACCCTGGTGAGCAGCGCCGTCACCTCGCGGTCGACGACCACCGCGTACAGGCCCTCTTTCCCGCCGAAGTGCTCGTACACCACCGGCTTGGACACCTTCGCGCGCGAGGCGATCTCCTCGATCGACGTCGCGTCGAACCCGCGCTCGGCGAAGAGCTGCCGCCCCACCGAGATCAGCTGCTCGCGCCGCTGAGAGAAGCTCATCCGCACCCGGGAACCGCTCTTCGGCGGCGCGGCGGGCTGCCGGCCCACCGCCTGCCGGACCTCACGCGCGTCGTCGACCACGCCCCCATCCTGCCAGGAGGACGGGGGCGGCAGGGGAGTGCCGTTGAGCTCGGCCGTCACCGGGCCAGCTTGGGCTGGGCGTCCCGGTCGACCATCTTCGACCTGAGCCGGTCCTCCTTGGCCCACTTCACGTTGGTGGCCCAGCCGAACTTCTCGAAGAACCAGATCACCCGGGCCGAGATGTCGATCTGGCCGCGCAGCACGCCGTGCCGGGCACTGGTCGGGTCCGAGTGGTGCAGGTTGTGCCAGCTCTCACCGAACGACAGGATCGCCAGCGGCCAGAAGTTCGACGCCCGGTCACCCTCGCGCATCTCGAAGGGGCGCTCGCCGTAGACGTGGCAGATCGAGTTGATCGACCAGGTGACGTGGTGCAGCAGGCCGATCCGGATCAGGCCCGCCCAGAAGAACGCGGTCAGCGCGCCCTGCCACGACCAGGTGACCAGGCCGCCGACGACGCCCGGCGCCACCGCGGTCAGCAGCGACAGCAGGCCGAACATCTTGTCGACCTTCTGGATGTCCTTGTCGGCGAGCAGGTCCGGCGCGAAGCGGGCACGGTTGGACAGCTCGCGGGCGAACAGCCAGCCGACGTGCGCGTGGAACAGGCCCTTGGCCAGGCCCTTGACCGAGTTGCCGAAGCGCCACGGCGAGTGCGGGTCGTCCTCCAGGTCGGAGTACTGGTGGTGGCGCCGGTGGTCGGCCACCCACTGCGTCGGGCTGCCCTGCACCGCCATCGCGCCCGAGACCGCCAGCGTCACCCGCAGCCAGCGGGTCGCCTTGAACGAGCTGTGCGTCAGGTAGCGGTGGTAGCCGACGGTGATGCCCAGACCGGTCACCACGTACATCACCGCGAAGATCGCGACGTCGGTCCAGCCGAGGAAACCGCCCCAGGCCACCGGGACCGCCGCGAACAGGGCCAGGAACGGCAGCACCACGAAGGCCCAGAGGCCGATCAGGGTGCCCTTCGACTGGTCGCCCTCGGTCAGCGGCTTCTGACCCCGGGCGGGGGCCGCTGCTTCAGTGGGCGTGTCGACGGTCACGGTGGTCATGGCACCTCACTGGAGCAGGGAAGCAGGTGGGCCGAGCTATACCTACGTTACCGTAACCTACGGGTCCGTAGTTTGACAGAGGGCGTGCTGTGAATTTCCTGCGGAGAGGTGTCGTACGCCCGCTTTAGCGTCACCCCATGGCAAAGCCTGAACTGCGCGAACGTGCTGTCGAACTCCGCCGGGAGGGCCGCCCGGTCCCACAGATCGCACAGGAGCTCGGCGTGGCCCGGTCCACCGCGTTCCAGTGGGTCCGGCACATCCCGCTGGACTCGGACGCCGAGGCCGCCGCGCGCCGCAGGCAGCACTCTCAGGCGATGACCGACGCTCGCTGGGGAGCGCACCGCGTGCGTACTGCTGAGCGCAGGCAGGCGGAGCGTGACGCCGGGCAGGCGCTCGTGGGTGCCTTGAGCGAGCACGAGCTGGCACTGGTCGGTGCGGTGATCTTCTGGTGCGAGGGAACGAAGGAGAAGCCGTGGCGGGCCAACGACGGCCGGGTGACGGTCACGAACACCGACCCGCGGCTGCTACGGATCTTCATCAGGTTCCTGGAGTCGGTCGGCGTCAGCCGCGCCGAACTCACCTATCGGGTGAGCATCCACGAGAACGCCGACGCCGACGAGGCCCAGCGCTGGTGGGCCGCACAACTCGGCGTGCCGCTGGAGTGCTTCCGCCGGGCCACCCTGAAGAGGCATCAGCCCACCAGCTCACGGCACAACCAGGCGGAGGGATATCACGGATGCCTGGTCGTGACCGCCCGGCGCAGGCGCGAACTCTACTGGCGGATCGAGGGGATCATCGACGAACTCGACCGCCGCACCGGTGCGGCGGATGCGGGTGAACCACGATAAGCTTTGCCACCGGATGGGGCGTGGAGTAATGGCAGCTCACTAGACTTTGAATCTAGACGGTCCTGGTTCGAGTCCAGGCGCCCCAGCTTGCAAGCTAAGTAAGGGAGATGGGCGGCTCGTGACTCGTACGGTGATCGTTCTCGCTGCGGGCGAGGGCAAGCGGATGAAGTCGGACCTGCCGAAGGTGCTCCACCCGCTGCTCGGCCGCTCCCTGGTCGGCCACGTGCTGGCCGCCGCCGCGCCGCTGGACGCGCAGACCCTGGTCGTCGTCGGCCACCGCGCCGACCAGGTCGCCGCGCACCTGGCCGAGACCGCCCCGGACGCGCGCACCGCGCTGCAGGAGCAGCAGAACGGCACCGGCCACGCGGTGCGCATCGCGCTGGAGGCGCTGGGCGAGGTCGCGGGCACGGTGGTCGTGCTCAACGGCGACGTGCCGCTGCTGCGCGAGCAGACCCTGACCGACCTGGTGACCGCGCACGAGTCGGCGGGTGCCGCGGCGACGGTGCTGGGCGCGACCGTGCCCGACCCGTCCGGCCTGGGCCGGCTGATCCGCGACGCCGACGGCGCGCTGACCCGCATCGTCGAGCAGCGCGACGCCACCGCCGACGAGCGCGCGGTCCGCGAGATCAACGCGGGCATCTACGCCTTCGACGCGGCGGCGCTGCGGGTGGCGCTGTCGAAGCTGAACTCGCACAACGACCAGGGCGAGGAATACCTGACCGACGTGTTCGGGCTGCTGGTCGCGGAGGGCTCGCCGGTGCGGGTGCACCTGGCGGACGACCACACCGAGACGCTGGGCTGCAATGACCGGGCCGAGCTGGCGGCGCTGCGGGCGCTGATGCGCGACCGGATCAACACGGCGCTGATGAAGTCCGGCGTGACGATCATCGACCCGGCCACGACCTGGATCGACGCCACGGTGACGGTCGAGCGCGACGCGGTGCTGGAGCCGAACGTGCAGCTGCGCGGGGCGACGGCGGTCGCCGCGGGCGCGGTGGTGGGCCCGGACGTGACGCTGATCGACACGACCGTGGGCGAGCAGGCCGAGGTCGTACGGGCGCACGCGGTGCAGGCGGAGATCGGCCCGAAGGTGAGCGTGGGGCCGTACGCGTATCTGCGGCCGGGCGCGGTGATCGGCCGCAAGGGCAAGGTCGGCACCTTCGTGGAGATCAAGAACGCGACGCTGGGCGAGGGCACCAAGGTGCCGCACCTGTCGTACGTGGGGGACGCGACGATCGGCGAGCAGACCAACATCGGCGCCGGGAACCTGTTCGCGAACTACAGCGGCACGGTGAAGAACCACACGGTGATCGGGTCGCACGTGAAGACGGCGTGCGACACGACGTTCGTGGCGCCGGTGCGGGTCGGCGACGGGTCGTACACGGCGGCCGGTTCGGTGATCGACAAGGACGTGCCGCCGGGCACGCTGGCGGTGGCGCGGGCGCACCAGCGCAACATCGAGGGCTGGGTGAAGCGGGCCCGTCCGGGCACGGCCGCGGCGGAGGCCGCGGAGCGGGCGCTGGCCGAGCAGGCGGAGATCCCCGCGTCGGAGGGCTGAGGTAGCTGCGGTCGCTAGCCGCTCGGCGTCATCCGTAGCGAAGGCGGAGGATGACGCCGATTAAGGCCGCGGAGCGGAGTCAGCACTGCCGAAGCGGCTCAGCGCCGCTTCTCTTCTTCCTCGTCCAGCCAGCCGCGCTTGGCGGCCTCGGCGCCGAGGGAGAACTGGTTCTTGGCGCCCGTCGTCTGCTTGAGGACCGCGATGTGGTCGTGGACGGCGCGCTCGCTGAGGAAGACCAGCTTGGTGATGGTCTGCACGGTGAAACCGGCGGCGAGCAGCAGGAGGATGCGCCGCTGAATGACAGTGGGCTCCTCTGACCGTTCGCGTGCCATCTTCGGCTCTCTCTCCCCACAAACCTTCCGATGCCCTACGAAGGTAGCGCCCGCCGTTCGGCGCGGGCAAGGCGGCCCTTGCTGACCTGCGCGTGAACGGGGCAAGTCTTCCGGGCGGTGATCTGTCGCACCAGCAGGCATCCTTGTTCGACGGTTCGCCAAGTGGCGCGAGAGGATGAGGCGAAAAGGTGATACTGGCCGCAGGCCATCGTGAAGGGCGGAGCCGATGGGCAGCATCGTCACGGAGAACCGTAAGAATCTGATGCTCTTTTCGGGTCGGGCGTATCCCGAACTCGCGGAAGAGATAGGAGAGGTGCTCGGGGTAGGTGTGACCCCGACCACTGCGTACGACTTCGCCAGTGGTGAGACGTTCGTCCGTTATAAGGAGTCGGTACGTGGTTCCGACGCCTTCATCGTGCAGTCCATTTCAGCACCCGTGAATAAGTGGCTCATGGAGACGCTGCTGATGGTGGACGCCGCCAAGCGCGGCTCGGCCAAGCGGATCACGGTGGTGCTGCCGTTCTACCCGTACGCCCGCCAGGACAAGAAGCACCGCGGCCGGGAGCCGATCTCGGCCCGCCTGGTCGCGGACTTGCTCAAGACCGCCGGCGCGAACCGCATCCTCACCGTCGACCTGCACACGGCGCAGATCCAGGGCTTCTTCGACGGCCCGGTCGACCACCTGTTCGCCATGGACCTGCTCGCCGAGTACGTGGAGGCCAACTACGGCCACCGCGAGCTGACCGTGGTGTCGCCGGACTCGGGCCGGGTGCGGGTCGGCGAGCGCTGGACCGACCGGCTGGGCGGGTGCCCGCTGGCGTTCATCCACAAGACCCGCGACCCGCTGAAGCCGAACCAGGTGGTGGCGAACCGCGTGATCGGCGAGGTGGCCGGGCGGACCTGCATCCTGGTGGACGACATGATCGACACCGCGGGGACGATCTGCAAGGCGGCCGACATCCTGTTCGACAACGGCGCCGCGGACGTGATCGTGGCGACGACGCACCCGGTGCACTCGGACCCGGCGACGGAGCGGCTGAAGAACAGCCGGATCAGCGAGGTCATCGTGACCAACACGCTGCCGCTGGGCCCGGACAAGCAGTTCGACAAGCTGACGGTGCTGTCGATCGCGCCGCTGGTGGCGCGTGCGATCCGCGAGGTCTTCGACGACGGCTCGGTGACGACCCTCTTCGGCGGCCTGAGCTGACCCTCGGCGGCCGCCGCCGGACCGGCGGCTTCGCCGCCCGCACTTAGCATCGACACTGGCCTATCTGGAGCACGGGTTTCGTCCCACCGTCCTCTAGATAGGCCAGTGTCGATTAAAAGGCGGATGGGGTCACAGGTGCGGGGCGTGGTGGGGCCGTGAGCGGCGACACGGGGACCCCGGCGAAAGCGACCGGATTGGTCGGGTAAGCTGGGCGGGTTGCCACGGCGAGGGTGCCCTGCGGGTAGAGATGCCTGTTGACGGCGCCGTGATCGACGCGGTGCTCCGGGTCACGTCACCCCGCGCGCCCTCGTCCGCTCGGCCTGACGACAACAGTGACCCGTTGAGCAGGAGAACCAATCGTGTCTGAGGTAAAGATCAGCGCCGAGCCGCGTACCGTGTTCGGCAAGGGCGGCGCACGCCGCACCCGGCGCGCGGGCCTCGTACCCGCCGTCGTCTACGGCCACGGCGAGGCCCCGCGCCACATCGCCGTCCCGGCCCGCGAGTTCGCCGCCGCCATCCGCCACGGCGGCATCAACACCGTCTTCGAGCTGGTCAGCCCGGACGGCACCAAGACCCTGGCGCTGCCGAAGGCCATCCAGCGCGACCCGCTGAAGGACACCTTCGAGCACATCGACCTGGTGATCGTGAAGCGCGGCGAGCAGGTCACCGTCGAGGTGCCGGTGCACCTGGTCGGCGAGGCCGCCAAGGGCACCCTGGTGATGACCGAGCACGACAAGATCTCCATCGCCGCCGAGGCGCTGCACCTGCCCGAGTTCCTCGAGGTTTCGATCGAGGGCCTGGAGGCCGGTTCGCACGTCACCGCCGGTGACGTCAAGCTGCCGCGCGGCGCCGCGCTCGTCGCCGACGCCGAGACCATCGTCGCCGTGGTGAGCCTGGCCCCGACCGCCGAGCAGCTCGAGGGCGAGACCGCCGAGGCTGCCGAGGCCGTCGAGGAGGCTGCCGAGGAGCCGGTGGCCGTCGAGGCCTGAGTTTTCGCCGGCCGCTGCGCGGCTGCCGAACAGCACCGTAGACCGTGGCGCCCGCCGAGCCGTAGTAGCTTGGCAGGGCGCCACGTCCGTATCTGAGGGAGTGTCATGGAGCAGGCCGCCGCACCCGCCGCACCCTGGCTGATCGTGGGGCTGGGCAACCCGGGGCCGCAGTACGCGGGCAACCGGCACAACGTCGGCTTCATGGTCGCCGAGCTGCTGGGCAAGCGGGCGGGCGGCTCGTTCGGGCGGCACCGCAAGGCCGTCGCGGAGGTGGCCGAGGGCCGCCTGGGCTACGGGGCGGACGCGCCGCGGCTGGTGCTGGCCAAGCCGCTGACGTACATGAACCTCTCCGGCGGCCCGGTGACGGCGCTGTCGCAGTTCTACAAGATCCCGCCCGCGCAGGTGATCGCCGTCCACGACGAGCTGGACATCCCTTACGGGCAGGTGCGGTTGAAGATCGGCGGCGGCGAGGGCGGCCACAACGGCCTGCGCTCGATGACCAAGTCGCTGGCCACAAAGGACTACATCCGGGTGCGGTTCGGCATCGGACGGCCGCCGGGCCGCCAGGATCCGGCCGACTTCGTGCTGTCGGACTTCTCCGCGACCGAGCGCAAGGAGCTGGAGTTCCTGGTCGACCGGGCCGCGGACGCGGTCGAGGCGGTCGTCCGGCAGGGCCTGGCCGCCGCGCAGCAGACGTACCACACCGCCTGAGGTCACCCGGCCGTCACATTTGCGCTGGTGCCGCGTTGTACGGGCAGGCGCGCCCGCGGCTGACGGGAAGGCCCGCGGTGGCGCCGTGAGAGCGTCGTGCGCGGGACGGCCTGGCTGTGCCATGTCCGGGGCGCCGTCGCTGACGGGGGGCGTCCTATGGAGCAGCGGCGTGACGACGACCGACGGGGGCCGGGACCGAGGCCCTACCGGCAACGCCACCGCTCCGCTGATACGCCGCTCGACTTCGCCAGCGGGCCGACCCCGGCCGGTCCCGCGCCGTTCAGCCCGGCGCCGGTAGGGCTGGTCGCGGTCCGCCCGCAGCAGCCGGTGCTGCCCGCGACGCATCCGGATCCGCCGCGGCACCGCCCGGGGACGGGCCGCCGCCCGGTCGGCGGCAGCACCCACATCGGCACGCCGGTGCGCGTGCTGGACCGCCGCAAGGGCTGGGAGCAGCGCTACCTGTGGACGCTGCTCGGCTCGGACCTGCTGGTCGGCTCGGCGGCCGGCCTGCTCGCCTTCATCCTGCGGTTCGGCCCGCAGGTCACCCCGTTCACGCGGACCTACGTGCTGCTGTCGCTGCTGCTGCCGTTCGCGCTGATGGCGTCGCTGACGCTGACCAGGGCCTACGACCGCCGCTTCCTCTACGTCGGCACCCAGGAGTACGACCGGGTGCTGCGCGGCGGCCTGTGGGTGATCGCGACGGTCGCGGTCGGGTCGTACGCGCTGGAACTGCCGACGGCCCGCTCGTACGTGCTGATCGCGCTGCCCGCCGCGACCGGGACCCTGGTGGTGACCCGGTTCCTGCTGCGCAAGGCGCTGCACCGGCGGCGCGAGCGGGGCGAGTGCCTGCGCCGGGTGGTGGTGGTCGGTCACGAGCTGGCGATCATCGGCCTGGCCCGGCAGCTGGGCCGCGAGCGGTTCCACGGGCTGGAGGTGGTCGGGGCGTGCGTGCCGCGCGGCAGTGACGGCCGCATCGGCCTGCCCGTGTACGGCACGTTCGACGACGTCGCCGCGGCGGTGCGCGCCGCCGGGGCGGACACGGTGATCGTGCTGAGCTGCCCGGAGCTGGACGGGCACGCGCTGCGCCGGACGGCGTGGCAGCTGGAGCGCGACGAGATCGACCTGATCGTGGCCAGCGCCCTGGTGGACGTGGCCGGCGACCGGACCACGATCCGGCCGGTGGATGGGCTGCCGATGCTGCACGTGGAGCATCCGCGGCTGTCGGGCGGCAGCCGGGTGGTCAAGGAGCTGATGGACCGGATCGGCGCGGCGCTGCTGCTGGTGGCGTTCGCGCCGCTGCTGCTGGTGACGGCGCTGGCGCTGCGGCTGGACTCGCCCGGCGCGGCCCTGTTCCGCCAGGTGCGGGTGGGGCGTGACGGACGTGAGTTCGTCATCTTCAAGTTCCGTACCATGTACACCGATGCCGAGGCGCGGCTTGCCGAGCTGCGGCATCTCAACGAGCACGACGGGGTGCTCTTCAAGATCCGGGACGACCCGCGCGTGACCGCGATGGGCAAGTGGATGCGCCGCTACTCGCTGGACGAGCTGCCGCAGCTGATCAATGTGCTGCTGGGGCAGATGTCGCTGGTGGGGCCGCGGCCGCCGCTGCCGGTCGAGGTGGCCGCCTACGCGGACGACGTGCGGCGCCGGTTGGCCGTCAAGCCGGGGATGACCGGCCTGTGGCAGGTGTCCGGTCGGTCGGATCTTCCGTGGGAAGAGGCTGTCCGTTTGGACCTTCGTTACGTCGAGAACTGGTCAATGTCCATGGACCTGCTCATCCTCCTGCGTACACTGACCGCCGTTGTCCGAAGCTCTGGAGCGTACTGAAGATGCCACCCGTCGAGGACGGCGCTTTCGCCGTATGGCTGGCCCGCCAGGCCGGCGACCTCCTGCTGTCCCTGCGCGACGAACTGGGGTTCGACGACCCGGTCGCCCTGCGCAAGGCCGGTGACAAGCGCTCCCACGACATGATCATGACGGAGCTGGCCCGCTGGCGCCCCGCCGACGCCGTGCTCAGCGAGGAGGGTGTCGACGACCCCGCCCGCCTGGCCGCGTCCCGGCTGTGGATCATCGACCCGCTCGACGGCACCCGCGAGTTCGGCGAGGCCGGGCGCGCGGACTGGGCCGTGCACGTGGCGCTGTGGCGGCGCACCGGTGCCGACGAGGGCGTGCTGGCCACCGGCGCGGTGGCGCTGCCCGCGCAGCAGCGGGTGCTCGGCAGCGAGCCGGCCCCGGCGTACCCCCCGCTGGCGCCCTCGGTCGCCGCGGGCGGCCCGATCCGCATCGCGACCAGCCGCACCCGCCCGCCCGCGTTCCTGACCGCCCTGGCGGAGGCGACCGGGGCCGAGCTGGTGCCGATGGGCTCGGCCGGTGCGAAGATCGCCGCCGTGGTGACCGGCGACGTCGACGCCTACATCCACGACGGCGGCCAGTACGAGTGGGACTCGGCGGCCCCGGTCGCCGTCGCCGCGGCGGCGGGCCTGCACACTTCCCGGGTGGATGGTTCACCTCTTGTTTACAACCAGGGCACCGCGAGTCTGCCGGATCTTCTGGTATGTCGTATGGACCTGGGCGCTGAGCTGCTGTCGGCGATCTCACAGCATCGTTGATCGGCGCCTGTTAACACCGGTAGGGTGAATTCCCGAGTAAAGGACTAGGAAAGGTCGGAAATGATGCAGCCAGCCACGGAAGGCCGCGGCGAGGTCCGATCCGCGAGCGGCGAACCGACGCCGGCTGCGTACCGGTTCTCGCACCTGGACGCTCTCGAAGCCGAGAGCATCTTCGTGATGCGGGAGGTGGTGGCCGAGTTCGAGCGCCCGGTGCTGCTGTTCTCGGGCGGCAAGGACTCGATCGTGATGCTGCGCCTGGCGCAGAAGGCGTTCGCGCCCGGACGGATCCCGTTCGCGGTGATGCACGTCGACACGGGCCACAACTTCCACGAGGTCCTGGAATACCGCGACCGCCGCGTGGCCGAGCTCGGCCTCCAGCTGATCGTCGCCAGCGTGCCCGAGGCGCTCGCCCGGGGCCTGGTCACCGAGCCCGCCAACGGCTCGCGCAACCGGATCCAGACGCCGGTGCTGCTGGACGCCGTCGACAAGTACCGCTTCGACGCCCTGTTCGGGGGCGCCCGCCGCGACGAGGAGAAGGCCCGCGCCAAGGAGCGGGTGTTCTCGTTCCGCGACGAGTTCGGCCAGTGGGACCCGAAGAACCAGCGCCCGGAGCTGTGGTCGCTGTACAACGGGCGGCACCACCCCGGCGAGTCGATCCGGGTGTTCCCGCTGTCCAACTGGACCGAGCTGGACATCTGGCACTACATCGGCCGCGAGGACATCCCGCTGCCCTCGATCTACTTCGCCCACGATCGCCCCGTCGTCGAGCGCGACGGCATGCTGTTCGGGGTCAACGAGTTCCTGGCCGCCCGCGACGGCGAGCGCGTGTTCACCGAGCGGGTGCGTTACCGCACCGTCGGCGACGCGACCCTGACGGCGGCGGTGGCCTCCGACGCCGACACGGTGGAGAAGGTCATCGCGGAGGTGGCGGCGACCCGGGTGACCGAGCGCGGCGCGACCCGCGGCGACGACAAGGTCAGCGAGGCCGCGATGGAAGACCGTAAGCGTGAGGGGTACTTCTGATGACCGCAGTGGCGGAACCGACCATCGGGCAGCGGGCGGACCTGCTGCGCTTCGCGACGGCGGGCAGTGTCGACGACGGCAAGTCCACCCTGATCGGGCGCCTGCTGTACGACACCAAGTCGCTGTTCACCGACCAGTGGGAGGCCGTCGAGGCGGCGTCCGCGGCGCGCGGTGACGAGTACACCAACCTCGCGCTGCTCACCGACGGCCTGCGCGCCGAGCGCGAGCAGGGCATCACCATCGACGTGGCGTACCGCTACTTCAACACCCCGCGGCGCAAGTTCATCATCGCCGACACCCCGGGGCACATTCAGTACACCCGCAACATGGTCACCGGTGCCTCCACCGCCGACCTGGCGCTGGTGCTGGTCGACGCGCGCAAGGGCATCGTGGAGCAGTCGCGGCGGCACGCGTTCCTGTGCTCGCTGCTGCGGGTGCCGCACCTGGTGCTGTGCGTCAACAAGATGGACCTCGTGGACTGGTCCCAGGAGGTGTACGACAAGATCGTCGACGAGTTCACCTCGTTCGCGGCCAAGCTCGACATCACCGACCTGGCGATCATCCCGATCTCGGCGCTGCAGGGCGACAACATCGTCTCCCGCTCGGCCAACATGCCCTGGTACGACGGCCCGTCGCTGCTGCACCACCTGGAGCACGTGCACATCGCGTCCGACCGCAACCTGGTCGACGTCCGCTTCCCGGTGCAGTACGTGATCCGCCCGCAGTCGACGGTGGTCACCGACTACCGCGGCTACGCCGGGCAGGTCGCCTCGGGCGTCATCAAGCCCGGCGACGAGGTGATGGTGCTGCCCAGCGGCATGACCACCCGGGTGGCGTCGGTGGAGACGGCCGACGGGCCGGTGCCCGAGGCGTTCCCGCCCATGTCGGTGACCGTGCGGCTGGAAGACGAGCTGGACATCTCGCGCGGCGACCTGATCTGCCGGCCGAACAACACCCCGGCCGTGGCGCAGGACATCGAGGCGCTGGTCTGCTGGATGGACGAGTCCAAGCCGCTGGCCGTCGGCGCCAAGTACGCCATCAAGCACACCACCCGCACGGCGCGGGCGATCGTGCGCGAGTTGCACTACCGGCTCGACGTGAACACGCTGCACCGCGACGAGGACGCCGACAGGCTCGGCCTCAACGACATCGGCCGGGTGAAGCTGCGCACCACGATCCCGCTGCTGGCCGACGAGTACCGGCGCAACCGCACCACGGGCGGCTTCATCATCATCGACGAGGCGACCAACCGTACGGTCGGCGCCGGGATGATCATCGAAGCGTCCTGACGCGGGTCCGCCCCGGCGGGCCGGACGTTCTGAGCGACACTTTCGGGGAAAGTGCGCGAATCCCAGCCCGGATTCGAGCACTTTCCCCGAAACTGCATTCGCCGCGCCTCTCGCCGGGTGGGCGCGCTAGATGGGCAGGTTGAGGGTCAGGTAGTCCTCGACCGGTGCGAAGCCCAGGGAGCGGTAGAGGGACTGGGCTGCGGTGTTGTCCTGCTCGGTCGTCAGTGACAGGCGCCGGGCGCCCGCTGTACGGGCTTCGGCGATCACGTGGCCGACCAGGGCGCGGGCGTGCCCGGCGCCGCGGTGCTCGGGCTCGATCCACAGGTCGCGCAGCAGCCACACCGTGCCCAGCGTCAGCGACGCGGGCACGGTGGCCACGGTGGCGAAGCCGACGGGGCGGCCGAGTTCCCGCGCCGCGTACACCCGGAAGCCGGCCGCGGCCTGGTCCTGTAGCCAGCGGCGGGTCGCGGTGAACCCGCGCTGCCGGCCGTAGTGGGCGCGGTAGGCGTCGAACAGTTCGGCTACCGCGCCGAATCCGGGATCGGCCGGGGTGACCCGGGTGATCATTCCCGGGACGTCACGGCGGCGCGGATCGCGGTGATCGCGGCCGTGAGCTCGGTGACGATGCCCGCCAGGCTCGTCGGGTCGCTGCCGGAGAGGTTCACGGTGCGCAGCTCGTCGGGCTTGGGCAGCTTCGCCACGATCTGCGGCAGGTTCGCGATCAGCTCGGCCTGCACCGCGGCCGGGGAGCGGTCGTTGGCGATCTCGCGGGACATCCGCTCGCGCTCCAGCTCCAGCAGCGCGGTGGCGTGCCCGGTGTCGGCACGGGCCTGCGCCACGGCCAGCTCGTGGTCGAGCTTGAGCCGTTGCAGCGTCTGCTCCAGCTCCAGGCGCAGCCGCCCGGCCTCGGCCTCCAGCTCGTGCCGCTGCTGCTCCAGCCGCAGCGAGTGCAGCGTGGTCTCGGTGGTCTCGGTGGCCAGCGCGCGGGCGTCGGTCTGCTCGCGCTCGCCCCGGCGCAGCTTCTCGGCGGCGTCGCGGTCGAACGCGGCGGCGGCGTTGCGGGCCCGCAGGTCGGTCAGCTCCCGGTCGTTCTCCAGCCGCTGGAGCTGGTCGAGCCGGTCGGCGGCGAGCTCGCGGCCGGTGACGATCTCCTGCGCGCCCAGCTCGGCCAGCCGCGCGAGCTGGCTCTGCTCGGAGCGGAACGGCTTCTGCAGGTTCTCCCACAGCCGGGCCGAGGTGACCACGGCCTCCTTGATCTGCACGGTGACGATGCGCAGGCCCAGCCCGTGGTCGCTGTCGTCGGCCCCTTCGGCCACACCGCGCAGGCGGGCGGTCAGCTCCTCGATGATGGGCTGCTTGTCGCTGAGCACCTCGTGCACGCTCATGGTGGCGACCTTGTCCTTGATCGCCGCCTCGGCCTGCTCCTTGAGCTGGAGGTTCACCAGGCGCATCGGGTCGGAGGCGTCGCCGAAGTCGAGCTTGCGGTAAGCGGTGGCGATGTCCTGCACGATCCACTGGACGTACGCCTGGACCAGCACGCCCTGCAGCTCGCGGCAGATGCAGAACGCGTTGAGCAGGATCGTCTGCATCGTGCCCGGCACCACCAGGTACGAGTCGGTGCGCGAGCGGTAGCGGAACGAGACGCCCAGCCCCAGGTGCAGCGGCTGGGCGTGGCCGCGCCGGGTGTGCACCACGAACGCGTTGGGCGGCACCAGCACCGTCTTCCACGGCCCGACCCCGGTCACGCGTACGTCGACCGCGGTGGGCGGCGTCATCGCCGTGTCGGCGGCCGCGCGCCGGGCCCGGCCGCTGGTGTCGTCACCGCCACCACCACCGCCACCGGCACTGCGCGCCGGGGCCGCGGCCGGCTTCTTCACACGCAGGTCCTGCTCCAGCTGCGACTGCTGCGAGATGACCTGGTCCAGGTAGGCGTTGCGCTCCGGGGACGTCATGCCGCGCATCCTGCCGCACCGTGTCCACCCCGGACAGCCGCTCTATCCCCAACCCGACCGAAGATCGGTGCAGTTTCGGGGAAACTGCAGGAATCCAAGCCAAGATTCCAGCACTTTCCCCGAAACTGCCCCAGACGACGGCGCGTGGGACGTCAGGAGAGGCGGGTCGCCCCGGGGGCGGGGGTGACGGGGAAGCAGTGCGGGGGGCCGAACCCGCTCGCCGCGAACGCCGCCGTGACGGCGGCGGCGACGGTGTCGGCGCGGTCGGCGTCGACCAGCGCCAGGACGCAGCCGCCGAAGCCGCCACCGGTCATGCGGGCGCCGTACGCCCCCGCGGCCAGGGCGGTCTCGACCGCGGTGTCCACTTCGGCCACGGTGATCTCGAAGTCGTCGCGCATCGAGGCGTGCGAGGCGGTGAGCAGCGGGCCGATCTCGCGGACGCGGCCTTCCCGCAGCAGCTCGATGGTGGACAGGACCCGGTCGTTCTCGGTGACGATGTGGCGGGCGCGGCGCACCAGCAGCGGATCGTCCAACCGGGACAGGTCGGCCAGGGTCGCGTCGCGCAGGGCGGGCACGCCCAGGATCTCGGCGGCCTTCTCGCAGGCGGCGCGGCGGGCGGCGTACTCGCCGTCGACGAGCTGGTGCGGGGCGCGCGAATCGATGACCAGGATGGCCAGGCCCTGGCCGGCCAGGTCGAGCGGGATGTGCTCCACGGCCATCGAGCGGCAGTCCAGGAACAGCGCGTGGCCCTCCCGGCACAGCGTCGAGGCCGACTGGTCCATGACCCCGCAGGGCATGCCGACGTACGCGTTCTCGGCGCGCTGGGCCAGTTTCGGCCGCCGCGCCACGGGCAGGTCGAGGCCGCCGAGGTCGGCCAGCGCCGACAGCACCGCGCACTCCAGCGCCGCCGACGAGGACAGCCCGGCGCCGCCGGGGACGTCGGAGACGATGTCCAGGCGCGCGCCGGGCACGTCGTACCCGGCGTCGCGCAGTGCCCACACGACGGCCGCGACATACGCCGCCCAGCCGGTCACCGGCTCGCTCAGGTCGAAGGTGACCGTCTCGCCGGTCAGCGAGCTGGACACGGTCCACTCCGGGCGGTCCAGCCGGACGGCCGTCACCTCGGTGCGGTGCGGCAGCGCGAACGGCAGCACGAAGCCGTCGCAGTAGTCGGTGTGCTCGCCGATCAGGTTGACCCGGCCCGGGGCGGCCCACACGCCGCTGTCGACGGCGCTCACGAGTTGCTCCGGAAGAAGGTCCACGCGTCGGCGACGATGCCGTGCAGGTCGGGGCGGGCGGGGACCCAGCCCAGTTCGGTGCGGGCCAGCTCGGAGGAGGCGACCAGCTCGGCCGGGTCGCCGGGGCGGCGCGCGGCCATCTCCACCGGCACCGGGTGCCCGGTCACGGCGCGTACGGCGTCGACGACCTGGCGGTTGGAGAAGCCGGTGCCGTTGCCGAGGTTGTAGACGCGGTGCTCGCCGGGGCGCGCGGCGTCCAGGGCCAGCAGGTGCGCCTCGGCCAGGTCGGCGACGTGGATGTAGTCGCGGACGCAGGTGCCGTCGGGGGTCGGGTAGTCGTCGCCGAAGACCTGGAGCTTCTCGCGCTTTCCGGCGGCCACCTCCAGCGCGATCGGGATCAGGTGGGTCTCCGGGTCGTGGCGCTCGCCGAGCATGGACCCGTCCGGGCGGACCAGGGCCCCGGCCACGTTGAAGTAGCGCAGGCTGACCGCGGCGAGGTCGTAGGCGTGGGCGTACGAGCTGATGGCCATGTCGACGGCGAGCTTGGTCGCGCCGTACGTGTTCACCGGCTTGGTGATCGCGTTCTCGGTCAGCGGCAGCTCCGACGGGTTGCCGTAGGTGGCGGCGGTCGACGAGAAGACCAGCCGCGGCACGCCGGCGGCGCGCATCGCCTCCAGCAGGGCCAGCGACCCGATGGTGTTGGCCTCCCAGTGCCACTGCGGGTGGGCCATCGACTCCCCGGCGGCGATGAGCCCGGCGAAGTGCAGCACGGCGTCGAAGCCCGACCCGGGCGTGAGCACGGTCGCCGCCTCCTGCACGCGGGCCTGCACGAACGCGGCCTCGGCCGGGATCTGCGAGGCGTCGTTGCGGGACAGGTCGTCCAGCACCACCACCTCGTGTCCCGCGTCGAGCAGCAGCCGTGCCACCACGCTGCCGACGTATCCCGCGCCCCCGGTGACCAGTAACTTCATATGCGCCCTTCCCGATGCCGTCCGTCGAAGCCTAGTTGCCGCGTCGGATCACGCCGACGGTCCTGTCATCCCACCACATTCCAACAGAACACAACAAGCTCACACACGGTCGAATTCGCGCGGCAGGACGACCACGATCGGTCGCCGCGCCCGCGAAGGCGGGCGCCGATAACAGAGATACGATGCGCAGATGGCAGTGCCTCGGCAGAACAGCCCGGTGTCGCGGGAGAGCGCTGGTCGCGAACCGCGCCGACGGGAGCCCCGGTTACGCCCGCCCGGCCGGGTCGCCCGCGCCGTCGCCCCCGCCATCGTCCGTGCCGCAGACGCGCTGACCCGATGGACCAACCGGGTGCTCGGAGTGGCGGCGACCGTCGGCCGGGAGCAGATCACCGAGGCTGAGCTGCGCCAGCTCGTGGCCGTGAACACGGCGCTGGCCCCGGAGGAGCGGCACATCATCGGCAAGGCGCTGGCCCGGTCGGCGGCCAACCTGCGCGAGGTGATGGTGCCCCGCACCGAGGTGTGGTTCCTGGACACGGCGATGACGGTGGCCGAGGCGGTCACCGAGGCGCGCGAGGCCGGGCACACCCGGTTCCCCGTCGCCGACGGCAGCCACGACGACGTGGTGGGCTTCGTGCACCTGCGCGACCTGCTGTGGGACGAGCGCCCCGACCGGCCGGTGCGCGAGCTGGCCCGAGAGATCAAGCGGCTGCCCGGCAGCAAGCCGGTGCTGGCGGCGCTGTCGGAGATGCGCCGCGAGCGCAACACCATCGCGGTCGTCGTCGACGAGTACGGCGGCACCGCCGGGATCGTCACCCTGGAGGACCTCATCGAGGAGCTCGTCGGCGAGATCCACGACGAGTACGACGAGACCCCCGTGGCCACGGCCACCGGCCCCAGCCTGCCCGCCGAGGTCGACGGCATGATCAACCTGGCCGACTTCGCCGAGCGCACCGGCGTGCACCTGCCCGCGGGGCCGTACGAGACCGTCGGCGGCTACCTGATGAGCGCGCTGGGCCGGATGCCGCAGCCGGGCGACACCGCCGACCTCGACGGCTACCAGCTGGCGGTGCTCGCCCTGGAGGGCCGCCGGGTGGCGCTGGTCCGGGTCGTCCACGCCGAGCCGGTGCTGGAGGTCGAGCAGGTGAGCGACCCGGAACCGGTGGCGGCGCGCGTCGACGGCGAGGCCGTCCTGGTCACCGAGGCGGCCTGACGGTCAGCGGATCGGCAGCTTGCGCCAGGTCACCCCGTCCTCGGACACCGCGACCCAGCCGCTGTTGAACAAGCCCAGCGCCACGTACCCCGACGAGGTCGCCCGCAGCTCGTCCACGCCCGGCAGGCTGCTCTCGGCCCGCCGGAACGTCGCGCCCAGGTCGGTGCTCAGCCAGAGCCTGCCGTCCGCCCCGGCCAGCATGAGCCGCCCGTCGGGCAGCAGCACCGGCTCGCCCCGGGCGGCCAGCCCGTCGCCGTCGGAGACCCGGGTCGGCAGCCCGTCGAGGCCGGTCATGCGGAAGACGCCGGTGAGCGTGCCGCGCCGCGACACGACCGCGAGCACCTGCTCGCCGCGTACGGTCGCGGTGACGGCGTCGGCGGGGCCGCTCAGGTCGTACCGCTGCCAGGTTCTGCCCCCGTCGGTGCTGGCGGCCAGCGCCGGGACGGTGCCGTGCAGCCCGGCGGCCCACCACACGCCCGCCGCGGTGGGGCGGTGCGCCGTCCAGGCGCCGGACAGCGGGGGCGGGCTCGCCGGGGCGGGCGGGGCGACGCCCGGATCGGCCATGGCATACCAGGTGCGGCCGCCGTCGTCGGTGCGGGCGAAGGCTGCGCGGCAGTCGCGCTCGGTGGCCTGGCAGGTGGTGCGCAGCCACCCCTCGGTCCCGTCGAGTTCGAGCCGGCTGATCTCGCCCGGCAGGTCCGGCGCGGTGGCGGGGTCCACGACGCCGGTCACCGTGAGCCCCGACCCGGTGTACGTGCTGGGCACGGCCGAGGCGGACGGCGTCGCCGAGGCGGCGGGCTGCGGCGCGGAACGCTGGTGCCAGGGCAGCACCACCACGGCGACCGCCAGCACGGCCGCGGCGAAGCTGCCGGTGGCGGCCTGGCGGCGGCGCCGGATCTGCGTGGCCCGCGCCCGGACCTGTTCCAGCGGCGGCGCCTCGACGTCGTCGAGCAGCCCGCGCAGCGCGTCGCGCCCACGCGACAGCCGGGACTTGACCGTGCCCACCGGCACCTCCAGCAGTTGCGCCACCTCGTCCAGCGGCAGGTCGGCCAGGTAGTGCAGAACGATGACCTCGCGATACTGGCGCGGGATGACGGCCAGGGCCGCGCGCAGGTCGGTGCTGTCCGGCTCGGGCGGCGGCGCGGCCAGCCGGGCCAGCGGCCGCTCGCGCAGCAGGATCGTGTCCAGCAGCTGGCGGCGGCGCCAACGCCGCCGCACCACGTTGATCGCCACGGTACGCAGCCACGCCTCCGGCGCGTCCACATCGCTCAGGCCGCGTCGCCGCGCCAGCGCCCGCGCGAACGCCTCCTGCACGGCGTCCTGCGCCTCGGTCAGGTCGGTGGTGAACGCGAACACCTGCGTGACCAGCCGCCGGTAGCCGGCGTGATACAGCTCGCCCAGCTCCTCGTGCGCGCCCATCTGCTCCCCGCGGTGTCCGTGTCGGTGTGTGGCGACTGTAGTGAGTCACGACGCGGGACGGCGGTTCCCGCTGTGTCGGGACGATCATCCGGGTGGGAGAATGGGCGCCATGTCTGCCGATGCGCCGTCCAGCCGCAAGCCCCGGGTGCTGTCCGGGATCCAGCCCACCGCTGACTCATACCACCTGGGCAACTACCTGGGCGCGGTGCGGAACTGGGTGGCGATGCAGGAGACGCACGACGCCTTCTACTGCGTGGTGGACCTGCACGCGATCACGGCCGGGCACGACCCGAAGGTGCTGCGCGAGCGCACCCGGGTCAGCATCGCCCAGCTGCTGGCGGTCGGCCTGGACCCGAACCGCTGCACGCTGTTCGTGCAGTCGCACGTGCCCGAGCACGCCCAGCTCGGCTGGGTGATGGGCTGCATCACCGGGTTCGGCGAGGCGAGCCGGATGACCCAGTTCAAGGACAAGTCGAGCAAGTCCGGGGCAGACCGGTCCAGCGTCGGCCTGTTCACGTACCCGATCCTGCAGGCCGCGGACATCCTGCTCTACCAGGCCGACGCGGTGCCGGTCGGCGAGGACCAGCGCCAGCACCTGGAGCTGACCCGCGACCTGGCGCAGCGGTTCAACACCCTGTTCGGGCAGACGTTCACCATGCCCGCGCCGTACATCGTCAAGGAGACGGCGAAGATCCTGGACCTCCAGGACCCGACGGCGAAGATGTCGAAGTCGGCGTCGACCGCCAACGGCCTGATCGAGCTGCTGGAGCCCGCGAACAAATCCGCCAAGAAGATCAAGTCGGCGGTCACCGACACCGGCCGGGACATCATCTTCGACGTCGAGAACAAGGCGGGCGTCAGCAACCTCCTGACCATCTACTCGGCGCTGTCCGGCCGCGGCATCGACGAGCTCGTCACCGCGTACGACGGCAAGGGCTACGGCGACCTGAAGAAGGACCTCGCCGAAGTGGTCGTCGAGTTCGTCACCCCGATCCAGCAGCGCACCCAGGAGTTCCTCGGCGACCCGGCCCAGCTGGACAAGCTGCTGGCCATCGGCGCCGAGAAGGCCCGCGCCGTGTCGACCCACACCCTGGCGACCGTGTACGACCGCATCGGCTTCTTGGCGCCGCAGCGCTGAGACGACCGCCCGCCGCCAGGCTCGGTGAACCGGGTCCGGTGGCGGGTGACATGCCCGATCCTGACGTGGGAGGGAGGCGCACCGTGGAACGGACGATCGGTATCGCCGTCGGCATTCCCCAGCCGTGGGGGGCCGAGCTCGACGCGGCCCGTGCCTCGACCGGTGACCCGCAGGCGGCGCTGATCCCCGCACACGTCACGCTGCTCGGCCCGACCGTGCTGCCCGCCTCGGCGGAGCTCGACCGGAAGATCGACCGGCTGCTGCGCAAGGTCGCCGCCGCCAATGAGCCGTTCGCGGTCCAGCTGCGGGGGACCGGCACGTTCCGGCCGGTCAACCAGGTCGTCTTCGTGGCGCTGGCGGCGGGGATCGCGGAGTGCGAGCGGCTGGCCGACTCCATCCGTACGGGGCCGTTGCGGCGGGAGCTGGCGCATCCGTACCACCCGCACGTCACGGTGGGGCACGATGTGCCAGGGGCGGCGCTGGACGACGTGTTCGAGCGGATGGCGGACTACTCGGCCCGCTTCGTCGTCGACCACTTCACCCGGTACGAGCACACGGGCACGGGGCGCTGGGAGCCGATCCGCGACTACCGGCTGCGCACCCGCTGACCTTGCCGAGCCCCGGCCCCCGGGCACCTGTCCCGAGCACGTGCCCCGGCTTGCGCTCCGACGCTGCCCACCCCGGTTTTCAATAGACGCTGGCCTATCTAGAAGACAGATCTTGGAAAATCGTCCTCTAGATAGGCCAGCGTCAATGTAAAACGGGTCCGGCCACCGAGGCGGCAGGGGGTCGGGCGGTCGGGCGGTCAGGCGGTCAGGCGGTCAGGCGGGCGGAGATGCGGGCGAAGGCGGCCTTGAGCTCGGCCTCGGTCGGCGGCTCGGGGGCGGCGTGGCCGTCCTCGTCCTCATCGTGCTCATGGTCGTGATCGTGGTCATGGTCATGGTCGTGCTCGGCGTCGTCGTCGAGCGCGTCGTCGATCTCGTCGATCTCGTCCGCGGCTTCGGCGGCCAGCCGCCGCGCGACCGCGATCTCACCGTTGATCTGCTCGATCGACGTGGCGGGCAGCAGCGGTTCGACGACCGCCATCAGGTCCTCGTCGGCCACGACGTGCTGGGCGAGGGCGAGCGCGTGCGCGCGTTCGTACGGCCCGCAGACGACCGGCTCCCACTCCTCCTCGTCGTCGAGCGGCCCGAAGGTGATGATCCAGGGAAGGTCGAGCTGCGGCGATCCCGCAGGCAGCTCCAGCGTCACGAGTGCTCCCACGCGACCATCATCGGTGCTCGTTCTGATTCTGGGGCGCTTTCGGCCGTACCGGCGCGTCGGAGTCGTCCACGCCCTCCAGCTCGTCCCCTGCCGCGGTGTCACCGGCCGCCTCGGCGGCGGTGACCGAGGCGGCGTCGCCGGGCGGAACCCAGTCCAGGTGGTGCTTGCGCGGCCGCCCCCAGGCGAGGTCGAAGACCTTGCCCTTGGCGGAGGTGGCGGCGTAGGAGACGGCCCAGAGCACGATCTGGTTGAACAGGTACAGGTACAGCAGCAGACCGACCGCGGCGGTGACGGCGACGTACGCGACGTTGTTCTGGGTGCGCTGGACGAAGAAGCGGCCGAACTCGTTGAGCAGCGTGATGCCGACGCTGACGATGCCCACGGCGGGCAGCAGCCGCTTGGGCGTCATGTGCACCCGGGGCAGCGTGGTCATCAGCGCGAAACCGATCATGGCGTTGACGAGCAGGGCCAGGGCGTAGGCGCCGGCGTTGACCCATACCGACCAGTCGGAGAGCCGGTCCACCAGGCGGCCGAGCAGGTCGACGGCGGTGATGGAGACGCCCAGCAGCAGGCCCAGCGCGAGCAGCATGCTCAGGTCGGTCAGCCGCAGCACCAGGAAGTTGCCCGGGTGCTGGTCGAGCCCCCAGATGGCGCGCTGGGACGAGCGCCACGCGTCGACCCAGCCGATCCCGGCGAGCACCAGGCTGACCAGACCGACCCAGCCGATCGAGGTGGCGGCGGTCTTGAGCTGCTCGGTGTCCATGGTCGGGAAGTAGTGCGTGAGGAAGAGGTCGACGTCGTGGACCAGGTCCGGGTTGCCGGAGAAGACCTTGACCAGGACGGCGTACACCACCATGGCCAGGGCGAAGGTGGCGAAGAAGGCGTAGTAGGCGATGGCCGCGGCGAGGCGGCCGGCCAGCACGTCGGCGTAGCGTTCCTTCATCCGCCACAGGTGGTCGAACGCGGCGGAGCGCTTGCGGGCCCACATCACGGATCCTTCATACCGGGCCGTGACCGCATCGGCCATCCGCTGTACGCGATCGAAGAACGCCACCACGCCCTCATCTTCCCGGATCTTGCCTCAGCGCCGCCGCCGCCCCCCAAGATCCGCGAAGTTGCCTGGCGATCGGGCACCGGGCAGGCCCGGATGCGCCCGATTGCCAGGCAACTTGGGTGATCTAGGGGTCAGCTGAGGGGCCGCGGGGTCAGCCGAGGAGCCAGAGGGTGGTGTCGGCGGGGAGGGTGCCGGGGGTGGGGACGGGGGAGCTGGTGAGGAGGGGGGTGCCGGACAGGCCCAGCTCGGCGAGGGTGACAGGGCGGTCGGCGATGTTGGTGACCACCACGACGCCGGGGTCGCGGCGGAACGCCAGGACGCCCTCGGGCGAGTCGATCCACTGGACCTTGCCGCCGCCGAGCGCGGGCAGCTCGCGGCGCAGCCGCAGGGCGGCGCGGTAGAAGTTCAGCGTCGACTCGGGGTCGCTCTCCTGCGCCTGGGCGGTGAGGCTCTCCCACTTGGCGGGCTGGGGCAGCCACGGCGTGCCCTGGCCGTCCGGGTTGAACCGGAAGCCCTCCTCCAGGGTGCCGCCCCACGGCAGCGGCACGCGGCAGCCGTCGCGGCTCTCGCCGGTGCGCTTGAACGACGGGTCCTCGCGCAGCTCGTCGGGCAGGTCCAGCACCTCGTTGAGGCCCAGTTCCTCGCCGTTGTAGAGGTATGCCGAGCCGGGTAGGGACAGCATCAGCAGCGTCGCGGCGCGGGCCCGGCGCAGGCCGATCACACCGTCGCCGTAGCGGGTGACGTGCCGGAACTTGTCGTGGTTGGACAGCACCCAGGTGGTGGGCGCGCCGACCAGGTCGGCCTCGGCCAGCGACTTGTCGATGATGGTACGGAACGACTCCGCGTCGAACTCCGCCATCATGAAGTCGAAGTTGAACGCCTGGTGCAGCTCGTCGCGGCCGATGTAGCGGGCCAGCCGCTCCGGCGAGTCCACCCACGCCTCGGCCACGGCCATCCGGCCGCCCGGGTACTCGTCCAGGATCGGCCGCCACTCGCGGTAGATGTCGTGCACGCCGTCCTGGTCGAAGTAGGGCAGCGGCTCGCTGCCGAGCATCTCGACCTGGCGGCCGCCGTCGTCGCTGGTCCGGCCGACCGAGGGCAGGCCCTCAGCCTTGATCATGCCGTGGGCCACGTCGATGCGGAACCCGTCCACGCCCCGGTCGAGCCAGAAGCGCAGCACGCCGTGGAACTCGGTGCGGACCTCGGGGTTCTCCCAGTTGAGGTCGGGCTGCTCGGGGGCGAACAGGTGCAAGTACCACTGGCCGTCGGGGACCCGGGTCCAGGCGCGGCCGCCGAAGATGGACTCCCAGTCGTTCGGGGGCAGCTCGCCGGTCTCGCCGAGGCCGTCGCGGAACATGTAGCGCTCGCGCTCGGGGGAGCCGGGGGCCGCCGCCAGCGCCTGCTGGAACCAGACGTGCAGGTCGGAGGAGTGGTTGGGGACCAGGTCGACGATGACGCGGATGCCGAGCGCGTGCGCGTCGGAGGCCATCGCGTCGAAGTCGGCCAGGGTGCCGAAGCGGGGGTCGACGTCGCGGTAGTCGGCGACGTCGTAGCCGCCGTCGGCCAGCGGCGACGTGTAGAACGGGCTGAGCCAGATCGCGTCGACGCCGAGCTCGCGCAGGTACGGCAGCTTGCCCCGCACGCCCTGCAGATCACCGGTGCCGTCGCCGTCGCCGTCGGCGAAGCTGCGCGGGTACACCTGGTAGACGACGGCGTCACGCCACCAGTCGTCGTTTGCCTGCGTGGTCACTGGCGATCCTTTCGGGGGTCGCGCATGAGCGGGCTGCGCGTTAGGTGCGTCTGCTTCAGGGGACGGCGCGGCCACGACGGCGTGGCCGAACCGGAAGGACCCATGAAGGATGTCGCGCAAGTTGCGCAAGAGTCAAGCAATAGCTTTCAGAAAGTTTCAGCCGTCACGGCGCCGTACACGTCACCCGCTGTAGGCAGCGGTAGATCCCCGAACGACCAGTTCCGGCCGGAAAATGTACTCCGAGTGGGGTGCCGGGTGTCCCTTGATCTCATCGACCAGTGCCCGTACGGCTGCCACGGCCATCGCCCGTACGGGCTGGCGCAGGGTGGTCATCGGCGGGTCGGTGAACGCGATCAGCGGCGAGTCGTCGTAGCCGACCACGGAGACGTCGGTGGGCACCTGCAACCCGCGCTGGCGCACCGCGCGGATCGCGCCCAGCGCCATCAGGTCCGAGCCGCAGACGAAGCCGGTCACCCCCCGGTCGAGCAGCCGGGACGCGGCCGCGTCGCCGCCCTCCACGCCGAACAGCGACAGCGAGATCATCTCGTTGATCTGGGCGTCGGTCAGCCCCAGCAGGCGCCGCATGGCCGACCGGTAGCCCTCGATCTTGCGCTGGACGGGCAGGTAGCGGTCGGGGCCGGAGATCAGGCCGATCTTCTTGTGCCCGAGCGCGACCAGGTGTGACACGGCGAGCTCGCCGGCGGCGCGGTCGTCGCAGGAGATGAAGGGGGCCTCGATGCCCTCGGCATACCCGTTGACCAGCACGATCGGCAGCGGCCGCGCGATCAGCTTGCGGTAGCGCTCGGGGTCGCTGGTCGAGTCGGCGTGCAGGCCGGAGACGAAGACGATGCCGGAGACCTGCCGGTCGAGCAGCATCTCCACGTACTCGTCCTCGGTGACGCCGCCGGGGGTCTGGGTGCACAGGACAGGGGTGAAGCCCTGCTGGGCCAGCGTGGTCTCGATGATCTGGGCGAACGCCGGGAAGATCGGGTTGTCCAGCTCGGGGACGACCAGGCCGACCAGGCCCGCACTACGTTTGCGCAGGCGGGCGGGCCTTTCGTAGCCCAGCACGTCGAGTGCGGTCAGCACGGCCTGCCGGGTGTCGGCGGAGACACCGGGGCGGTCGTTCAGCACCCGAGAGACGGTGGCTTCGCTGACCTCCGCCTGCTGGGCGATGTCAGAGAGTCGTGCGCGCATGGCGGCACTCTAACCCAGGAGAGCGTGATCTGGAGAGTCCCGAACTGAAAGGACTTCCAATGTCTGCAAAGACTTGCTAACCTCCCGGCAACAAACTTCATACCAGCAAGCATGACCCCGGCAACGGGGTGCTGTCGTACGTCAGCAGTTCTGGAAAATCTTCCAACGCGGCGTATCGCGGCTGGCACCACCCCCCGCCCCTGTGACGAACCTGTCGCCTGGGCGCTGACTACCAGACATTCCCCCAAGGAGCGCACATGCGTCGCACCGCCCGCGGGATCGCTGTCGTCGCCACCGCCGTTCTCGCCCTCGCGGCGGCGGCGTGTGGCAAGGACACGCCCGAGGCCCCGAAGAACAACCCTGCGGACCTCAAGGCCGATCTGACGTGGTGGGACACGTCCGACCCGGCGAACGAGGGCCCGGCGTTCAAGGAGCTGATCACCAAGTTCAACGCGACCTACCCGAACGTCAAGATCAACTACCAGTCGGTCCCGTTCGGTGAGGCCCAGAACAAGTTCAAGACGGCTGCTGCGGCCAAGAGCGGCGCCCCGGACATCCTGCGCGCCGAGGTGGCGTGGGTGCCGGAGTTCGCCTCCCTGGGCTACCTGTACAACCTCGACGGCTCCGAGCTGCTCGCCGACGAGTCGGACTTCTTCCCGACCCCGATGTCGGCGAACAAGTTCGACGGCAAGACCTTCGGCGTGCCGCAGGTCACCGACTCGCTCGCGCTGCTCTACAACAAGAAGATGTTCGCCGACGCCGGCGTGACCGAGGCCCCGAAGACCTGGGCCGACGTCAAGACCGCCGCCGCTGCGATCAAGGCCAAGAGCGGCAAGGACGGCCTGTTCATCAACGCCGGTGGCTACTTCCTGCTGCCCTTCATCTACGGCGAGGGCGGCGACCTGGTCGACACCGCCAACAAGAAGATCACCGTCAACTCGGCGGCGAACGTGGCCGGCATCAAGGTGGCGCAGGACCTGATCAAGTCCGGCGCCGCGGTCAAGCCGCCGGCGAACGACTCGTACGGCACCATGATGACCCTGTTCAAGGAGCAGAAGGTCGCCATGGTCATCAACGGGCCGTGGGAGGTCAACAACGTCCGCTCGGCGACCACCTTCGGTGGCATCGAGAACCTGGGCATCGCGCCGGTCCCGGCCGGTTCGGTCAAGGCGGGCGCGCCGGTCGGCGGCCACAACTACGTGCTGTACTCCGGCATGGCGCAGGACAAGGCCGCCGCGGCGATCGCGTTCGTGAAGTTCATGTCCTCGGCCGAGTCGCAGGCGTTCCTGGCCGACAAGCTGGGCCTGCTGCCGACCCGCAAGTCGGCGTACGAGATCGCCTCGGTCAAGTCGAACCCCATCATCTCGGCCTTCGGCCCGGTCATCGCGACCGCCACGGCCCGTCCGTGGATCCCGGAGGGCGGCCAGTTCTTCGGCCCGCTCGACGCCATGGCCACCGAGACCCTGGTGCAGGGCAAGGACGCGAAGACGTCGCTCGACGCGGTCGCGCAGAAGTACCTCAACGAGGTCGTGAAGACCTACACGCTCTCCTGAGCGGTGCGCGGCGGCCGACCCGACGGGGTCGGCCGCCGCCCTCCATATTTCTTCCGGGCATTCCAGCCCGCGTCTCCACCCCTGAACCTCGGAGCCCTCCGTGAGCACAGTGACGGCGACACCGCCCTCCACGACCAGCCCGGCCTCCCGCAAGCACCGCTCCGCCGACCGACCGTCCCGCCTGCGCCGCAGCTGGGACCGGCACTGGTACGCCTGGGCCATGGTCGCGCCGGTGGTCGTCGTCCTCGGCGTGCTGATCCTCTATCCGCTGGCACGCGGGGTGTTCCTCTCCTTCACCAACCTGACCGAGGCCAACCAGCTGGCCGAGATCTGCACCAAGTCGATCACCGGCTCGGAGGTCTGCAAGGCCAACCCCGACGCGTGGCACCTGGTCGGGTTCGACAACTACGTGGACGTGCTGTCGGGCAAGGTCGGCCAGTTCTGGCAGTGGCTCGGGATCACGCTGATCTGGACCGTCGCCTGCGTGGTGTTCCACTACACCATCGGGCTGGGCCTGGCCGTGATGCTCAACCGGCCGATGTGGGGCCGCGGCGTCTACCGCGTGCTGCTGATCCTGCCGTGGGCGGTGCCGGCGTTCGTGTCGGCGTTCGCCTGGAAGTTCATGTTCAACGAGAAGTTCGGCCTGTTCAACGCGCTGCTGGTCAAGTTCGGCCTGGACCCCGTCGAGTGGTTCTCCGACTGGAAGACCTCGCTGCTGACGGCGATCCTCACCAACATCTGGCTGGGCGTGCCGTTCATGATGGTGGCCCTGCTCGGCGGCATGCAGACCATCCCCACCGAGCAGTACGAGGCCGCCGAGATCGACGGCGCCAGCCCGTGGCAGCGCTTCGTCAGCATCACGCTGCCCGGCCTGCGCTCGGTCAGCATGACCGTGATCCTGCTGGGCACCATCTGGACCTTCAACATGTTCCCGGTGATCTTCCTGGTGACCGGCGGCCAGCCCGCCGGGCAGACCGAGATCCTGGTGACCGGCTCGTTCCGGGCCGCCTTCGAGGGCCTGCGCAACTACTCGCTGGCCTCGACGTACGGCGTGCTGATCCTGTCGATCCTGCTCGTCTTCTCCGTGTTCTACCGGCGCATGCTGCGCAAGCAGGGTGAGGTGTGGTGACGATGACCGAGAACGCTTCTTCGACGCTCCCGGTGGTGGCGGCCGCCTCCGTGCCGCCGCCCGTCCCGCAGCGCAACCGTCCGCGCAGCAGGCGCAAGCCGCTGGCCTCGCTCGGGCTGCACGGCACGCTGGTGCTCGCCTCGCTGATCGCGATCTTCCCGATCGTGTGGGTGCTGGCCGCCTCGTTCAAGCCGAAGGAGTGGATCCAGAGCACCGAGCTGACGCTGGTCAAGGAACCCACCCTGGCCAACTACGAGTACGTGCTCACGCAGACCAACTTCCCGGTCTGGGTGTTCAACTCGCTGCTCGTCGCGGCCGCCACGATGTTCTTCGGCATCATCATGTCGGCCACCGCCGGATACGCCCTGTCGCGGTTCAACTTCCCCGGGCGCCGCCAGCTGATGCTGGTCTTCCTGGTGACGCAGATGTTCCCGGTGGCGATCCTGATCGTGCCGATCTACCAGATCATGGCCGCGTTCGGGCTGATCAACACCCACGCGTCGCTGATCATCGCGTATCTCACCATCGCGGTGCCGTTCTGCGCCTGGATGCTCAAGGGCTACTTCGACTCGATCCCGACCTCGCTGGACGAGGCGGCCTCGATCGACGGCGCCGGGCCGTTCCGCACCTTCTGGAAGGTGATCATGCCGCTGGCCCGGCCCGGCGTCGCGGTCACCGCGTTCTACACCTTCCTCACCGCGTGGGGCGAGCTCGCGTACGCGTCGGCGTTCATCCAGACCGACGACCGGTTCACCCTGTCGTACGGCATGCGCCAGTTCGTGCCGCAGTTCAACCCGCAGTGGGAGTACCTCACCGCGGCCGCGGTGCTCGTCACCCTTCCCGCCGCGGTCGTTTTCCTCTATGTGCAGCGGCACCTGGTCTCCGGCCTCACCGCCGGCGGGACCAAGGGCTGAGCGCGGGACACGAAGCAGGAGGGAGAGGCCGGATGACGCTGGGGAACCTGCCGCACCACGACGGGTCCGGCCTCTACGTGTCCCACGCGGCACCCGGGCTCGGCGACACCGTCACCCTGTGGGTGCGGGTGCCCGCCGCGGCCGGGGTCACCGCGGTGCAGGTGCGGGCCACGTTCGACCGCGAGCCGGTGGTCTACCCGGCCGAGGTCGACGCCGACCGCACCGGCACCGCGCTCGGCGGCTACGGCCGCACCGACGCCTGGTGGCGGGTGCGGATCCGGGCCCGCAACGCGGTCACCAACTACCGGTTCCGGCTCAGCCCGGCGGGCGGGGCGCCGTACTGGCTGACCGCGGCCGGGGTGGTCGAGCACGAGGTCACCGACGACACCGACTTCCGGCTCGTGTCGTACGAGCCGCCGCCGTCGTGGGCCGCCCGGTCCGTGGTGTACCAGATCTTCCCTGACCGCTTCGCCCGCTCGGCCGCCGCCGGGCCGCTGGACCCGGCGACCGTGCCCGACTGGGCGCTGCCCGGCGACTGGGACCGCGACGAGGTGCTCGGGCGCGGACCCGGCACCGCCGAGCAGTTCTTCGGCGGCGACCTCGACGGCGTCACCGAGCACCTGGACCACATCCGGTCCGTCGGCGCCGACACCGTCTACCTCACCCCGATCTTCCCGGGCCGCTCCAACCACCGGTACGACGCGTCGACGTTCGACGCGATCGACCCGCTGCTCGGCGGGGACGACGCCCTGGCCAGGCTGGCCAAGTCGGTGCACGAGCGCGGCATGCGGCTGCTCGGCGACATCACCACCAACCACACCGGGGCCGCGCACGAGTGGTTCCGGGCCGCGCTGGCCGACCCGGACAGCCCTGAGCGGCAGATGTTCTACTTCCACTCCGACCAGCCCCTGCCCGCCCACGGGTACGAGTCGTTCTGGGACGAGCCCCGGCTGCCCAAGCTCGACTGGTCCAGCGAACTCGTCCGCACCCGGATGGCCGCCGTACTGGTGCGCTGGCTGGAGCACTTCGACGGCTGGCGCGTCGACGTCGCCCACCAGACCGGCCGCCGCGCCGGGCAGGACGACGGCCACGAGGTGGCCCGGATGCTGCGCGAGGCGCTGCCCGAGGAGGCGGTGCTGCTGGCCGAGTACACCCACGACCCGACCGCCGACCTCGACCGCGGCGGCTGGCACGGCACCATGAACTACCTCGGCTTCACCCGGCCCGTCTGGACCTGGCTACGCGGCGGGGACACCGAGCTCAGCGCGTTCTTCGACATGCCGGGCGACGTGCCGCGGCGGCCCGGGACGGCGGCGTACGCCACCATGCGGGCGCTGGCCGGGCGGATGTCCTGGCGCACCCTGGTCAACTCGTGGACCATCATCGACTCGCACGACACCCCACGCATCCGCACCATCACCGGCTCGCGGGAGCGGCACCTGGTCGCCGTCGGGCTGCTGGCCACCTACCCCGGCGTGCCGATGCTGTACGCGGGCAGCGAGTTCGGCCTCACCGGCTGGAACGGCGAGAACGCGCGCACCCCGATGCCGTGGCGGCGGCCCGCCGACCGTGACGAGGCGACGCTCGCGGCATACCGGGAGCTGATGGGCCTGCGCGCCGCCGAGCCCGCACTGCGCGACGGCGGCCTGCGCTGGCTGCACGCCGACGCCGACACCCTGGTGTACCTGCGCGAGACCGCGGCCGAGTCGCTGCTGGTGGCGGCACGCCGCGACAGCGGTGCACCGGTCGAGCTCCCGCTCGGGCTCGCACCCGGAACCGCCCTACCCGCGTTGTACGGGGCAGAGCGGTTGGTCGCGGACGAGCACGGAGCCGTGACGCTGCCCGGTGCCGGCCCCGGGATCGGGGTCTGGCGCCTCACCTGATCTTCCTGGCATGATCCGTAACCGCATGATCGGCTGATGCGCCACCGTCCCGGCTGACATGCTCCGAGCAGGCGGTGGTGGCGCGCGGTTCGACCCCGTGCGCCACCACTTGCCGTTATATGGCGCCCGCTGTGCTGCTGGCGCCCGCCTTCGCGGGCGCGGCGTGCTCGCCTTTCAGGCGGCGTCTTCCCTCGTCGCTGCCGAGCCTTCGGCTCGGTCACGCTCCTCAGTCCAGACGCCGCCGGCGAACACGCGGCACGCGGCCTTCGTGGGGGTACGGGGATCAGTGGGTCAACCGGCGGGGTCGGGTCGGTGGGCGTGCCGCTGCCGCCCGGCCACAACCCCTGGGTCCTCATCAACCCTGGGTCCTCATCGCCATCAACCCTCGGTCCTCATCGCCGAGCCCCGGTTTTTCATCGATGCTGGCCTATCTACAGCACAGGATGCGCGGGCCAGCCCTGGATATCGGTGCGCGCGTTGTGGGCGGAGCGGGATTTGGCCGCAGAGCGTGATGTTGGCGGGTTCGGGCTGGGTTGATCGCCGGTTCCGGTCATTTCGTGTGCTCTGGATGCGGGATTGGGCCGGAGACGGCGATCTTGCGAGCCGAACCCGGCCGAGCCAGGCTCGACCCAAGCCGGGCCGGGCTGCGCCAAGCCGGGCCGGGCTGCGCCAAGCCGGGCCGGGCTGCGCCAAGCCGGGCTGAGCCGGGCCGGGTCGGGCTGAAATGGGCCGGGTGAGGGGGTGGCGGGGGGTGGGAGGAAGGGGCGGGTTGTGGCTGGTCTAGGTGTAGTCAGCGTGTCTGCTTGATCGACGGTGGCGGAGGGTGCCTACGCTGGCGCGGTGCCGAAGCCGCCGCTACGTCCCCAGGAGCTGTCCCGACGGATCTTCCGCGGTGCCGACGCCGTGCGCTCGGGGCTGCTGACCCCGGCGCAGCTGCGCAGCACCGCCTGGCAGCCGCTGTTCCGGGGGGTCTATGCCGACCGCGCGCTCACCATCACGCACCGGCTGCGCTGCCTGGCCGTGGTGGACTTCCTGCTGCCCGAGGACGGGGTGATCGCGGGCCGCTCCGCCGCGTGCCTGTACGGGGCGCCGTACGAGGCGGACGGGCTGGTGGAGGTGCTGACGCCCGGCCGGTTCGGGCCGATGGCGGGGCTGCTGGTGCACCGGGGCACGGTGCCGGACAAGGACGTCACCCGGCGCACCGACGGGATCCGGGTCACCACGCCGCAGCGCACCTGCTGGGATCTGGCCCGCTGGCTGGATCTGCCGGACGCCGTCGCGCTGATCGACGTGCTGACGACGCGGCGCGTGGTGAGCACGGCCGCGCTGGCGGAGTACGCCAGTGCGCGGATCGGTTCGCCGGGCTGGAACCGCCTGCTCAAGGTGGCGAAACTGGCCGACCCGGCGGCGCGCTCGCCGCTGGAGAGCCGGTTGCGGGTCAGGCTCGCGCTGGCCGGGCTGCCCGCCCCGGTCCTGCACTATGTGGTCGAGGCCGGTGACGGTCCCGCGCCGTCGCTGGAGTTGGCGTGGCCGCAGCAGCGGGTCGGCGTGGTCTGCGACGCGGAGGAGGCCCCGCGCCGGGTGCGCGTCCCGGTGCCCGACGACGCGGACTGGACGGTGCTGACCGTGACCGCGTCGCGGCTGGCCGAGGACTTCGACGGGATCGTCGCGGAGTTGCGTACGGCCCTGCGCCGCCGCCGCTGACCGGCCCCCACCGTCGCACCCCACCGGGGGCGCGCCTGCCCCGGGCGACGCCCGGACCCGAGAACGTTCATGCAGTTTCGGGGAAAGTGCAGGAATCCAAGCCAAGATTCCTGCACTTTCCCCGAAACTGCACCCGTGCCCTGAGACTCGCCCGGCCCGGCCCGCCGGGGCGGAGGCCCCGGGCGGGTGGGACGGGGTCAGTGCCAGAAGACGGCGACGCCCGCGTTGAGCAGGGTCAGGCCGATGATGGCGAAGAAGTGGCCGGGGTTGACGCTCTCGCGCTTCTTCACGAACGGCACGATGACCATGATGAAGATCAGCAGCGCGATGACGCCCTTGACCGCGAGCTTGGCCGGGTCGGGCTGGACCGCGCGGCCCAGTGGCGCGCTGAGCGCGATGCCCGTCAGCAGCTGGATGCTCGCGCCCCAGACCATGACGGAGTTGACGCGGATCTTGCCGGACAGGTACTGGACCACCGCGCCGCCCAACAGCAGGGCGAAGCCGACGAGGTGGACGTACCGCAGAATCAGCCGAAGAGCCTCCACGAACGCTGAGGGTACGCCAGTGGCCCGGCGACCCGTCAGCCAGGAGCGGACTGCTGGAAACGTCTCGTTCATGACCGGGTGTCTGGTTCGAGCGGCCCCAGGTGCAGCCAGTTTCGTGATTCTTTACACGTCGGGGTCACGCGGGGGTAACGACCCCTCAACAACCCTGCACGATTGTCGTTCGAACGGCGGCGTGACAGGTACGTTGCCAGACGAGGTTCACCGTGCCGTCGCCTGGGATCCGGGTGTTCGTTCGTCGCGCGGTGTCTTTATGGGAGAGGAGACCGTCTTGCGCCCTGTGCGTGGGATGAAGATTGTCGCGCTCGTAGCCGCGGCTGGCCTGGCTCTGGCCGCCGCCGCGTGCAGCAAGCCGACTGAGGAGCCGAACGCCGGCTCCACCAGCGCCGCCGCCGCCAAGTTCACCGCTTGCATGGTGACCGACACCGGCGGTATCGACGACCACTCGTTCAACGCCTCGTCGTGGGCGGGCATGCAGGCCGCCGCGAGCGCCAACTCGGCCATCGCCGCCAGCTACACCCCGTCGACCGCGATGTCTGACTACGACCCGAACCTGACCCAGTCGGTCGGCAAGGGCTGCCAGTTCGTGCAGGCCGTCGGCGGCCTGATGGGCGACGCCACCAAGAAGGTCGCCACCGCGAACCCGAAGGTGCAGTTCGCCATCGTCGACGCCGGCAACCAGGGTCTGAGCAACGTCTTCCCGATCCAGTTCGAGACCCAGCAGGCCGCCTACCTGGCGGGCTACCTGGCCGCGGGCTACTCGAAGTCGGGCAAGGTGGGCACCTACGGCGGCATGAAGATCGCCCCGGTGACCATCTTCATGGACGGCTTCGCCGACGGTGTGGCCGCGTACAACAAGGCCAAGGGCAAGAACGTCCAGCTGCTGGGCTGGGACAAGGCCAAGCAGGACGGCCTGTTCACCGACGACTTCGGCAGCCAGGAGAAGGGCAAGCAGAAGTCGGACACCCTGGCCGCCCAGGGCGCTGACGTGATCTTCCCGGTCGCCGGTGGCGCGGGCCTCGGCACCGCCGCCAACGCGGGCAGCAAGTACGTCGTGATCTGGGTCGACGCCGACGGCTTCGACACCACGAAGTACGGCTCGGTCATGCTGACCACCGTGGTCAAGAACTCCAAGGACGGCGTCAAGGACGCGCTGACCAAGTCGGCTGCCACCCCGGGCACCCTGCTGACCGGCGGCTTCCTGGGCACCCTGGAGAACAACGGCGTCTCGCTGGCGCCGTACCACGACTTCGACAGCAAGATCGACGCTGGCCTCAAGGCCGAGGTCGACAAGCTGAAGGCCGACATCATCGCGGGCACCATCAAGGTGGAGTCCCCGGCCCAGCCGAAGTGACACCCGGCCGCCCACCTCGGTGAGATCATCGCCGTAGTGGGCGGCCACCCATGGAAGACACACGTCCGGCCGCTTCCCGAACCGCCGACCAGCGGGCACGGGCGGCGGCCGGATCGCTTCCACAGCGGCGGAAGGGGGTATCGCATCGCCCCCGCCGGCGCCCACATAATGAGCGGGCACTCGCGCCGGGGTGCCGTACACCTGGAGGTCGGAGCTGAGACTCGAACTGCGCGGCATCACCAAGCGCTTCGGTGACCTCGTCGCTAACGACAACATCAGCCTCACCGTGGAGCCCGGCGAGATCCATGCCCTGCTCGGCGAGAACGGTGCGGGCAAGTCCACCCTGATGAACGTGCTGTACGGCCTGCTGCAGCCGGACGAGGGCGAGATCCTCGTCGACGGCGCGCCCGTACGCATCAAAGGGCCCGGCGATGCCATCAAGGTCGGCATCGGCATGGTCCACCAGCACTTCATGCTGGTCCCCGTCTTCTCCGTCGCGGAGAACATCATGCTCGGCACCGAGCCGGTCAAGGGCGGCCTGATCGACCGCCACAAGGCCGCCTACCTCGTCCGCGAGGTCTCCCAGCGATACGGCCTGCCGCTCGACCCCGACGCGATCATCGAGGACCTGCCGATCGGCATCCAGCAGCGCGTCGAGATCGTCAAGGCGCTGACCCGCGAGGTCGACCTGCTCATCCTCGACGAGCCGACCGCGGTGCTCACCCCGCAGGAGACCGACGAGCTCCTGGAGGTCATGCGGGGGCTCAAGGCCGCGGGCAAGTCCATCGTGTTCATCACGCACAAGCTGCGCGAGGTCAAGGCCGTCGCCGACCGCATCACCGTCATCCGCCGCGGCCGGACCGTCGGCACCGCCGAGCCCACCGCCCCCGAGTCGGAGCTCGCCGAGCTGATGGTCGGGCGCAGCGTGGTGCTGGAGGTGCCGAAGGAGGAGGCGACCGTCGGCGCGCCCGTGCTGGAGGTCTCCGGCCTGGTCGTCGCCGACGCCCGCAACCACCGCGCCGTCAACGGCGTGGACCTGGTGGTGCGCGGCGGCGAGGTGCTGGGCATCGCGGGCGTGCAGGGCAACGGGCAGACCGAGCTGGTCGAGGCGATCATGGGACTGCGCCCGGCGCTGGCGGGCACGGTGTCGCTGGAGGGCCGGGACATCACCGCCTGCCGTCCGCGCGAGGTGCTCGCCTCCGGCGTCGGCTACGTGCCCGAGGACCGCAGCGTGGACGGTCTGGTCAAGGAGTTCTCCGTCGCAGAGAACCTGGTGCTGGACCTGTACCGCGACAAGCCGTTCGGCGGGCGCTTCGCCCTCGACCTGGACGAGATCGAGATCTCGGCGCGGCAGAAGATCGACGAGTTCGACGTGCGCACCCAGTCGGCCGAGCAGCCGGTGGGCTCGCTGTCGGGCGGCAACCAGCAGAAGGTGATCGTCGCGCGGGAGATGTCGCGGCCGCTGAAGCTGCTGATCGCGGCGCAGCCGACCCGCGGCGTGGACGTCGGCTCGATCGAGTTCATCCACGCGCGCATCGTGGCCGAGCGCGACCGCGGCGCGGGCGTCCTGGTGGTCTCCAGCGAGCTCGACGAGGTCGTGGCGCTGGCCGACCGGGTCGCGGTGATGTACCGCGGCCGGGTGCTGGCCGTCGTGTCGCCGGACACCCCGCGCGAGACTCTGGGCCTGCTGATGGCCGGCATCGACCCCAGCTCACCCACCCCCGGTGCAGAGGTGACCGCATGACATCCCACGAGCCGTTCGAGGCGCATGAGCCGGTCGGGGCGGAGCCCGAGGCGACCGCGTGCTCGCCGGACAAGGCCCCGGCCAAGGAGCCGGCCGGGTCCGACCAGTACGCCGTGGCCGCGCCGGAGCCGGCCGTGGGCCACCGCACCCCCGCGCCCGAGGAGCCCAAGCGCTCGTTCGGCCGGGTGCTGCGCGAGGAGCTGTGGGCAGACAACAGCGTGACGGTGACCATCCTGGCGATCCTGCTGGCGCTGATCTGCGGCGGCATCCTCATGATCATCGGTAACGCCGACCTGCGCGAGCAGTGGAGCTACTTCTTCTATCAGCCCGGCAAGACGCTCACCGAGAGCTGGGACTTCGTCAGCACCGCGTACGGCGACATGTTCAAGGGCTCGATCGTGAACCCGGACACCGCCAACCGCTGGTACTGGGACATGGCGCCCTGGCAGCAGGTCTTCTACCCAATCAGCGAGACGCTGACCTACGCCGCGCCGCTGATCTTCACGGGTCTGGCGGTGGCGGTGCCGTTCCGGGCCGGCCTGTTCAACATCGGCGGCCAGGGCCAGGCGATCATGGGTGCCATCGGCGGCGGCACGGTCGGCCTGGCGCTGTCCACGACCGGCTGGCTCCAGGTGCCGCTCGGCCTGATCGCCGGTGCCCTGCTCGGCGGCCTTTACGGCTACCTCGTCGGCGTCCTCAAGGCGCGCACCGGCGCGCACGAGGTCATCTTGACCATCATGCTGAACAACATCGCGGCGCTGTTCCTCGGCTGGTACATCCTCCAGAACGGGATCAAGGACCCTAACCGCCCCGACGCGATCAGCAGGCCGATCGCTGAGTCCGGCTACCTGCCCAAGCTGATCCCGGACCCGCTGCTGCGGGCCAACCTCGGCATCGTCCTGGCGGTGCTGACCGCCGCCGGGGTGGCCTGGCTGCTCAAGCGGGGCCGGTTCGGCTTCGAGCTGCGCGCCGTGGGCCACAACCCGAGCGCCGCGGCGACCGCGGGCATCAGCGTCGGCACCACACTGGCGCTGACCATGGCCCTGGCCGGTGCGCTGGCGGGCCTGGGCGGCACCTCGGTCGCGCTGGGCACCGCCCCCGCGCTGACCGGCGACATGCTCGGCCAGATCGGTTTCAACGGCATCCTGGTCGCGCTGCTGGGCCGGGTGCGGCCGTGGGGCGTCGTCGGCGCGGGCCTGCTGTTCGGCGCGCTCCAGGCGGGTGGCAACACCATGCAGAACTTCAGCGGCGTATCGCAGGAGCTGGTCTTCGTCATCCAGGCGCTGATCGTGCTCTTCGTGGCAGCCCCCGCACTGGTGAAGACGATCTACCGACTCCGCAGGTCGCCGGCTGCCGCCGCGCAGGCCGTACTGGCGAGGGGCTGACATGACGACCTCCACGATGGACGTCGAGCTGGCGGTGCCGACGGGCTACTGGACCCGGGCCCGCAAGACCGGCGCGGCGATGACCGGCCTCGGCGTGCTCGCCACGGTCCTGTTCGGCGCCCTGGCCAGCAGTGACGCGGCCCGTTTCGCGTACGGGGAGACGGTCGAGGGCAAAGGTTTCGACATCCCGGGCAACGTCGGGGCGATCCTGTTCGGCCTGATCGCGGTCGCGGCGGGGCTGGTCCTGCTGTTCACCGGCCGCCACTTCGGGCTGCTGGTCGGCACGGCGCTGCTGGCCTTCATCATCTCGGCGCTCTGCTGGCAGATGTCGGTCTCCACGGTGTCGCACACCATGCCGCTGGGCTCGATCGCCGCGATCACCTTCACCGCGGCCATCCCGTTCATCTTCGGCTCGCTGGGCGGCGTGCTGTGCGAACGCACCGGCGTGGTCAACGTCGCGATCGAGGGCCAACTGCTCACCGGCGCCTTCTTCGGTTCGCTGTTCGGCACGGTGACCGGCAGCTTCTGGCTGGGCCTGGTCGCCGCGATGGTCGGCGGCGCGCTGCTGTCGGCGATCCTGGCGGTCTTCGCCATCAAGTACCTGGTGGACCAGGTCGTGGTGGGCATCGTGCTCAACCTGTTCGCCGGCGGGCTCACCGCCTTCTTCTACGAGCAGGTCATGCGGCCCGACACCGATGCCTACAACTTCCCGGGCCGGGTGCCGACGTGGCCGATCCCCGGGCTGTCGCAGATCCCGGTGCTGGGCCCGGCGCTGTTCAACGGCACGATCTTCAGCTACGGCTCGCTGATCGCGGTGGCCGTGGTGACGCTGACGCTGTTCCGCACCCGGTGGGGTCTGCGCACCCGGGCCGTGGGCGAGCACCCGGCGGCGGCCGACACCGTCGGCATCCGCGTGCTCGGCCTGCGCTACCTGAACGTGCTGATCGCGGGCGTGGTGGCCGGGTTCGGCGGGGCGTACTTCTCGCTCCAGTCGACCACGGGCTTCAGCAAGTACATGGTCAGCGGGGCGGGCTTCATCGCGCTGGCGGCCATGATCTTCGGACGCTGGAACCCGGTCGGGGCCTTCCTGGCCTCGCTGTTCTTCGGCTTCTTCGGGGCGCTGACGTCGTTCCTGACCGGCATCAGCAGCCCCATCCCGAGCCAGTTCCTGAACATGCTGCCCTACGTCGCCACCATCTTCGCGGTCGCCGGACTGGTCGGCCGGGTGCGCGCACCCGCGGCCGACGGCAAACCCTACGTGAAGGGTTGACGCGCCCCGCCGGGCCGATCTTGCGTGACTCAAGGGGGCGACCGGGGCAACCTGGACGTATCATCCCTGGTCCCGGCAAGATCGGCCGGTAGGGGCTGTGGCTGCGAACGAGGTGAAGGCAATGGAGATCGACTGGGACGCGCTGCGGTCGGCCGCGGTGGCGGTGATGCACCGGGCGTACGCGCCGTACTCGAAGTTCCCGGTGGGCGCGGCGGGGCTCGTCGACGACGGCCGGGTCGTGGTCGGCTGCAACGTCGAGAACGCGGCCTACGGCGTGGTGCTGTGCGCCGAGTGCGGCATGGTGTCGCAGCTGCACGCCACCGGTGGCGGCCGCCTGGTCGCCATGGCGTGCGTCAACGGCGACGGCGAGCCGCTGCTGCCGTGCGGGCGCTGCCGCCAGCTGCTCTGGGAGCAGGGCGGGCCGCGGATGCTGATCGACGCCGAGGGCGGCCCGGTGACCATGGCGGAACTGCTGCCGCGCGGCTTCGGCCTCGCGGAGCTGGCCGCCGTACACGGAAACATCGAATGAGGACTGTATGAGTGGCTTCGCGGCCGTGGACGTGATCCGGGCCAAGCGCGACGGCGGGGTGCTGACCGACGCGCAGATCGACTGGGTCGTGGACGCGTACACGCGCGGGCATGTCGCCGACGAGCAGATGTCGGCGCTGGCCATGGCGATCCTGCTGCGCGGCATGACCGACGCCGAGATCGCCCGCTGGACCGCCGCGATGATCGCCTCGGGCGAGCGGCTGGACCTGTCGCGGGTGTCGCGCCCGACCGTGGACAAGCACTCGACCGGCGGCGTCGGCGACAAGATCACGCTGCCGCTGACCCCGCTGGTGGCGGCGTGCGGCGCGGCCGTGCCGCAGCTGTCCGGGCGGGGCCTGGGCCACACCGGCGGCACGCTGGACAAGCTGGAGTCGATCCCCGGCTGGCGCGCGGCGCTGAGCAACGAGGAGTTCCTCGCCCAGCTCGAAGCCGTCGGCGCGGTGATCTGCCAGGCCGGCGAGGGGCTGGCCCCGGCCGACCGCAAGCTGTACGCCCTGCGCGACGTCACCGGCACGGTCGAGGCGATCCCGCTGATCGCCAGCTCCATCATGAGCAAGAAGATCGCCGAGGGCACCGGTGCGCTGGTGCTGGACGTCAAGGTCGGCACCGGCGCGTTCATGAAGTCCGTCGACGACGCCCGCGAGCTGGCCCGCACCATGGTCGAGCTGGGCCGGGCCTCCGGCGTCGACACGGTCGCGCTGCTCACCGACATGAACGTGCCGCTGGGCCTGGCGATCGGCAACGCGGTCGAGGTGCAGGAGTCGCTGGACGTGCTGTCCGGCGGCGGCCCCGCCGACGTGGTCGAGCTGACCCTGGCCCTGGCCCGGGAGATGCTGGACGCGGTCGGGCTGTCCGACGTCGATCCGGCCGACGCGCTGCACGACGGGCGCGCGATGGACTCCTGGCGCGCGATGATCCGCGCCCAGGGCGGCGACCCCGACGCGCCGCTGCCGGTGGCCAAGGAGGTCGAGCAGGTCCGCGCCGACATCTCGGGCACCGTGTCGTACGTCGACGCCATGGGCATCGGCCTGGCGGCGTGGCGCCTGGGCGCCGGGCGCGCCCGCAAGGAGGACCCGGTCAGCGCGGCCGCGGGCGTGGTGCTGCACCGCCGCCCCGGCGACAAGGTGCGGGCCGGGGATGTCCTCTACGAGCTGCGCGCCGACGACGCCGCCCGCATCCCGGCCGCGCTGGAGCTGGCCGCGCAGTCGTTCACCCTGGCCGACGGCCCGGCCGCGACCCGCCCGCTGATCATCGACCGGATCGGCTGACGTGGCCGTTCCCGCACCCGATCCGCTCGCGGTGCGCGCCGCCAGCTTCGAGGAGCTGCACCGGCTCGGCGTGCCGTGCCCGCCCGACACGTTCCCGCTGGTGTGGGAACCGGAGGACCAGGTCGGACTGCGCCCTACCGGCGAGCTGGAGGCCCGCGCGGCCATCCTGCACGTGGTGCTGGAGCGCTGCTTCGACATGCCGGCCGAGGCCGCCGTGGGCTGGCTGGACGCCAACAAGCTGCTGCCGGACGTGACCCAGCCCGAATGGGAGTGGATCACCGAGGAGGTCGGCGACCGGCAGTCGTTCGCGCTGCACCTGGACGCGCTGGCCGGGCTGGCCTGGACGCTGGGCGTCATCAAGGTGCTCGACCCGCTCCACCCGCCGATCCGGCTGATGGAGCTGTTCCCGGACCTGCTGGGCGGCGAGGACTTCGAGCAGTGGCGCGCGCGTACGCTGGCCGCCCCGCGCGACCCCACCGTGGTCGCCGCGGCGCTGGACCTGCACTACTGCCTGGACTGGTCGTTCCAGCAGCTGGAGGCGGCCGGGCAGCCGGTGCCCGGCGAGCTGAACGCCAACGCGATCGGGCAGCGGCGCTGGGCCCTGGAGTGGGCGGTCGTCTTCACCGGGGATTACCACGACCCGCCGGGCGGCTGGGAAGAGGTCGACCTGTCCACGTAGACAGGTCGACCCCGGCGGTGACCGTGATCCGGTCGGGCAGCCGCCGGGCGATCTCGACCAGGTCGACGTGGTGGGCGCTGGGGCCCATACCCACGAGGTCCAGCGCCTGCTCGCGGCTGAGGTCCACGGTCCAGCGGACGGTGCGCGCGCCCCGCTGCTCGAACTGCGGCAGCGCGGTGGCCAGCCGCCGCTCCTTGGCCGCGTCGACCTCCAGCAGCGGCAGCGCCTCGCGCAGTTCGCGCAGGTGGTCACCTGTCGGCGTGACGACCAGCAGCAGGCCCTCGTCGGCCAGGATGCGCCGCATCTCGGTCCCGTTGCGCGGTGCGAACACGTTCAGCACCAGGTCGGCGCACCCGTCCGCCAGCGGCAGCGGCCCCCACGTATCGGCCAGCACCGCCCCCACCCTCGGATGCGCCTTCGCCGCCCGCCGCAACGCCGCCTTACTCACATCGAACGCCAACCCACCCGCCTCACCCCACCCCTCCAAAACCCCCGCCAGGTAATACCCCGTCCCCGCCCCCAGATCCACCACCAGCGGCCGCCCCTCGGCCGGCTGATCACGGTGCCAGGGTGGGAACACGCCGCCGAACACGTCCATAAGTTCATGATCGACGGCTTGGACCAGGGGGTGGAACAGGGCGGCGGTGTGGGTGCGGGTGCGGGCGGCGACCATGGTGGGGGGGTCGCCCTCCGGGAGGCGGCGGCCGGTGCCCAGGTGGACGTAGCCCTCGCGGGAGAGGTCGAACGTGTGGCCTGCGGGGCAGCGCAGCGAGGTGTCGGCGCGGTGGAGTGGCGCGGCGCACAGGGGGCAGCGCAGAGCGCCTATCAGGTCATCGGTCAGCACAGGCAATATCTTGATGCATGTGACACCGAGCTATGACGAGATCGTACGGGCGCCCAAGGCGCTGCTGCACGACCATCTCGACGGGGGCCTGCGTCCGGCCACCATCGTCGAGCTGGCCGCCGAGATCGGGCACGAGCTGCCCGCCACCGATGCCGACGAACTCGGGCGCTGGTTCGTGGAGGCCGCCGACAGCGGCTCGCTGGAGCGGTACCTGGAGACGTTCGCGCACACCGTGGCCGTGATGCAGACCGCGCCGGCGCTGCGCCGGGTGGCCCACGAGTGCGCGCTCGACCTGGCCGCCGACGGCGTGGTCTACGCCGAGGTGCGCTACGCCCCCGAGCAGCACCTGACCGCGGGGCTGACCCTGCCCGAGGTGGTCGAGGCGGTGCTGGCCGGGTTCGCCGAGGGCAGCGCCGAGGCGGCCGCGCAGGGGCGCCCGATCCGGATCGGCACCCTGCTGACCGCGATGCGCCACGCCGCGCGCTCGATGGAGATCGCGGAGCTGTCCACGGCGTTCCGCGACTCCGGCGTGGTCGGCTTCGACATCGCCGGGGCCGAGGCGGGCTACCCGCCCACCCGGCACCTGGACGCGTTCGAGTACCTCAAACGGGAGAACTTCCACTTCACCATCCACGCGGGCGAGGCGTTCGGGCTGCCCTCGATCTGGCAGGCGCTGCAGTGGTGCGGCGCGGACCGCCTCGGCCACGGGGTGCGCATCGTCGACGACATCGACCCGCAGACCCGCAAGCTGGGCCGCCTGGCCGGGTACGTCCGCGACAAGCGCATCCCGCTGGAGCTGTGCCCGTCGTCGAACGTGCAGACCGGCGCCGCCGTCTCCATCGCCGAGCACCCGATCGGGCTACTGCGCGACCTGCGCTTCCGGGTGACCCTCAACACCGACAACCGGCTGATGAGCGGCACCAGCATGTCGCGGGAGATGGCGCTGGTGGTGGACGCGTTCGGCTGGGGCTGGACGGAGTTGCAGTGGCTCACCGTCAACGCGATGAAGAGCGCGTTCATCCCGTTCGACGAGCGGCTGACGCTGATCAACGAGGTGATCAAACCGGCTTACGCGAAGCTGCTGTGAGCAGGTAGCGGGTCCGCCGCAGCAGGGCGGACGCACTGGTCGGCCGGCAGCCGAGGTCGCGCTGCCGGCCGAGCACGACCGGGTCCTCGCGCCACAGCCGCAGGCCCCGGCGCACCAGCACCATGGGCGGCTTGCGGTTCTCGGCCAGGTCCCGGACCAGGCGGCGGGCGAAGGTGACGGTCCGCGGGCGGTGCAGCGCGAGCGCGTCGGCCAGCAGTCCGACCTGCGCGCAGGCATCGACGATGTCGGCGGCGAAGATCCCCTCGGCGAAGAACAGCGGTGCCCCGTCCAGCCGGAACTCGTGCTCGCCGACGCGCCTGCTGAGGCTGATGTCGTATGCCGGGGTCATGGTCCGGCCGGTGTACGCGAGTTGAGTGACGGCCGTCATAGCGGCGTCGGCGTCCCAGGACAGGGGCGACTCCCAGTCGACGGCATCGTTCACTCGGGGGAGTGTGGGGTCGGTGCCGTCTTTGTAAAAATCGTCAAGGCACAGGACAGGAAGTCCTGTCTGCCGGGCTATGTACGACTTCCCCGACCCGGAAGGGCCGGCAAGCAGGATAACTCGGGCGCTTTGGACGCTCACGCTGCGTGACTCCAAGGAAACTGCGGGCTGAACTGGCTGTCTGGCCTGCAAGAGCATCCCATCCGGTGTCGGATTCTGGGCAGCCTGGGCTTTCCTCTTTTCACCGGGCGTGATGGAATCTCGGGGGTCCGTTCCTCTAAAGGAATGGATTGTGTACGGTGCCCGGCGCGACCCCTCGTGCCATCCGCTGCTGGCGGATCTCTATGGCGGTACCGACAGGAGGGCGGTGACGTGAGTAAGCGGCCAGGAACGCAGAACGCGGTCCTTTCGCGTCTCCGGCGGCCAGTGAGCCGACTCCGAGACATGCCGATCTGGTCCAAGCTGGGCCTGATCATGATCGTGCCCACCTTGGCCACCATCGTCGTAGGTACCAACGGTCTGTTGGACAACCTCGACACGGCCACGAGTGCCGACCGCACCCGCATTCTGTCCTCGCTGGTGAAAGAGTCGGGCACCCTGGTCGACGAGCTCCAGAACGAGCGCGCCACCGCGGCCATGCTGCTGGGTGCGGACAACGAGTCCACCCGCAAGACCGCCGCCGCGTCGTACGAGCTGATCGCCAAGCAGGTGGAAGAGGCCAAGCGGCCGTACGCGCAGCAGCGCGGCGCGCTGGTCGAGGTCGACCCGAGCCTGCGCGACCTGCTGGAGCGGATCGACGCCGGCCTGCAGAACCTGTCGTCAGTGCGCGACCAGGTCAAGGACCGGAAGATCCCGCAGTCCAACGCGGCGCTTCGCTACCAGGTGCTCATCGGCGACCTGTTGAAGATCCGGGATCGGGCGGCGCAGATCGCCGGTGGTGGCGAACTCGGTGACGGCCTGCGGGCCGCAGCGGCGGTCGCGACCACCAAGGAGTTCCTCTCGCAGGAGCGCGTCATCGTGCACCGGGCGTTCGCGCTCACGGAGCTCACGCCTGACCTGCGACGCAACTTCATCGCCACGCTGACCGGCCAGGAACAGGCGCAGCAGGCGTTCGAATCCGTCGGCACCGAGTCCGACATCGACCTGTTCAACAGCCAGGTCACCGGCCCGGCGCTGCGGAAGTCGGTCAAGTTCCAGGGCGAGCTGGAGGCACTCTCCGGCGACCGGATCTCCACGCTGAGCTTCAACGCCGCCGAGTGGGACCAGGCGCTGCACGACCACGGTGCCCTGCTGCGCAAGGTCGAGCGCCAGCTCGACACCGACGTGGAGGCGACCGCGGGCGACCTGCGTGACGAGGTCACCCAGCAGGTCCTCGTGCAGACCGGTCTGCTGCTGGGCATGCTGCTGCTGGCGATCCTCTTCGCCTGGCTCGTGGCCCGCTCGATGGCCCGGTCGCTGCGCGAGCTGCGCCACGGCGCGCTCAGCATCGCCCAGTACGGCCTGCCCCAGGCGGTGGCGCGACTGCGCGATCCGTCGCTGTCGTCGCAGCTGTCGCCGGTGCAGGTGGCCAACCAGATCGCCGAGCCGCTGCCGGTGCGCAGCAAGGACGAGTTCGGCCAGGTGACCGAGGCGTTCAACGCGGTCCACCTGGAGGCCGTCCGCACCGCCGCCGAGCAGGCCGCCCTGCGGTCCTCCGTCGCGACGATGTTCGTCAACCTCGCCCGGCGCTCGCAGATCCTGGTCGACCGGCTCATCGGCCACCTCGACCGGCTGGAGCGCGGCGAGGAGGACCCGGACCGGCTGGCCGAGCTGTTCCAGCTGGACCACCTGGCCACCCGAATGCGGCGTAACGACGAGAACCTGCTGGTGCTCGCCGGTGCCGACTCGACCCGTGTGCAGCGTGAACCGGCCGCCCTGCTGGACGTGCTCCGCGCCGCCCAGTCCGAGGTCGAGCACTACACCCGCATCGAGTTCGGGGTCATCGACCGTGACATCGAGGTCGCCGCGCACGCGGTCAACGACCTGGTGCACCTCATCGCCGAGCTGTTCGACAACGCGACCGCCTTCTCGCCGCCGGACTCGACCGTCATGGTCGAGGCCCGCCGGGTCGGCGACCGCTCGGTGCTGTACGTCGAGGACCACGGCATCGGCATCTCGCCGGACATGCTCAACGAGATCAACGAGAAGCTGGCCACGCCGCCGATGGTCGACGTGGCGGTCTCCCGGATGATGGGCCTGGTCGTGGTCGCGCGGCTCGCCGCCCGCCACGGGGTCAAGGTCGAGCTGCGCCTGTCCGCCGACCGGGGCATCATCGCCGACGTCACGCTGCCCACCGCCGTCCTGGTGCCGCGGGCACTGGCCGGCGGCCGCGGCCCCGCGGCGGCCCCCGCCGGCGGCTCGCGGGAACTGCCCGCCTTCGCCGGGACCGGGCCGCGGCAGCAGCCGACGGTGCCGCCGCAGCGGGGCAACTTCGCCACGCCGCTGGCACTGGAGAGCGGCGCCGGTGCGCCAAGTGCCCGTCCGACGGTCAACGGTGGCGCGCCCAGCCGGGGCGGTCTGTTCGACGCCCCGCCGGCCCCGCCGATGACGACCCCGCCCGCGACCACCGGTTCCCCGTCCCGCGCCGGCATGCCGGCCTGGTCGGACCTGACCGGTGCGGGCACCGAGACGGGTCCGCGCAGCGGCGAGCCGCTGCCGCGCCGCAACAGCGACCTGGCCGCCGAGGCCGAGCCGCTGCGGCCGGAGGCGTACGCGCAGCCGCAGATCCCGCGGCAGACGCCGTCGACTCCCGAGGAGCGCACGCCGTCGTGGAACCAGCCCAGCTGGGGTGCCACGCCGTCGGCGACGCCGCCGGGGGCCCCGGTCTCCGCCAGCCCGTACAGCAGCCCCGGCATGCCGATCTCGGCGGTGCCCGTGTCGGCGGTCCCGGTCTCCGCGGCCCCCGTCTCGGCGGTGCCCCTGTCGGCGCTCCCGGTGGACGTGCCCGCTCCCGCGGCGCCGCCCGCCTGGCCGCCGGTCAGCCGTGAGGAGGTCGCCGCCAGCGCGGCCGACTTCACCACGGAGATGCCGAGGATCCCGGCCGAGTACCCGGTGGTCGACACCCGCATGCCCTTCGCGGACGAGACCATGGAGCTCCCGATCTTCCGGGAGCTGGAGTCGGCCTGGTTCAGCACGCGCCGCACGGCTGTCGACAGCCCCGTCGAGGAACCCCGAACCGCCCCTCCCGCAGCAGTGCTGCCAGACACTACGATCACCGCACAGTTCCCGGCCGTGGACCTCGACGTCCGCGCGGGCAACGGTGGACCGACGGTCGGCAGCACCACGGCGGGCGCACACGGCCTGGCGAGCAGGGACGTGAGCATGGGCAGCACCGGTGGAGGACGCGGCACGAGCGGCTACGACGTGCCCCAGGCATACCGGCCGACGTGGCAGACGGCTGCCGACGACGGCTGGGCCGCGGCCAGCGCGATCGCCAACCGGACGCCCGACACGGGGGATGCGACCTCGGCGGGCCTGCCCAAGCGCACCCCGATGGCACAGCTGGTGCCGGGTGGGGTCGAGAAGAGCACGACGACGGTGCAGCGCCGTACGCCCGAGGGCGTGCGCGGGTTGCTCTCCGCGTACCACCGCGGGGTCCAGCGCGGCCGTACCCAGCACAAGGACGATGATGTGATTTCGGGCTCCAACGAGACCGGAAGCCAGTCTGGCAAGGAGCAGGAGGCATGACCACTACGCAGGATCTTGGTTGGCTGTTGGCCAACTTCGCGGACCGGGTGCCGGGCGTCGCCCATGCGGTCGCGGTGTCCGCGGACGGCCTTTTGCTCGCCTCGTCCCGGGATCTGCCCCGGGACCGAGCCGACCAGCTGGCTGCCATCTCGTCTGGCCTGGTAAGTCTCACCCAGGGTGCCGCCCGCTGTTTCGAGGGCGGCGCGGTGTTGCAAACTGTCGTGGAGATGGACAACGGGTTCCTTTTCCTGATGTCGATCTCGGACGGATCGTCGTTCGCGGTGCTCGCCTCGCGAAGCTGCGACGTCGGTCAGGTCGGGTACGAGATGGCTCTGCTGGTGGACCGGGTGGGCGATGCGCTCACGCCCGCTCCGCGCAGCGCGGCCGGCGTGCTTGGCTGAGGCGCAACCCGTCCCGGATGGTCCGGGGACGGCAATGGGGAAGGGGGTGAACGGCGACGATGCCCGATAGAGACGAACCGACCGGAGCGTTGGTACGGCCGTACGCCGTTACCCGTGGCCGCACCCGGCCGCGATTGGACATCGCGATCGAGGCGCTGGTGGAGACGACCGTGCGCGGTCGCAACGCCAACGCGACAGGTCGCGGCGGCCACGGCCGGGAACACCAACACATAGCGTCCCTGTGCGACGGCAAGGTCCAGTCGCTGGCCGAGATCGCAGCCCGGATGCGGCTGCCACTCGGCGTCGCCCGCGTGCTCATCGCGGACATGGCGGCCGATGGACTGGTCGCGGTATACGAGCCGACGTCGTTTGAGAGCAACGACGCGGTAGGCACTGAACTGCTGGAGAGGGTACTCAGTGGACTTCGGAGGCTCTGACATGTCACACCGCCCCGCCGCGAACGGCGCGGGCGGACGGGTGACATCGGCGAAGATCGTCATCGCCGGCGGCTTCGGCGTCGGCAAGACGACGCTGGTAGGTTCCGTTTCGGAGATCACGCCGCTGACCACTGAAGCGATTATGACTTCGGCGGGTGTCGGCGTGGATGACACGCGCCAGATTCCCAACAAGACGACCACCACGGTGGCGATGGACTTCGGTCGTATCTCGATCGACCGCGATCTCATCCTCTACCTGTTCGGCACCCCGGGCCAGACGCGTTTCTGGTTCATGTGGGACGAGCTGGTGCGGGGCGCGATCGGTGCCGTCGTGATGGTCGACACCCGCCGGCTGGCGGACTGCTTCGCGGCGATCGACTTCTTCGAGCACCGCAAGCTGCCCTACCTGATCGCGATCAACTGCTTCGACGGTCAGCAGTACCACCAGGCCCAGGACGTACGGGACGCGCTCGCGATCCAGACGGACGTGCCGGTGGTCAGCTGCGACGCGCGTAACCGCGAGTCGACCAAGCAGGTGCTGATCTCCCTGGTCGAGTACGTGCTGTCGATGCGGCGGACCCGCACCGGCGCACCCGCCTGACCTGATCTGAACGCCGATCGGCCCGCGTCCCCCGTGGACGGCGGGCTGATCGGCGTCTCGCCGTACCCGCCGCGCCTCTAGGGCTCCGGCCCGGTACGGCAACGGCCTCCCGGCGACCCTCAGGTCGCGCAGGAGGCCGTCTAGGCGTACGGGGTCAGCTGAGTCGCACCCAGGCGCCCCGGCGCGCCACGAACAGCGTCAGCGCGTCGGGCTCCAGCCCGCCGTGCGAGATGGGCTGGAACGAGTACGCGCCGCAGACGCCCTCGATCGGGCCGCCCTCCAGCCGGCCGCGCAGGCGCTGCGGGTCGGTGCTGACGGCGCGCCGGGCCGCGGTCGCCACCAGGCTCAGCGCGTCGGCCGCGTACGGCGCGAAGCCGGAGAACGCCCCGTACTCCTGGATGTAGCGGAAGATGAAGGCGCGTGCCGCCCGGCCCGACGGCGTGGTGGCCATCGTCGGTGCCCCGGCGAGCACGGTGGAGTGCACGATGTAGGCGCCTTCCAGTGCCGCCCCGTTGGGGCCGTTGAGGGTCTCGTCGGCGCCCGCACCCGGGTCCAGGAAGATCTTGCCGGTGTACCCGGCGTTGCGCAGCGCGGCGGTGGCCGCAGCGCTGATCGGGGCCTGCGCCCACACGATCACGGCGTCGGGCTCGGCGTCGATGATGCGCTGCGCGGCGGCGTCGAAGGCCCGGCCGGACTTGGGCAGGCGCACCGAGTCGACCAGCGTGCGGCCGGTCGCGGTCAGGGCGCGGGGCAGCGCGTGCACGCCCGCGTCACCGTGGCCGTCGCCGCTGGCCAGCACGGCGACCGTGGTCAGGTCCTGGCGCCGCAGGTCGCGGGCCATCACCGAGGCGGTGTCGGAGGGGTTGGGGCCGAGCTGGTAGACGAACCTGCGCTGCGGCAGCGGCACGGAGATCTCGTCACCGCTGTTGAGGCACAGCAGCGGGACCTTGGACTCCTCGGCGACCGGGATCATGGCGCGGGCGGTCTCCACGGTGACGCCGCCGACGACCGCGCTGACCCTGTCGTTCTCGATCAGGTCCTTGATGTTCTGCATCGCGGTGGCCGGGTTGCCGCCGTTGTCCTTGACCACGGTGCGGATGTACAGCCGGCCCTCGCCGTACGGGATGCCGATGGCGTTGAGCTCGTCGACGCCGACCTTCAGCGCCTGCTCCTGGAGCTTGCCCAGCGCCGAGCCGGTCCCGGTCAGCTCCAGGCTGGCCCCGATGACGAGCTCGCCGGTCTCGCCCGCGTCCGAGGCGACGGGATCCGAACACGCGGCCACCAGCGCTGCGGTGACCAGCCCCAGCCCGCCCTTGAGGGCGGAGCGCCGGTTCAGTCCACCTGTCGCGTCGTACATCGCGTGCCTTTCCGCCGAGCAGCGTTGCCTCGCGGCACGTGAGTGAATCCACTGCCGCTCAGGTATGGTGCTCGCCCGCACGCTGCAAGGTCAAGTCCTGCGGTATGGGAAATGACACAGTTTCCGCAGCTCACTGCTGGTGATCAAAAAGCAACCGCCCGCCGTCGGGAACGGCGGGCGGTTGCTCGGGTCGGTCGGGGCGACGGTCAGCGGTAGTTGGCGGCGCGGTAGCCGTACTGGCCGCGGTCGTCGCGGGGGTCCCGTTGATCGCGGTGGTCGCGCATGTCCCGGTAGTCGCGTTCGTCGCGCTCGTCCCGGTCGTCGCGCTCGTGCTCGCGGCTGAAGTCCCAGCCGTTGGCCGACTCGCGGCCAGGGCGGCCGCCGACGGCGAAGCCGCCGATCTCCTGGTTGCCCCGGCGCCAGCCCCGGAAGTAGTTGCTGGTGTGCGCGGCGATGCCGGCGGCGTCGCGCACTATGCGCAGCGGCCGCTCCTCGCGCTCCGGCGTCGAGCCCGGCACCAGGTTGGCCGACGGCACCCGGCGCGGCAGACCCGCGGTGGTGTCGTTGCCGACCGACGGCCGGGCCGCCTGCTCGGCCGCACGCCAGCCGGTGTCCGCGGCGGAGTTCCAGGTGAGCTCGTCCTCGGTGCTCGGACCGGCGAACCAGGCCGAGGAGACCGAAGCGAAGATCAGCAGGTCGTCGTCCTCGCCGCTGGCCGGGCTGGAGGCCCGCTCGGTCCGGTGCGGTTTGGGCCGGGCGCCGGTCAGCGCGCTGTCGTCGACCAGCCGCAGCGGCGGGGCGTCGTCGTCGCGGGAACCGCGCCGGGGCATGGGCTCCACCACGCGCAGCGACGGCGCCTCGGGCAGCACCAGGTCGTCGTCGAGCCACGGCGGGGTGACCCGGTCGGGGGAGCGGTCGGCCGACCGGGCGACCTCGTCCTGCTCGCTGTTGAGCGGCCAGTTGGCGCGGGAGCCGGCGGGCGCCGGCGGCGGGGTCGGCGCGGCCTGCCGCGGCGGGGCGGCCGGTCGGGCGGGCGGGTTCATGCCCAGCGGGTCGTCGCCGTACTCCTCGGCGTAGTCGCCGTAGGACGGCTCGAAGCCGGTCACGTCGGCGGGCACGTCCGTCGCCGAGGGCTGCGGCTGCGGGTTGAACCCGCGTGCGGCCCGCTCGCTGCTGATCGCGGCGTTGGTCAGCGTCGGCACGAACGGCTTGCCGGTGTCGGCGGGCGTGGCACGGGTCGCGCGCTGCGACGGGATCGGCGTGGGCACCTGGCGCGGCTGCTGCTGGACCGGCGTGGGGGCCGGGGCCTGCGGCTGTGCCGCGACCGGGCTGACGACGGGCGTGCCCGTCAGCGGCGTCGGCTCGAAGCCGGGCGGCACCGGCGGGGTGCTCGGGCTCCACGACGGGCGCTCGACCGGCGCGGCGTTCGGGCTCCACGACGGGCGGTCCATCGGCTCGGGCGCGGTCGGCGCGGCGGCAACGGGCTCCGGAGCGACCGGCGGGGCCTGCATCGGGCGCGGCGCCGCGGGGGTCTGGTTCAGCGGCATGGGCTGCGTGCGGCGGCGGGCTCCGGTCGCGGCGGCCGCGGTGGCCGGCGGGGCGGAGGTGACCGGGACGCCGCTGCGGCGGCCCAGGGTCTGCTGCTGCGGCGCCACGGGCGCCGAGCGCTCGGTGAGGGTCTCGATCAGGGCGGCACGGGCGTCGTCGCTGGCGCGCACCGCGGCGACGCTGGACCGGACCGCGTCGGCGACCGCCGTCAGCAGCTGCTTGCCGACCCCGTTGCGGCGCGGCGTCTCGGCGATGGCCACCCGCAGCGCCATCACGGCCTCCAGCGCGGTGGCGGAGTCGCAGATGCCGTCGGAGACCAGCCGGGCGGCGACGCTCTCGGCGGTGGCGCCGTTCTCGCGGCTGCGGCTGCCGGGCTGGGTGGACAGCAGGCCCGGCTCGGGCAGGGCCTCCAGCACGGCCAGGGCCACCGGCTCGGCGGGATCCGGGTACGCGCGCAGGGCGGCCGGGTACAGCTCGCGCAGCACCTCGCGCAGCGCCACCGCGGCGGCGTGCCGCCCGACGGCCAGCGCCGCGTGCGCGGCCAGCACGGGCTTGAACGCGACGAACTCGCGCGGCGGCGGGCCGACCACGGCCGACAGCGCACCGGCCTGCAACGCGCGGGCCAGGCCCACGGCGCGCCGCTCGTCGGCGGAGGCGTTCACCTCGTCGAGCGTGTCGTCCTCGGCGAACCGGTCGGCGAACTCGTCCGCGCTCTCGTCGTCGGTGTAGGCGATGGCCCGCCCGGAGGTGGCCAGCAGCGAGATGACCTGGTGGTCATCGCTGTCGACCGCGACCGTCACCATCGTGGTGCCGCCGAACCGCTCCGCGAGCATCGACGTCACCTGGGCATAGCCAGCGGGATCGTCGTTGATGACGCAGAACTCCAGCAGCCTGCCGGAATCGTCGACGACCGCCACCGTGAGCCGGTTGACGGCCCCCAGCGAGTCGTCCTCGACCGCCGGAGCAGTCGAAGCGATACCGCAATACACCCGCACGAGCGCCACGGACTCGTCCTCCTCCCGAAGACTCCTCGTGTGCCAAAGACTGATGTTGCCCGCTCAGGGGTCAGTCGCGCCAGTCCACGGCGGCAGAGATCTTGCCGATAATCGAGCGCCAGCCGATGGATGCCTGCTCTGCCCCGATTTTGCGGAGCTTGCGCTTGGCGAAGAAGGAGCCGAAGCCTCCCTCTTCAGTGGCGCGCAGCGCCTCGTCGAGGTCGTCGAGCGGGGAGCCGGGCGCCAGCGACACGATCACCGGCTTGAGGCGAAGAGCGTAGCTGATGTCGCGGGCGATCTCACCGGCGCGCAGCAGCAGCTCGGGGTCCCAGGCGTCCGGGCCGCCCCGCAGGTTCTCCACCACGAGGTCCAGCTCGTACGCGTCGTCGTCGCCGGCCACGACGTCGTCGGCCTTGACCTTCTTCGCGAGCTTCGCCCAGCCTTCGAGCTGCTTGAGGTCGTGCGGGGCGCTGGAGCGCACGAAGTCGGCCAGGCCCTTGGCCGAGGCGAACAGCAGCAGCTTGCCCTTGTGCGACAGGAAGACCGGGACCTCTTCGTCGCCCTGGTCGGACTCGTCGGCGGACTCCTCGGACTCCTCGTCCTCGGCGGCCTCCACGGCGCGCTCGGCCACCTCGTCCTCGGCGGGGCCGGCGGCGATCTCGTCGAGGGCTTCCTTGGTCCACTCGAACTCCGGCAGCTCCTCCTCGTCGGCCAGGCCGATCGGGCGGCGCAGGCCGCGCTCGGCGAAGACGTCGTCGTCGTCCTCGCGGTCGCTGACGTCGGTCGGGGTCAGCGCGCTCGCCGAGCGGTACGCCCGCAGCGTCAGGCCGACCTTCCCGCCGGGAAGCGCAATCTCGACCGGGGAGACCTCGTACTCGTCCCAGAGCGTGTCCGCCACCGTTGACCTCCGACGTTCGACTGACCGACCCTGCCGGGTCGGTGACTCTCCGCACACCCTAGTGGTTCGTGTCAGCCGCCGTGCGCCCGCACCCAACCCCACGTTCCGCGCTCGTGCACCCGGCCCGCGTCCAGCACCACCACCTCGTCGAACGCGTCCAGCCCGGCGAGCCGGTGGGTCACCACGACCGTGCCGCGCCCGCGCCGGTGCGCCAGCACCGCCGCGAGGACCGCGTCGGCCTGCGCCGGGTCGAGGCCCTCGGTCGGCTCGTCGAGCACCAGCAGCCCCGGGTCGGCCAGGACCGCGCGGGCCAGCGCGAGCCGCTGCCGCTGCCCGCCCGACAGCCCGGCGCCGTCCTCGCCGACCCGCACGTCCAGCCCGTGCGCGGCGACCCAGTCGCCGAGTCCCGCCGTCGCGCACGCGGCCAGCAGCTCGTCCTCGGTCGCCTCCGGCCGTGCCAGCAGCAGGTTGTCGCGCACCGAGGCGTGGAACAGGTACGCGTCGGCGAGCAGCCCGGTCACGGCGGCGGGCCAGCGCTCGGGGTCGTACGCGGTGATCGGGGTGCCGTCGGCGTCGGCCCGGCCGGACTCCGGCGCGATCGCACCGGTCAGCAGGCCGAGCAGCGTGCTCTTGCCCGACCCGGACGGCCCGACGATCGCGACGTGGCGCCCCGGCGGCAGTTCCAGGTCCACCTCCGACAGCGCGGCGGCCGTCGCGCCCGGATACCGCACGGTCGCACCCGCCAGGCGCAGCGTCGGCGCGCGCTCCGGCACCGCGAGCCCGGCCGCGGCGGCGGCCCCGGGCGCGGTCAGCAGCTCGGTGAGCCGGTGCAGGCTGCCCCGGATCTCGGCGCCCTTGCGGGCGGCGGCCAGCAGCGACAGCGACAGCTCGCCCGTGGCCAGCGTGGCGACGGTGAGCGCTGCCAGCCACACCCCGTCGACGCCGCGCGCCAGCCCGGTGGCGAGCACCGCGACCGCGGTGGCGCCGCCGAGCACGGTGGCGACCGCGTCGACGGCGAACGCCCGGCGGGCCAGCGTCCGCTCGGTCGCGGCCAGTTCGGCGGCGTGCGCGGCGCCCCGGGCCTCGAACCGGTCGCGGGCGCCGTACGCGGCGAGGTCGGCGGCGCCGTGCACCAGGTCGATCGTGTCCACCGCGTACCGGGCGCGCAGCGGGGCCAGGCGGGCACCGGACCGGGCCGCCAGGCGGGCGGCGAGCACGGGCAGCGCGGCTCCGCTCGCCAGCAGGCCCACGGCCAGCACCAGCGCCACCAGCGGGTCGGCGAACGCGGCGGCCGCGACCGCGGCGACGCCGACCAGCCCGGTCGAGGCCATCGGCAGCAGTACCCGGACCATCAGGTCCTGCACCGCGTCGACATCGGAGACCATCCGGCTGAGCAGGTCGCCCCGGCGCAGCGCGGGCGCGGCGGCGGGCCGCTCGGCGAGCGTGGCGAAGATCCGGGCCCGGACCTCGGTGACCATGCGCAGGACGGCGTCGTGGCCGGCCAGGCGCTCGACGTAGCGCAGGGCGCCCCGGCCGATGGCCAGCGTCCGGACCACCACGATGGCGACGCTCAGCACGACCAGGGGCGGCTGGCCCGCCGCGGTGCACAGCAGCCAGGTCGCGGTCGCCATCAGACCCAGCCCGGCAGCCTCGGTCAGCGCGGCGAGCAGCCCGGCCCCGAGCAGGCGCCAGCGGAACGGGGCGGCGAAGGCGAGGATCGGGCTCATACCGCCACCCGCTCCCGGACCTCGCCGCGCTCGACGCGCAGCACCCGGGTGGCCACCGACAGCAGGGCGGGCCGGTGCGCCACCAGCAGCGCCGTCCGCCCGTGCACCAGCGTCGCGGTCGCGTCGACCACCGCCTGCTCGCTGGCCGCGTCCAGCCGGGCCGTCGGCTCGTCGAGCAGCAGCAGGGGCGCGTCGCGCAGGAACGCGCGCGCCAGCGCCAGCCGCTGCCGCTCCCCGCCGGACAGGCCGTGCCCGCGCTCGCCCAGCACAGTGTCCAGGCCCTGCGGCAGCGCGTCGAGCACCGGTCCCAGCGCGGCGGCGCGGGCGGCGCGGTCGACGTCGGCGCGCGGCGCCTCCGGCGTGCCCAGGGCGATGTTGTCGGCCAGGCTCGCCGCGAACAGGTGCGCCCGCTGCGGCACCCAGCCCACGCGCCGGCGCCAGGCGTCCAGGTCGAGGTCGGCCAGGTCGACGCCGTCGACGAGCACCTGCCCGCGGTCCGGGGTGGTGAAGCCGAGCACCAGGTTGAGCAGCGTGCTCTTGCCGCCGCCGCTCGGGCCGACCAGGGCCACGCGCTCGCCGGGCCGGATCACCAGGTCGACGTCGCGCAGGGCGGTGACCCGCTCGCCGGTGCCGCGGTCGTACGTGACGGTGACGCCGCGCAGCTCGATCAGGCCGACCGGCGGGGCCGCCACCGCGCCGCCGCCGGGCTCCGGCCGGGCCGGTGCGTCGGCGAGCAACGTGAACGCCTGGTCCAGCGTGGTGAGTCCCTCCATGCTGGCGTGGAACTTGGTGCCCGCGGCGCGCAGCGGGGCGTACGCCTCCGGGGTCAGCAGCAGCACCAGCAGCGCCGTCGCCAGCGTCATCCGGCCGTCCAGCAGCCGCAGGCCCACCGGCACCGCCACGAGCGCCACCGAGATCGTGCCGATCAGCTCCAGGACCAGGGCGGACAGGAAGGCCAGCCGCAGCGTGCGCATCGTCGCGGCGCGATGCCGGTCGGCCATCCGCCGCACCGCGCCGACCTGGGCCCGCGCCCGCCCGAACGCCCGCAGCGTGGCCAGCCCCGACACCATGTCCAGGAAGTGCCCGCCGAGCAGCTGCAACCGGTGCCACTGCCGGTCGGTGGCGGTCCGGGTCTGCCAGCCGACCAGCGCCCCGAAGATCGGGATCAGCGGCAGTGTGACCAGCACGATCACGGCCGAGGTCAGGTCGGTCAGCAGCAGCGTGCCGATCACCGCCACCGGCACCGTCAGGCCGAGCACGAGCTGCGGCAGGTATCCGGTGAAGTAGCCGTCGAGGGCGTCCAGACCGCGTCCCGCCAGCGTGGCGAGCTCGCCCGCCCGCTGCCCGGCCAGCCACGTCGGGCCGCGGCGGCCGACGGCGCCGAGCAGGTCGGTGCGCAGGCTCGCCTTCACGGTCGCGGACATGCGGGCGGCCACGGCGCCCAGGCCGCTGGTGAGCCCGGCGCGGGCCGCGAGCGCGAGCAGGAACACCGCCAGGGCGGGCGCGTCCAGGCGCAGCTCGACGGCGGCGGCCAGGGCTCGGGCCAGCGCGGCGGCCGCGACCACCACGGCGGCCGCGGCGGCCACGCCCAGCACGCCGAGCTGCACCAGCCCGGTACGTGTGGACGGGACGTATCGGATCAGCCGGGGATCGAACGGTCGCGCCACGTACTCCATCGTGCCCGATGACCTGGGTCACTCGGCGGCAGCCCCGGCCAAGATCGGGCAAGTTGCCAGGCAGCCGGGCGTATCTCGACCCGTCATTCCCCCGATTGCCCGGCAACTTGCCCGATCTTGGGGGCGGGGGCGGGGGCGGTCAGGTCGGCGAGAAGGGCGTCGCGGATCACCGGGCGGTTGCCGAAGACCAGGAGGAACACCGACTCGCGGGCCAGGCGCTGCGCGTCGTGGTCCAGCAGGACGGCCCGCGCGCCGGTCTGCACCGCGAGTGCGGCGGCGGCCCGTGCGGTCAGCGCGGAGGCGGCCGCGCGCGCCGTCGGGACGGTGGCCGAGTCGGCGGTGAGCAGGCCGGACCTGACCGCGTCGAGCTCGGCGGCCAGGGCCTCGGCGGCGGGACCCGGTGACAGCAGGCGTACGCACCGGCCCGCGACCCCGATCGCGAGGAAGCCGTTCATGGCCGATCCGGACGAGTCCGAACGCGACCAGTCCGCGTACGGCACGCGGTCGACGAGCCGCTCGGCGGGCACGAAGTGCTGGTCGAAGTGGACGTCCACGGTGGCGCTGGCCCGCACCGCGACCAGTTCCAGCGGACGCACCGCCAGCGTCGGGGCCGCCGTCGCGTCCACGAGCAGGAAGTGGACGTCGCCGGAGACGTCGAGCGCGGCGGTGTACAGCGTGTCGATCATGCCCCAGCCGGTGACCCAGGGCGCCTGCCCGTCGAGCAGGTAGCCGCCGTCGACCGGGGTCACCCGCATCGGGGCGTCGGGCACCCGCAGCCCGGCCAGGGCGATCCCGGCCCGGTGCTCGCCCCGGGCCAGCGGGGCCAGCCAGCGGTCGCGGATGCCGGGCCGGGGGCTGTCGGCGACGGCGCGGACGGGGGCGTGGTGCTGGAGCCATACGAACGCGGTGGTGAGGCAGCCGTCGGCCAGGGTCTCGACCAGGGCGGCCGCCTCGGGCCAGGACAGGCCGAGCCCGCCCGCCTCGGCGGGCGCCGCCATGCCGTAGTACCCCTCGGAGGCGAGCAGGTCCAGCTGCGCCGCCGGCACGCGGTCCGCGCCGTCCACCCTGAGCGCGGCCGGGAACAGCACCTCGTCGGCGATCTCCCGGGCCCGCCCCACCACGTCTGCACTCGTCGCCATCCGCAACCCCTCCGAGCCGGCGTTGAAAAGGGCACCTTCTACATCGCAGCGCGATAAGAAGGTGCCCTTCCTGCATCCCAGGCTAGATGCCCTTGGGGTGCCAGACCGTCTTCGTCTCCAGGAACGCCGTCATCGGCGGGAGGCCGGGGTCGGCGGTCCAGTCGAGGGCCGCGGCCGGGCGGCGTACCCGCTTGAGGGTGCCCGCGGCGGCCTGCTCCAGCGACAGGGCCAGCTCGGCGTCGGCCAGGCCGGTCAGGTCGACGCCGTTGACGTCGGCGTGCGCGGCCAGCCACGGGCCCATCTCGGCGGCCGAGCCGGTCAGGATGTTGACCACGCCGCCGGGCAGGTCGGAGGTGGCGAGCACCTCGGCCAGGGTGATCGCGACGCGGGGCGCGTCGGAGATCACGACGCAGGTGTTGCCGGTGGCGATGACCGGCGCGATGACGCTGACCAGGCCGAGCAGGGTCGGCCTGCTCGGCGCGACGATCGCGACGATGCCGGACGGCTCGGGCGAGGACAGGTTGAAGTACGGCCCGGCGACCGGGTTGGCGCCGCCGATCACCTGCGAGATCTTGTCGGTCCAGCCCGCGTACCAGACGAGGCGGTCGATCGCGGCGTCCACCTCGGCGGCGGGCACCTCCAGCGACACGAACTCGTCGCGGCGGCCCTCCAGCATCTCGGCGACCCGGTAGACCACCTGGCCCCGGTTGTACGCGGTCGCGCCGGACCACTTGCCGAACGCGGCCCGCGCGGCGAGCACGGCGTCGCGGGCGTCCTTGCGGGAGGCCTGGGCGGCGTTGGCCACGAAGTTTCCCTTGCTGTCGGCGACGACGTAGGTGCGGCCCGACTCGCTGCGCGGGAACGCCCCACCCACGTAGAGCTTGTACGTCTTGCGCACCGCCAGCCGGGTGCGCGGCGCCGAGGGCTGCGCGACGACCGCGGCAGCCTCGACGGTCTCGACCTGCGGCGCGGCGGAGTCCTTCTTCTTACTGGGCAAGGTACGCCTCCAGGCCGTGGCGGCCGCCCTCGCGGCCGTAACCGGACTCCTTGTACCCGCCGAACGGCGAGGTCGGGTCGAACTTGTTGAAGGTGTTGGCCCACACCACGCCCGCCCGCAGCTGGTCGGCGATGGCGAGGATGCGCGATCCCTTCTCGGACCAGATCCCGGCCGACAGCCCGTACGGCGTGTTGTTGGCCTTCTCCACCGCCTCGGCCGGGGTGCGGAACGTCAGCACCGACAGCACCGGCCCGAAGATCTCCTCGCGGGCGATCCGGTGCGCCTGCGACACGCCCGTGAAGATGGTCGGGGCGAACCAGAAGCCGCGGTCGGGCAGCTGGCACGGCGGCGACCAGCGGTCGGCGCCCTCGCCCTCGCCGACCTCGGCGAGCATCTTGATCCGGCCGAGCTGCTCAGCGGAGTTGATCGCGCCGATGTCGGTGTTCTTGTCCAGCGGGTCGCCGACGCGCAGGGTGGCCATGCGCCGCTTGAGCGACTCCAGCAGCTGGTCGGCGACGGACTCCTGCACCAGCAGGCGCGAGCCCGCGCAGCAGACGTGCCCCTGGTTGAAGAAGATGCCGTTGACGATGCCCTCGACGGCCTGGTCGATCGCGGCGTCGTCGAACACGATGTTCGCGGCCTTGCCGCCCAGCTCCAGGGTGACCTTCTTCTTCGTGCCGGCCACGGCCCGCGCGATGATCCGGCCGACCTCGGTCGAGCCGGTGAAGGCGACCTTGTCCACGTCGGGGTGGTTCACCACGGCGGCGCCGGTCTCACCCGCGCCGGTGACGATGTTGACCACGCCCGGCGGCAGGTCGGCCTGCTGGCAGATCTCGGCGAACAGCAGCGCGGTCAGCGGGGTCGTCTCGGCGGGCTTGAGCACCACCGTGTTGCCCGCAGCCAGCGCCGGGGCGATCTTCCACGCCAGCATCAGCAGCGGGAAGTTCCACGGGATGACCTGCCCGGCCACGCCCAGCGGCCGCGGGTCCGCCCCGAAGCCCGCGTACGGCAGCTTGTCGGCCCAGCCCGCGTAGTAGAAGAAGTGCGCCGCGGCCAGCGGCACGTCCACATCCCGCGATTCCTTGATCGGCTTGCCGTTGTTCAGCGACTCCAGCACGGCCAGCTCGCGGCTGCGCTCGGCGATGATCCGTGCGATGCGGAACAGGTACTTGGCCCGCTCCGCGCCCGGCATCGGCCCCCACACCTTCGTGTACGCGCGCCGGGCCGCCTTGACGGCCCGGTCGACGTCCTCGGTGCTCGCCCAGGTGACCTCGGCGAGCACCTCCTCGGTGGCGGGGGAGATGGTCTTGCGCCGGTCGTCGCCGTCGACGAACTCGCCGTCGATGAACAGCCCGTACGAGGACTGCAGGTTGACGATCGAGCGCGACTCCGGTGCGGGCGCGTACTCAAATGCGCTCATGTCTAGTCCAGCGTGAAGTAGTCGGGGCCGGCGTAGTTGCCGGTGGCGAGCTTGGTGCGCTGCATCAGCAGATCGTTGAGCAGGGTGGAGGCGCCGAAGCGGAACCAGTCCGGGTCGAGCCAGCCGTCGCCGGCCGTCTCGTTGACCATGACCAGGTACTTGATGGCGTCCTTGGTGGTGCGGATGCCGCCCGCGGGCTTCACGCCGACCTTGCGGCCGGTGGCGGCCAGGAAGTCGCGCACCGCCTCCAGCATGATCAGCGTGACCGGGAGGGTGGCCGCGGGCTGCACCTTGCCCGTGGACGTCTTGATGAAGTCGCCGCCCGCGAGCATCGCCAGCCACGACGCGCGGCGCACGTTGTCGTACGTGACCAGCTCGCCGGTCTCCAGGATGACCTTGAGGTGGGCGCTGCCGCAGGCCTCCTTGACGGCCGCGATCTCCTCGAAGACGTCCAGGTAGCGACCGGCCAGGAACGCGCCCCGGCTGATCACCATGTCGATCTCGTCGGCGCCCGCGGCGACGGCCGCGCGGGTGTCGTCGAGCTTGACGCTCAGCGGCGCCTGCCCGGACGGGAACGCGGTCGCGACGCTGGCCAGGTGGATGCCGCTGCCGCGCAGCGCCTCGGCGGCGACCGGGACCATCGACGGGTACACGCAGATCGCGGCCACCGGCGGGCAGGTCGGGTCGCCCGGGTCGGGCTGGCGGGCCTTGGCGCACAGCGCGCGGACCTTGCCGGGGGTGTCGGCGCCCTCCAGGGTGGTCAGGTCCACCATCCGGATCGCGAGGTCGATCGCCCAGGCCTTGGCCGTGGTCTTGATCGAACGGGTGCCGAGCGCGGCGGCACGGGCCTGCGCGCCGACCTGGTCGACGCCGGGCAGCCCGTGCAGGAACATCCGCAGCGCCGCATCGGAGCGCGTCACCTCGGACAACGGTGTCATGGTGGCCGTCATGAGCCGAAGTCTACGCGGACGCGATCTCATCGATCTTGTCCATCTAGTGGAACGGAGACCCCCCTCACCTCACCCCTCAAGATCAGCCAAGTTGCCGGGCGACTGTGCGTATCTTGGGCCGTCTTTCGCCCGATTGCCCGGCAACATGGCTGATCTTCGAACCCGGACTACGGCCGGTCTTAAGACGGCCGACATCTGTCTTACACGCGGCGTTGGGGCAGGTCACTGAACGTATGCGTGTGCGCATCATGCACTTCACCGACACGTACCTGCCGCGTCGCGACGGCGTCGTCACGTCGCTGCGGACCCTGCACGCGGCGCAACTCGCCGCCGGGCACGACAGCCTGCTCGTCGTGCCGCGCCACCGGGAACAGCGCGACGAACCGGGGCTGCTGCGGCTGCCCGCGCTGGCGTGCGGTGTCGCCGATCTGCGCCTGGCCCGCTGGCCGATGACCACCCGGAGGGTACGCGAACGGCTGGTCGCCGACCTGTCGGCGCACCGGCCGGAGGTCGTGCACGTGCACACCCCCGGCCCGGCCGGGCTGCTCGGCGTGCTGGTCGCCCGGCGCACCGGCGCCGCGCTGGTGCAGACCTACCACACCGACCTGCACGCGTACGCCGACGCGTACAAGGTGCCCGGCTGGGCGCTGCGGCTGCTGCTGCGCGTGTACGCCGGCCGCCTCGGCGAGCCCAGGCCGCCGACCGGCTGCCGGACCACCACCCTCACCGCGGGCAACCGGCTGCTGCTCGGCGACGCGGGTGCCGTGGTCGTGCCCACCCGGGCCGTGCTCGACCGGATCGACCTGCCCGTGCCCGCCGAGCGCATCGTGCTCGCGCCCACCGGCGTCGGCCCGCGCACCGCGACGCCCGCCGAGGCGATGGCGTTCCGCACCGGGTACGGCATCGGGCCGAGCGACCCGGTGGTGCTGTTCGTCGGGCGGGTCAACCGGGAGAAGGGCGTCGACCTGCTCATCCCGGCGTTCGCCCGGATCGCGCGGGAGCTGCCGTCCGCGCGGCTGGTGCTGATCGGCGCCGTGTACGAGCAGCGCTGGCTGAACCGCCTGCTGCGCTCGGTCGGCCCCGCGGTCGCGTCCCGGATCGTGCTGACGGGGCAGCAGCCGCCACGGGTGGTGGCCCAGGCGTACGCCGCCGCCGACGTGTTCGCCTTCCCGTCGCGTACCGACACCCAGGCCCTGGTGCTGCAGGAGGCCGCCATGGCCGGGCTGCCCGCGGTGCTGGCCGACCCGTCGCTGCACCGCCACGGCGTGCTCGCGGGCAACGCCGTGCTGGCCGAGCCCGCACCGGACTCGTTCGCCGACGCGGTGCTCGGGCTGCTGCGCGACCGGCGCGCCGCCCGGCGCCTCGGGGCCGCCGCGCGGGCCAGCGCCGCCGGGCACTCGCCCGAGCGGTACGCCGACACCGTGCAGTGCGTGTACCACGAGGCCGTGAAGCTGAGGTCGCGAGTTGGCGTACTGGAGGCAGCCGCGGGCGGGTAACTTCATGGCTCGTGGACGTACTCGTCGTAGATCACCCGCTGGCCCAGTCCCGCCTCACCGCCATGCGCGACGCCCGTACCGACTCGGCCAGCTTCCGGGCCGCGTTGCACGAGCTCACGACCATGCTGACGTATGAGGCATCCCGCACCTTCGCCGCCGAGACCTTCGAGGTGCAGACCCCGGTCGCCACCGCGGTCGGCACGCGCATCGCCAACCCGCCGCTGATCGTGCCCGTGCTGCGCGCGGGTCTCGGCATGGCCGACGCCGCCCTGGCCCTGCTGCCCGAGTCCTCCATGGGCTTCGTCGGCCTGGCCCGCGACGAGCACACGTTCGAGCCGCGCGCGTACATGGAGTCGCTGCCCGCCGACCTCACCGGCATCCCGGTGCTGGTCCTGGACCCGATGCTGGCCACCGGCGGCTCGCTGGAGCACTGCTGCCGCCTGCTGGCCGACCGCGGCTGCACCGACATCGTGGTCCTCTGCGTCCTCGCCGCCCCCGCCGGCATCGACCGCCTGGCCCGCGCCGGCCTCCCGGTCCGCCTGATCACCGCCTCCATCGACAGCCACCTCAACGAGCACATGTTCATCGTCCCCGGCCTGGGCGACGCCGGCGACCGCCAGTTCGGCGGCATGCCCCGCTTCTAACCCCCACCGGCCCGACCCCACCGCCCCGGCCGCCCCGACCCCCTCCCCGGGTCGATCATGAACTTATGGCACGGCTCGACGGCGTGTCCCGTGCACAGCTTCCTGATCAACACAAATCGCCTGAAGGCCAGTGGCCGGTCCAGGAGACGATCAGGAAGCTGTGCCTGCGACACACCGTCGAACCGTGCCATAAGTTCATGATCGACGGGTAGGGGGCGGGGGCGGCCGGTGGCGGTGGGTGGGGTTAGGCGGGGCGGCGGAGGACGGCGAGGACGGACTGGCCGAACGGGGGGCGGATGCGGGATTCGAGGGCGCGGGTGACCGGGGTGACGACGGAGTCGTACACCCGCATCATGGCGCCGCCCTGGGGGGCCATCCCGAGCACGCGCGCGGTCAGGAAGTAGCAGACGAAGCCGAGCGAGTTGACGTACTGCGTGCGCTCGACCGACAGCCCGGCGGCGACCGCGACCTCGGACAGCGACCGGCGGGTGTACCGCCGCCAGTGGCCGGTGGCGATGTCGACCCGGCTCATCGCGATCGGGAACGCGGGCACCACCAGCACCAGCGGCGCGCCGGGGCGGACCAGCCGGGCCATGCTGCGCAGCGCCTCGACGTCGTCCTCGATGTGCTCCAGCACGTTGTAGCTGACCAGGGCGGTGTGGTCGGCGCGCTCGTCGGTGGGCAACAGCATCTGCCGGGTCTCGACCCTGGGGTCGTCGGCGTACCGCGACTTCAGTTCGACCAGCCGGTCGGGATCGGCCTCGGTGGCGGTGAACCGCTGGACGTGCGGCAGCCACTCGTACGCGTAGTCGCCGAGCCCGCTGCCGATCTCGATCGGATGCTCGCCGAGGTAGGGCACGGCGAATCCGGCGAACCAGCGGCGGTGGTTGACCGCCTCGGCGAGACTCTCCAGCACCGCCGCCTGGATCTGCTGGTCACCGCTGAGCTGGACCTCGGTGGCGTACGACGTCATGACCTGCGTCCTCGGGTCTCGTCAAAGGAAAGAACTATTCGCATTAGTCCGTTTTGTATAGGGCTAATCAGGACAGATTACATAAATGCCGTACATTCGACCGTCGTGAAGACCGAAATTCGGGAGTCGACGCAGGCCCAGCCCCGCCCGGCAGCACCGCCGCACCGCCGGACCAGGGCGTTCGTGGTCCGCCACCTCGACCGGGCCGGATTGCGGGCCGCGCTGATCGTGGCGGCGGGATACCTGGTCACGGCCATGTTCGTGACGTCCGGGCTGTGGCGGGACGGGTCGCGGGCGCTGCTGGTCGCCAACCAGCAGGACCACGTCTTCTTCCAGTTCGTGCTCCAGCACGCCGTCGGCGTGTTGCGCGACGGCACCGACCCGTTCCTCACCATGGACATGAACGCGCCGTACGGCGTGAACCTGATGGCGAACACGGTGATCCTCGGCCTCGGCCTGCCCCTGGCCCCGGTCACGCTGCTGTGGGGCTCGCAGATCTCGTTCACCGTCCTGGTCGTGGCGGGCCTGGCCGGGACCGCGACCGCCTGGTACTGGTTCCTCCGCCGCCACCTGGTCACCAGCCCGCTCGCGGCCGCGGCCGGCGGGGCGCTGTGCGGGTTCGGGCCGGGCATGATCAGCCAGGCCAACGGGCATCCCAACTGGACCGCCCAGTTCCTGGTGCCGCTGCTCGTGCACGCGGCGCTGCGGCTGCGCGAGCCCGGCCGCTCGCTGCGCAACGGCGCCGTCCTCGGCCTGCTCGTGGTGGCGCAGGCGTTCGTCAACGAGGAGGTGCTGCTCTACACGGCGCTGGGCTGCGCGATCTTCTTCGCGGCGTACGCGGTCTGCGACGCCGACGCCCGCCGCGCCGGGTGGCGGCCGGTGCTGCGCGGCGCGCTGGTGGCGGCCGGGGTGGGCGGCGTGCTGCTGGCGTACCCCCTGTGGCGGCAGTTCTTCGGCCCGGAGAGCTTCCGGGGCCTGCCGCCCGGTGCGTCGGCGTTCAGCGCCGACCTGGCCTCGTTCACGGCGTTCCCGCGCCTGTCCCTGGGCGGCAACCCCGACCTGACCAAGGTGCTGGCGCCCAACGACGCCGAGCAGAACACCTTCTTCGGCTGGCCGCTGCTGGTGCTGCTGGCGCTGGCGGTGGTGGCGCGGCTGTGGAGCCGGGTGCTGGTGCGCGCGCTGCTGGCCACCGGTGCGGTCTTCGCCATGTTCGCGCTCGGCAAGCAGGTGTTCGCGGGCGGCGAGCGCACCGCGCTGCCCGGCCTGTGGCGCCCGCTGGGCCGGCTGCCGCTGCTGGAGTCGGTGGTGCCGGTCCGGTTCGGGCTGGTGCTGCTGCCGGTGCTGGCCGCGCTGCTGGCGCTGACCGTCGAGCTGGTGCAGTCGCTGCCGCCGCGGGCCGGGGGCCTGGCGCCGCGCCGCCTCGGTGCCGCGCTGGTGGTGCTCGCGCTGCTGCCGCTGGCGCCGCTGCCGCTGCTGACCGCGCGGGGACCGGCCGTGCCGGCCTTCATCGCCGAGGGCACCTGGCAGCGGTATGTCCCACCCGGGCGCACCCTGGTCACCGTGCCCGTGACCAGCTCCCGGCACGGCGAGGGGATGCGCTGGTGGGCCCAGTCCGGCCAGCGGTACGCCTTCCCCGGCGGCTACTTCATCGGGCCGGGCCGGCTGCCGGGCACGGCCGATTTCGGCCCGCCCCCGCGCCCGACCGACCTGCTGCTGTCGAGCATCGCCGACGGCGCCAAGGTCCCGAAGGTGACCGGCCGCCTGCGCGACGGCCTGCTCGCCGACCTGCGCTTCTGGCGCGCCGGAGCGCTGGTCCTGGCCGACGGCGAACCCCGCGCCGACACGTTCCGCCGCTTCATCACCGAGCTGGTGGGCCCCGGCGAGCACACCGGCGGCGTCACCGTCTGGCCCGTCACCTCCCTCACCCAGCCGTAACAGGCACACCCCACCCCGGCGCCCAGCCCCGCCGGTTTTGATAGACGTTGGCCTATCTCATCGAGAACGATCTTCGTTCAGTCGATGTGATAGGCCAACGTCTATCAAAAAACGCCGTTCCTCACCTCGCGTCAGGGGTTGGCGGACCAGATGCCGAGGGCGGCGGCGACCTCGGTACGCAGCGCGCGGATCGTCGCCGCCGCGCGCTCGCGCCCGGCGGCCACCTCCCCGTCCACGACCTGCTCGACGACCTCCAGGTACGCCTTCAGCTTCGGCTCGGTGCCGGACGGGCGCACCACCACCCGGGCCGTCTCGGTCCGCAGGATCACCACGTCGGAGCGCTGCGGGCCCGAGGCGTCGAGCAGGTCCTCGGTCGAGGTGACCGGCTCGTCCAGCAGCGACGCGGGCAGCTTGGCGCGCAGGTGCGCCATCATCTGCTGGATCTCGCCCAGGTCGTCCACCCGCACCGAGAGCTGGTCGGTGACGTGCAGGCCGTACTCGGCGGCCAGCTCGTCGAGCCGGTCGGGCAGCGTACGCAGTTCCGCCTTCAGCCCGGCGGCCAGCTCCGCGACGAGCAGCGCCGCGGTGATGCCGTCCTTGTCGCGGACCAGGTCCGGGGCGACGCAGTAGCCCAGCGCCTCCTCGTAGCCGTAGCCGAGGTCGGCCGCGGCTCGCGCGATCCACTTGAACCCGGTCAGGGTCTCGGCGTACCCGAGCCCGCGCCGGTCCGCCATCGCCTTGAGCATCGACGACGACACGATCGTGGTGGCGTACGTGCCGCCGCGCCCCGACCGCATCAGGTGGTCGGCGAGCAGCACGCCCACCTCGTCGCCGCGCAGCATGCGCCAGCCGTTGGCGCCCCGGCCGTTGTCGCCGGGCACCGGGACGGCGACCGCGCACCGGTCGGCGTCGGGGTCGTTGGCGATCGCGATGTCGGCGCTGCGGTCGCGGGCCAGCGCGTACACGAGGTCCATCGCGCCGGGCTCCTCCGGGTTCGGGAACGCCACGGTCGGGAACGCGCCGTCGGGTTCGGCCTGGGCGGCGACGACGAACGGCGCGTCGAACCCGGCGCGCTCGAACGCGGCCCGCAGCACCGCGTGGCCGACACCGTGCAGCGGCGTGTACGCGACCGTCAGCTCCTTCGGCTCGTCGGAGCTGACCACGCCCGCGGCGGCGGTGACGTACTGCTCGACGACGGCCTCGCCGAGCACGTCGCCGTCATGGCCGAGCGGCACCTGCGACAGCGGGCCGACGGCGCGGATCGCCGCCTCGATCTCGGCGTCGGCCGGGGGCACGATCTGCGCCCCGGCGCCGTCCGCACCGCCGAGGCGCTGCCCGAGGTAGACCTTGTAGCCGTTGTCCTGCGGCGGGTTGTGGGAGGCCGTGACCATCACGCCCGCGACCGCGCCCAGGCGGCGCACGGCGTACGCCAGCACGGGCGTCGGCAGGGGGCGGGGGAGCACGGCGGCGCGCAGTCCGGCGCCGGTGGCGACCCGGGCGGTCTCCCGGGCGAACTCCCGCGAGCCGCGGCGGGCGTCATACCCGATGACCAGCAGTTCGCCCGGCTCCTGGCGGCTGAGCCAGGCGCACAGCCCGGCGGCGGCCTGGCGCACCACGGCCAGGTTCATGCCGTTGGGCCCGGCCCGCAGCGGCCCGCGCAGCCCGGCGGTGCCGAAGGTGAGGGGGCCGCTGAACCGGTCGGCGAGTTCGGCCTCGGTCGCGGGCAGCGCGTCGAGCAGCTGTTGCAGCTCTTTGCGCGAGTCGGGGTCAGGGTCCTCGGCGATCCAGGTCCGGACGCGTTCGGCAAGCTGATCGGTCATCGGTGTTTCATAACACGCGGACCGGCCGTTTGCCGAACAAACCCGTCAGGTCGTGGCGAGTGCGAACGATCCGACCGCGTTGTCGAACACCGTCTTGTCCTGGGCGAACGAACTCTCCCAGGTGGACAGATAGATGTGGTACGCCGTCTTGCCGGACAGGCCGATGCGCCACACCGCGTGCCGCTGGTCCTTGTTGGGCGGGGTGCACTGGAACTCCAGCTGCGCCGCGTCGAGCGCACCGAGCTTCTCGTCGGTGAGCGAGACCCGCTGGTAGCTGTCCTTCTGGCACTTGCTCGCGCTGGTCTTGAAGCTGTTCTCGGCGCCGGTCAGCTCGGACCGCGGCGAGCGGCCGTCGTACACGTTGATGCGCAGCCAGCGGTCCTTGTCGGCGGGATCCAGGTAGTCGATGTAGCTGGCGGTCTTGGGCTTGCTCGCCTTCCAGCCCGCCGGGACCAGCACGGTCACGCCCTTGAAGGTGATCCGCTGCATGCCCTCGGGCACCGGGGCCGAGGCGCCCGCGCTCGGGGCGGCGCTGCTGGGGCCGGTGGCGCCCGGGGTCTTGTCGTCGCCGCCGGAGCCGAGCACGGCCCAGGCACCGACGGCCAGCAGCACGACGCTGGCCAGCCCGGCGCCGACGGCCAGGCGCAGCTTCTTCGGCATGCCCTTGACCTGGTCGAGCACTCCGGCCGGCGGAGACGGCTTGGCCGCGGGCGTGACGGTGCGCATGGCGCCGGTCGGGACCGCGGACGGGTGCGCGCCGGTCGGCACGTCCACCGGCGACGGCTCGGCACCGCGGCGCCCGCCCCGGGTGGTGGGGGTCTCGCCGGTCTGGAGCAGCGCCCGGCCGCCGATGGGCTTGGCCGGGGCGGCGGCGGGCTGCTGCTGCGGCGGCGGCTGCACCCAGGCGGTGGTGGCCGGCTGCGGCGAGACCACCGCGTACGGGTCGGTGACGTGCTGCGGGGTCGGGTTCTGCGCCAACGGTCCGGCGAGCAGGTCGCGCAGCTCGGCGCGGGCGCGCGGGACGTCCCAGCGGCGGTCGGGGTTCTTCTCCATCAGGCCGTACAGCACGTCGAGCAGGGGGCCGCAGCGCTGCGGCGGCACCGGCTCCTCCTCGACCACGGCGTGCATGGTGGCCAGCGGGTCGCCCTTGTCGAACGGCGGGCGGCCCTCGACGGCGGTGTACATGGTCACGCCGAGCGAGAACAGGTCGCTGGGCGGGCCGAAGCGGTGGCCGAGCGCGCGCTCGGGCGAGATGAAGTGCGGCGAGCCGAGCACCATGCCGGGGGTGGTCAGCTGCACGTCGGTCGGCAGCTTGGCCACGCCGAAGTCGGTGAGCACGCAGCGGCCGTCGGTGGTGATCAGCACGTTGGCCGGCTTGACGTCGCGGTGCAGCACGCCCGCGGCGTGCGCGACCTCCAGGGCGCCCAGCAGCGCGATGCCGATCTTGGCGACCGCGCGGGGCGCGAGCGGGCCGTCCTCGATCACCATGTCGGCCAGGCCGCGGGCGTCGAGCAGCTCCATCACGATCCAGGGGCGGCCGTTCTCGGTGACCACGTCGAAGACCTGGACCACGCTGGGGTGCGACAGGCTGGCGGCGGCGCGGGCCTCGCGCAGGGTGCGCTCGTACATCGAGGCGGCGTCGCTGACGGCCAGGCCCGGCGGCAGCACGACCTCCTTGACCGCGACCTCGCGCCGCAGCACGGTGTCGGCGGCGCGCCAGACGGTGCCCATGCCGCCGTGGCCGATGGCGGTGCGCAGGGAGTAGCGCCCGCCGATGACGGTGCCCGGAGCCGCCCGGCCGGGGGTGGGGCTACCGCTCCAGGTGGATGCATGGGTGGTCACTGCTGCGCCGCCAAGGGAGAGGAGTTTCGTCATTTCGGGAGGAGCACACGCGACTCCTATCCTGTACGACTCGGCGCGGAAGGGAAAGCCGAGGGTGCGGACTGCACCCGAAATTCAGCAGCGAGTCTCGATGGCATTACGCAGGGTGTACGTGATGTGCGCAATCCCTCACCCCCGCGGGCACCGCGTCCACTTAACATCGCCGTATGAACGAGCGTTCAACGCGGCTGAGCGAGTCCGGCTTCCCGATCGAGCCCGTCTACGGGCCCGAGGGCGGCGAGCGGCCGGGCGAGTACCCCTTCACCCGGGGCGTCTACCCGACCATGTACACCTCGCGGCCGTGGACGATGCGGCAGTACGCCGGGTTCGGCACGGCGGCCGAGTCGAACGCCCGCTACCACCAGCTGCTGGGCGCGGGCACCATGGGCCTGTCCGTCGCCTTCGACCTGCCCACCCAGATGGGGTACGACTCCGACGAGCCGATCGCGCACGGCGAGGTCGGCAAGGTCGGCGTCGCGATCGACTCGATCGAGGACATGCGGGTCCTGTTCCGCGACATCCCGCTGGACAAGGTCTCCACCTCGATGACGATCAACGCGCCGGGCAGCGTGCTGCTGCTGCTCTACCAGCTCGTGGCCGAGGAGCAGGGGGTGCCGGGCGGCAGGCTCAACGGCACCATCCAGAACGACATCCTCAAGGAGTACATCGCCCGGGGGACGTACATCTTCCCGCCCAAGCCGTCGCTGCGGCTGGTGGCGGACACGTTCGCCTACTGCCGGACCGAGATCCCCAAGTGGAACACCATCTCGATCTCGGGCTACCACATGGCCGAGGCGGGTGCGACGCCCGTGCAGGAGATCGCGTTCACGCTGGCCGACGGCATCGAGTACGTCCGCGCCGCGATCGCGGCCGGCCTCGACGTCGACGACTTCGCGCCCCGGCTGTCGTTCTTCTTCGTCGCCCGCACCACGCTGCTGGAGGAGGTCGCGAAGTTCCGCGCCGCCCGCCGCATCTGGGCGACGGTGATGCGCGAGGAGTTCGGCGCCAAGGACCCCAAGTCGTGGATGCTGCGCTTCCACACCCAGACCGCGGGCGTGCAGCTGACCGCCCAGCAGCCTGAGGTGAACCTGGTCCGGGTCGCGGTGCAGGGCCTGGGCGCGGTGCTGGGCGGCACGCAGTCGCTGCACACCAACAGCTTCGACGAGGCCATCGCGCTGCCGACCGCGAAGGCGGCCCGCCTGGCCCTGCGCACCCAGCAGGTGCTGGCGTACGAGACCGACCTGACCGCGACCGTCGACCCGTTCGCGGGGTCGTACGTCGTGGAGGCGATGACCGACGAGATCGAGCGCGAGGCGAAGGCGCTGATCGGGCGCGTCTTCGAGTACGGCTCGGCCGTCGGCGCGATCGAGGCGGGGTTCCAGAAGCGCGAGATCGAGTCCTCGGCGTACCGCACGGCGCTGGAGGTCGACTCGGGCGAGCGGGTGGTGGTCGGGCTCAACCGGTTCACCGTCGACGTCGAGGAGCCGTACGAGCCGCTGCGCGTGGACCCGGCCATCGAGCAGGAGCAGGCCGCCCGGCTGGCCCGGCTGCGCGCCGAGCGCGACTCCGACGCGGTCGAGGCGGCCCTGGACAAGCTGCGCGCCGCCGCGGTGGGCACGGAGAACGTGCTCTACCCGATGCGCGAGGCGCTGCGGCTGAAGGCCACCGTGGGTGAGGTGTGCCACACGTTGCGCAAGGTCTGGGGCGTGTACCAGCCGCGCGAGACCTTCTGAGGAAAACCGTCGAATCGGACATTGACCGATCGGGTTACCCCGGTCGGATTACCACGGTCGGGTTACACCGGCCGAATATGAACGGCAGGTAAGAAGTACATCGTCCCCGGACCGGACGTCCGACCGATTCACCACGGGTGATGTGAGTCTCTTCCGGTGCGTTTCCGGGCGCGTCGTCACCCGTTGTTAGAGGTGAGGACGCATACAGCTGTGGCACCGTACCGGGTGTGGAACGGGCGCCACCTGCGCGAACGTGACTCTGAGCAACCCGCTGGCTACAAGAACGTAGTTGCGCAGAGTTACCGTCCCCGGGCTAGGCTTGACGATGTTTTTTCCATCGACCGAGATCGAGAATCTGCCGTGACGAGTGCGCTGACGCTGCCGAAGGGCGGCTCACTGACGTCGTTCGTGCCCGATGACGACCCGCTGCCGGGCCAGCTCGACCGCTGGCTGGGTGCCAGGGGAGCCGACCTCATCGCCGTACGACGTCATATCCACGCGCACCCGGAGCTGTCCCACCAGGAGTTCGAGACCGCCGCTCTGGTCGCCCGGGAACTGTCCGCGGCCGGGTTGCAGCCGAAGTTCCTGCCCCGGGGCAACGGCGTGATGTGCGACATCGGCGAGGGAGACCGCGTCATCGCGCTGCGCGCCGACCTGGACGCGCTGCCCCTGCCGGACGTCAAGGACGTGCCGTACCGCTCGACCGTGCCCAACGTGACCCACGCGTGCGGCCACGACGTGCACACCACCGTGCTGCTCGGCGTCGGTCTGGCGCTGGCGCAGCTGGAGGCGCAGGGCGGCATCGGCGGCCGGGTCCGGCTGATCTTCCAGCCCGCCGAGGAGTCGATCAGCTCGGGTGCCCCCGAGATGATCTCCGCCGGGGCGCTGAAGGACGTCGCCGCGATCTACGCGCTGCACTGCGCGCCGCAGCTGCCGGTCGGCCTGGTCGGGGTGCGCTCCGGCCCGTTCACCGCCGCCTGCGACGTGGTCGAGGTCAAGCTGAGCGGCCGCGGCGGCCACACCGCCCGCCCCCACCTGACCGCCGACCTCGTGTACGCGCTGGGCCGGGTCGTCACCGAGGTGCCCGCGCTGCTGGGCCGCCGGGTCGACCCCCGCGCCGGGCTGTCGCTGGTCTTCGGCTCCATCCGCGCGGGCGAGGCGTCCAACGCGATCCCGAACGAGGGCTCGGCCAAGGGCACCATCCGGGTGCTCAACCGCGACGCGTGGCGCGAGGCGCCTGAGCTGGTCACCCAGCTCATCCGGGACGTGGTGGCCGGGACCGGGGCGAACGTGGACATCAACTACACCCGCGGCGTGCCGCCGGTGATCAACGACCGGATGGCCGCGGCCGTCGTCGCGGGCGCCGCCGGAGCGGCCCTGGGCGCCGAGCGCGTCGTCGAGGCCGAGGTCAGCATGGGCGGCGAGGACTTCGCCTTCTACCTGGAGCACATCCCCGGTGCGATGATCCGCCTGGGCACCGGCGTGCCCGGCTCGACCGAGGTGCTCGACATCCACCAGTCGCGCTTCGACGTTGACGAGCGCGCCATCGGCTACGGCGTGCGCACCATGGTGCACACGGCCCTGGCCGCCCTGGCGTCGCCCTCCTTCTAGTTCTTTGCCGTAAGAAGGGCGCCTTCCACTCGCCGCATGTGGCGGAAGGTGCCCTTCGCGACGGGGTTTGCGCGAGGCTGGGCTGGGAAGGAGCCCGCCGTGCAGCACGTACCCTGGCCCCTCGCCGTAGTCCTCGCCGCGCCGCTCGCGGCCCTGCTCGCCGTGGCGGTGATCCACCGCGTCGTCGTCCGCCTGGGCCGCCGCTCCGTGATCATGGCGGAGCTGGCGTCGCACACGCACCGGGCGTTCCAGGTGTTCGCGGCGATGCTGGCCCTGCGGATCGCGCTCCAGGCCACCCCGCTGTGGTTCGACTTCGAGATGAAGCCCGAGCTGCTGCACCTCATGGGTATCGGCGTGATCCTGGCCGGAGCCTGGCTGGTCGCCACCGTGCTGCTGGCGCTGGAGGACGCGATCGAGGTGCGATACCGCATCGACGTGCCCGACAACCGGCAGGCGCGACGGGTGCGGACCCAGATCCTGCTGCTGCGCCGGGTCACCATCGCGGCCATCGTGGTGATCACCCTCGGGGTGGTCCTGATGACGTTCCCGCAGGTCAGGACGATCGGTGCCAGCGTCCTCGCCTCCGCCGGCATCATCGGCATCGTGGCGGCGCTGGCCGCGCAGAGCGTGCTCGGCAACGTCATCGCGGGGCTGCAACTGGCGTTCAGCGACGCGATCCGGCTCGACGACGTGGTGGTGGTCGAGGGCGAGTGGGCCCGGGTCGAGGAGATCACGCTCAGCCACGTGGTGCTCCAGATCTGGGACGACCGGCGGCTGATCCTGCCGACGTCGTACTTCACCACGAAGCCGTACCAGAACTGGACCCGTACCAAGTCCGAGGTGCTCGGGGCGGTCGAGTTCGACGTCGACTGGACCGCGCCGGTGCAGCCGCTGCGCGACGAGCTGCGGCGGCTCGTCGAGACCAGCGACCTGTGGGACCGGCGGGTCTGCGTGCTCCAGGTGACCGACGCGGTCGGCGGCCTGGTGCGGCTGCGCGCGCTGGTCAGCGCCGGGGACGCCCCCCGGCTGTGGGACCTGCGCTGTCTGGTGCGCGAGCACCTGATCGCATGGGTACGCGACCACCAGCCCGACGCCCTGCCGCGCCGCCGGGCCGAGCTCGCCACCGCGCAGCCCGGCTCGTGGCGCTGGCTGCCGCGCACCACCCCGGCGAAGGCGGCCGCCCCCGCCGACGGCGACGACCGGCTGTTCAGCGGCAGCCACGACGGCGACGCGCGGGGCACCGCCTTCGCGGGCCCCGAACAGCCCGAGCCGACGCTCCAGGACACCGTCCTGGACGAGCAGACTGCCCTCGACCAGCTCGATGAGGACGAACCGCCGTCCGTGCCGCGCCGCACCCCGCCCACGCGGGACGCCCGTTGAGAAGGGCGCCTTCCACCGCGCAGCGCGGGTCGAAGGCGCCCTTCTCTCCTCGCTAGGCGGTGGGTGGGGGAGTGGGGCGGCGGCGGCGCGACCACCAGATCAGCAGCCCCGCCGGGATCGACAGCGCCACCAGGAACGGCAGCAGGAAGCCGAGCACCGCCAGCACCACCTGCACCGTGGTGAGGAACGCGTCCCAGCCCGCCTCCAGGCCGCCCAGGAAGCCGGGCGCCTTCTTCTTGGGGGGTTCGGGCGCGGGCGCGTGCGGGCCGATCAGCACCACGTTGATCGTGGACAGCGTGACCAGGTTGTCCAGGTTGCGCTTCTTGGCCTCCAGCGAGGCCAGCTCGGCCTGGCGGCTGCTGAGCTCCTTCTCCAGCAGCACCACCTCCGACAGCTGCTTGGCCTGGGCGAACATCCGGCGCACCGAGTCGACGCTGGCCTTCTGCGCGGCGATGCGCGTGTCCAGGTCGACGACGGCCTCGGTCACGTCCTCGGTGTTCGTGTTGCGGCCGACCTCGGTGCCGAGCTTGGCGATCTGCTCCAGCACCGATGAGAACTGCTTGGCCGGGACACGGACGGTGAGCCAGGCCTGCGCCTCGCCCGAGTCGGCGGTGCGCTTGTCCGCGCCGAGGAAGCCCCCGGAGGTCTCCACCAGGGCCTTGAGCCGCTCGGCGGTCTCGCCGACCTTCTCCACCCGCACGGTGATGTCACCGCGGTAGATGATCGAGCGGGTCTCGACCGGGCCGCCGGTCGCGGTCACGCCCTCGGGCGGCACCGCGGTGTAGCCGTTGCCGGCGTCGCCCTTCGCACCGCCCGCGCTGAGGTCGCGGTCGGCCTCGCCGGGGGCGAAGGGCGCCGCCGCGCCGTTGGACGACGGCATCTCGCTGCCGCTGTCCGACGAAGAGCACCCGGCCAGGGCGAGCAGGCCGACCAGGGCCAACACTGGGAACGTCTTCTTCATGCCTGAGCGGACGTGTCTCATGACCCCTCAGGTTCCGGCAGACTGGTCACGGTAGGACTACGGTCGGGGATCGGAAGGGTGGACATCCATGCGCGTCACCAAGTACTCCCATTCCTGCCTGCGGATCGAGCACGACGACGCGGTCGTGGTGATCGATCCGGGGGTGTGGAGCGAGGCCGAGAAGGCGCTCGACGGGGTCGACGCCGTGCTGCTCACCCACGAGCACGCCGACCACGTCGACGCCGACCAGCTCGCCGAGGCGCTGGCCAAGCGCCCGTCGGCGCAGATCTACGCCCATCCCGAGGTGATCGACAAGTTCGCGCCGCAGTGGGAGGGCGCCGCGGTGCCGGTGACCGCGGGGCACGCCTTCACCGCCGCGACCGTGCTGGTGAAGGCGTACGGCGGCTGGCACGCGGTGATCCATCCGGAGATCCCGCGGGTGCCGAACCTGGGCTTCCTGGTGAACGAGACGCTCTACCACCCGGGCGACTCGTTCGACGTGCCCGCCGACGCGACCGTGGAGACGCTGTTCGTGCCGGTGTCCGGGCCGTGGCTCAAACTCAGCGAGTCGATCGACTTCGTCCGGGCGGTCAAGCCGCAGCGGGCGTACGCCATGCACGACTGCCTCTACAACGAGCACGGCCTGGCGCTGACCGACGCCCACCTGACCGCGCGCTCGGGCGCCGAGTATGCCCGGCTGGCCGCCGGGACGACCGTGGAGGTCTAGCGGGTCACGGCTTCCACTCCATCACGTTGGCGAACAGGTCGGCCTGCTCGACCGCGTCGTCCAGCGCGTTGTGCGTGTGCGGGCGGCGCGACAGCAGGTGTTTGGGCATCTTGCCCTTGACCGCCCCGCCGAACGGCACCTCGGCCTTGATCGCGTATGCCGTCTTGACGTCCAGGCAGCCCGAGTGCCCGAACACGCTGGCCCCGGTGAACCGGATCAGGTACCAGTACACGAACATCCAGTCGAAGCTCGCCGGGTATGCCACGAAGACCGGCCGGGCGTCGCCCGCGGTCTGCCGCACCCAGTCGCTGAGCTCGCGCATCGCGGCGGCCGGGTCGGCGCCGTCGCGCACCAGCGCGTCCCGGTCCAGCCCCGACACCGCCATCGCCTCGGGCACGAAGTCGTCGCTGATCGGCCGCAGCTCCCGATAGAAGGTCGCCGCCGTCGGATCGGCCCGGCTGAAGGTATCTCCCCTGGTCCCGGCCACCGCCAGCCCGACACTGACCATCGAGTACGGCCCGGGGATCGGGCCGTCGGCCTCCACATCGGCCGAGAAGTACATGTCCTGACGCATCGTGCGCCCTCCTGACGTATCGAAGATTCGCCTCAGCGTACGGGCGGCGGCCGATCCGGCCAGCGAGTTATCCACAGGCGTCGGCGCTGTCCACAGGCTCGCGGCCGGATTCCCCCGCTCGGGATCGGCGGGTGCGGCACGGGTGCGGCGCACGGCACAATCCACATGTGACAGTGCCGCTGACCGCCACCACGACGCAGACCGCCGCGATGGCCGCCCCGGCCGTGAACCGGCTGGGCGGTGCGTTCCTGGAGTGCCCGCGCACGCTGCGCCGCGCCCGCGAGCTGGGGCTGACCGGCTGGGCCTGCTACGTGGCCGGACGCGGCGGCGCGCTGGGCGACGTACGCCCCGACACGGTCGCGGCGGCGCTGGGGCTGATCGCCCCGGACGCGGTCCGCGACGCGTGGGACGCGGCCCGGCGCGCCCTGTCGCCGCGCGAGGTCGCCGCGCACATGCTCGCCGAGTGCTGCCGGTGGGGCTCGGAGCATCTCGACGACGCCCCGAAGATCGACCGGCTGGTCGAACTGACCGAGAAGGCGGTGCTCGCCGCCGACGCGTCCGGGCTGCCGTTGTTCGCCGCCTGGCGGGCCATGCCGGTGCCCGACGACGGCCCCGGCGCCCGCGCCGCCGTCGCGCTGCACCTGCTGCGCGAGCACCGGGCCGGGGCGCTGCTGCTCGGGGTGCGGGCGGCCGGGCTGAGCCCGGTGCAGGCACTGGTGGCGGGGCCCGAGGGGGAGGCGTCGGCGGTGGCGTTCGGCTGGCAGCCGCCGTACCCGCCGGTCGGCCCGCTGCTGCGCCGCCGCGCCTGGGCCGACGCCGTCGCCGACCGCACCGCCGGCCAGGCCGTCACCACCTTCACCCCCGCCGAACGCGCGGAGTTCGTCACCCTCCTCCGCACCACCGCCACCACCGTCTTCCCCCGCTGACCGGCCGCCTTCCTGCGTCGATCATGAACTTATGGCCGTGTTCGACGGCGTGTCACCACCCTGGCGCCGTGATCGACATCGGTGGCGGGCGGCTGGGCGGCCGCAGAAATGTGGTGGTGGTGTGTCGGGCGCGGGGGACAGGATGGCGGCGTGACTGACGAGCGACTGCCCGACGGCTGGGGGTTCCGGCCGGCGACCGCCGACGACGCGGCGGATCTGCTGGCTCTGGTGCACGCCAGCGACATGACGGCGATCGGGTTCGCCGACTTCACGCCCGAGGACGTCGCCGACGCCCTGACCGGGCCGTACGGCGAGGTCGCGCTCGCCCCGAACGGCGCGATCGCGGGCTGGGGCTACCTGGAGCCCGGCAGCGGCGAGCGCGAGTTCATCGAGGTGTACGTGCATCCCGAGGGCGGCCTGCCCGCCCAGCGCCCGCTACTGGCCCGCGCCGTGGCCGCCGCCCGGCAGCGGGGCGCGGCGACGGTGCGCTCGGCCTCGATCCCGTCCGAGCGGGAGTGGATCGACTCGCTCACCGCGGCCGGGTTCGGCTTCGTCAAGCAGTACGCCCGGATGCGGATCGACCTGCCCGCACCCGCCGCCGACCCGGTGCCCGGCGTGGTCGTGCGCCCGGTGGCCGAGGCCGACCTGCCGGAGTTCTTCGCCGTGTTCGACGCGGCGTTCCGCGACACCCCCGACCACCAGCCGGGCACCTACCAGCGCTGGCACGAGCGGTACGTCGACGGCCACCGGGTGCGCTGGGACGAGTGGTTCGTGGCCGAGGCCGACGGCCGGATCGCGGGCGTGCTCCAGTCCGCCGAGCAGGGCGAGGACGGCGACGAGGGCTGGGTGAAGCACCTGGCCGTACGGCGGGAGCACCGCAGGCGCGGCGTCGGCCGGGCGCTGCTGGCAGTGGCGTTCGCCCGCTACCTGGCCAACGGGCGCGCGCAGGCCGGGCTCGGCGTCGACCTGGCCAACCCGACCGAGGCGATCAGGCTGTACACCGGCGTCGGCATGGAGCCGGTGTACCGGGCGAACGTCTACGAGCGGGCGCTCTAGGGCCGGACCGTGCGGGTGGGGCGGGAACGCAGCGCGACGACGTAGTCGTCCGGGGCACCCGCCTTCTCCGCGGCGTTGGCGATCTCCGACAGGTACCAGGCGGTCGGCAGGCCGCCCTCGTAGCCGCGGAAGACGTACACCCACGCCAGCACTTCGCCGTCGAGGGTCGCCACGCGCACGTGCAGCTTGGCGTACGTGCCCGCGTTGGCGCCCTCGACCTCGTCGAGCGCGGCCTCGTCCCACGGATGCACGTCGTACAGCGCGACGAAGACCCGGTCGCCGGGTGATTCGACGATCGTGGTGACCGCGCCCTCCCAGCCGACGGTGTCCTCACCGGCGAAGGTGAGCCGCCAGTCCTCCAGCCAGCCGATGCCGACCATGGGGGAGTGCGGACAGTAGGCCCGCATGCGGGCCGGGTCCAGGTTCGAGCCGTACGCTGCGTAATGACGCACGGCGATGACGATAGCCGCCCGGAGCGCTTGCTGAGAATACGCCCGTGCGTGTCGAGCCCTCGGTATCTTTTCGACCACGCGCAGTGAGCGCTGTTCGTCGATGGTGGGCCCGCACACGGACGCCCCCATCCGCACCGTGACGCTTTCCCCGGTAGGGAAGAATGGCACCGTGAGCCGGATTGTGATCATCGGTGGCGGACCCGCCGGATACGAGGCGGCGCTGGTCGCCGCACAGCTCGACGCGGATGTCACCGTGGTGGAGGCCGACGGTGCCGGCGGCGCCTGCGTGCTGCACGACTGCGTCCCGTCGAAGACCTTCATCGCCAGTTCGGACGTGGTCACCGGTTACCGGGACACCGACGAGTTCGGCATCCACTCGGACGGCCTGGAGGCGATCACCGTCGACGCCCCGGCCGTCTACAGCCGGGTCAAGCGGCTGGCCCTGGCCCAGTCCGGCGACATCCAGGCCAAGCTGATCAAGGCTGGTGTCACCCTGATCCGCGGCACCGCCCGGCTCGGCGAGGACACCCTCGGCCACACCCACCGCGTCCGCGTCCGCCCGACCGACGGCGACTCCGAGTACTCCGTCGACGCGTCGACCGTGCTGATCGCCACCGGGGCCACCCCGCGCAGGCTGTCCAGCGCCGTGCCCGACGGCGAGCGCATCCTGACCTGGCGCCAGGTCTACGACCTGCCCCGGCTGCCCGAGCACCTGATCGTGGTCGGCTCCGGCGTCACCGGTGCCGAGTTCGCCTCGGCGTACCTGGCCATGGGCGTGCGGGTCACCCTGGTCTCCTCCCGTGACCGGGTCATGCCGCACGAGGACGCCGACGCCGCGATGGCGATCGAGCGCGTGTTCCGGAGCCGGGGCATGAACATCCTGAACAACTCCCGCGCCGACGAGGTCAAGCGGGTCGGCGACGGCGTCGAGGTCACCCTGGCCGACGGCCGGGTCGTCACCGGCTCGCACGCGCTGATGGCGGTCGGCTCCATCCCGAACACCGCCGACCTCGGCCTCACCGAGTACGGCGTCAACATCGCCCCCGGCGGTTACATCGCCGTCGACCGGGTGTCCCGGACCAACGTGCCCGGCGTCTACGCCGCGGGCGACTGCACCGGCGTGCTGCCGCTGGCCAGCGTCGCGGCGATGCAGGGCCGGATCGCGATGTGGCACGCGCTCGGCGAGGCGGTGGCGCCGCTGCGGCTGCGCACCGTCGCGGCGAACGTGTTCACCGACCCGGAGCTGGCCACCGTCGGCGTCTCGCAGGCCGACGTGGACAGCGGCAAGACCCCGGCCCGGCAGGTCATGCTGCCGCTGGCGGGCAACGCGCGCGCCAAGATGGCCGGGCTCGACGACGGGTTCATCAAGCTGTTCTGCCGCCCGGCCAGCGGGATCGTGGTCGGCGGGGTCGTGGTGTCGCCGCGCGCCAGCGAGCTGATCATGCCGCTGACCATGGCGGTGGAGAACCACATGACCGTGGACCAGCTCGCCCACACGATCACGATCTACCCGTCGCTGTCCGGCAGCATCGCCGAGGCCGCCCGCCAGCTCATGCTCCACGACGTGGAGTAACGCCACGACTTGATCGGTGCAGTTTCGGGGAAAGTGCTGGAATCTTGGGAGATTTGGCGGCACTTTCCCCGAAACTGCATGATCGCCAGCGCTGCGCGGCGGCCCGTGACGGCGGCGGGTGTCCATATCGAGGGGTGTGATACGGGACTCCGTCTCACTGCTCACATCGTTTACGTGGACGCAACGCGCCGCACGTAGCGTCGGGACATGGCGGACCTTTTCGAGGACTACCCGCTCGGTCCCGGCTGGGACGAGATGTTCGGCACGCCCGGCATGCCCCGGTCCACCTACGAGGCGCTGCACGCGACCCTGCGGCCGCTGGCCGGCGGCGAGCTGCGGCTGCGCGCCGACGTGCTGGCCCGGGCCTTCCTCGACCAGGGCATCACGTTCGCGCTCAAGGGCGTCGAGCGGCCGTTCCCGCTGGACATCGTGCCCCGCATCATCGCCGCCGAGCAGTGGCGCCAGGTGGAGACCGGGGTCGCGCAGCGGGTGCGGGCCCTGGAGGCGTTCCTCGCCGACGTGTACGGCGAAGGCCACGCCCTCGCCGACGGCATCGTGCCCCGCCGCATCATCGTGACCAGCGCCCACTTCCACCGCGAGGCGGCCGGGATCGTGCCGCCCAACGGGGTGCGGGTGCACGTGGCCGGGGTCGACCTGATCCGCGACGAGGCGGGCGAGTTCCGGGTGCTGGAGGACAACGTGCGCACCCCGTCCGGGGTGAGCTACGTGATGGAGAACCGGCGGGCCATGGCGCACGTGCTGCCCGAGGTGTTCACCGCGACGCGGGTGCGGCCGGTGGACTCGTACCCGGGGATGCTCCTGCAGGCGCTGCGGGCGGCCGCGCCGGCCGGGGTGGACGACCCGACCGTGGTCGTGCTGACCCCGGGCGTGCACAACTCGGCGTACTTCGAGCACGCGCTGCTGGCCCGGGAGATGGGCGTGGAGCTGGTCGAGGGCCGCGACCTGGTGTGCGCGGGCAACGAGGTGTCGATGCGCACCACCGCGGGCGAGCAGCGCGTCGACGTCATCTACCGCCGGATCGACGACGAGTTCCTGGACCCGGTGCACTTCCGGGCCGACTCGATGCTCGGCGTCGCGGGCCTGCTCAACGCCGCCCGCGCCGGGAAGGTGACCATCGCCAACGCGGTCGGCAACGGCGTCGCCGACGACAAGCTGCTCTACACGTACGTGCCGGACCTGATCCGGTACTACCTCGGTGAGGAGCCGCTCCTGCCGAACGTGGAGACGTACCGCCTCGACGACCCCGACGTGCGCACGTACGTGCTGTCGCGCATCGACGAGCTGGTCCTCAAGCCCGTGGACGGGTCGGGCGGGGCGGGCATCGTGATCGGCTCACAGGCCACCGCGGAGCAGCTGGAGCACGTACGGCAGCGGATCATGCTCGATCCGCGCGGCTGGATCGCCCAGCGCGAGGTCAAGCTGTCCATGGTGCCGACCCTGATCGAGGACCGGCTCCGGCCGCGCCACGTGGACCTGCGGCCGTTCGCGGTAAACGACGGGCGCCAGGTGCGGGTGCTGCCCGGCGGGCTGACCCGGGTGGCGCTGCCCGAGGGCGCGCTGGTGGTCAACTCCAGCCAGGGCGGCGGCTCCAAGGACACCTGGGTGCTGCCGGAGGCCGGCTCGACAGAGGAGATCTGGAGCGAACCGGAGACGGTCTCGGCCGTGCCCTCGCCGCGCCGCCCCGACCCCGGGCCGGGCCAGTCGGGCAACCAGCAGCAGCAACAGCAGCAGCAGGCACGATCCGCCGGGAGGGCCGCGGCATGCTGAGCCGGATCGCCGAGTCGCTGTACTGGATCGGACGCTACGTCGAGCGGGCCGAGGACACCGCGCGCATCCTCGACGTGCACCTGCACCGGATGCTCCAGGACCCGTGGACCGACGAGGAGCAGGCCTGCCGCTCGCTGCTGTCGGTGATGGGCCTGCCCGTTTCCGAGGACGGCGCCAGCCTGCCCGGCGTCGTCGAGCGCCTCGGCCTCGACCTCGGCAGCACCAGCTCGGTGCTGGGCGCCCTGGCCGCCGCCCGGGAGAACGCGCGCGGCGCCCGGGAGACCGTCAGCGCCGAGATGTGGGAGTGCCTCAACACCACCTGGCTCGGCCTGGCCCGGGCGCGCCGCCGCATCGAGGAGGGCGGCGTGCACGCGTTCTTCCAGTGGGTGCGCGAGCGCTGCTCGGTGCTGGCGGGCCTGGCCGACGCCACCATGAGCCGCGACGAGGGCTGGCTGTTCCTGGTCCTCGGCCGCAGCGTCGAACGGGTCGACATGACCGCGCGGCTGCTGTCCACGCACAGCCGGGCGGGCGGCAGCATCCCGAGCTGGCTGACGCTGCTGCGCTCCTGCGGGGCGTGGGAGACGTACCTGCGCACGTACCGGGGCTCGCTCAGCGACCGGCACGCCGCCGAGTTCCTGCTGCTGGACCGGCTGTTCCCGCGCTCGGTGCTGGCCGCGCTGGCCACCGCGGAGTCGTGCCTGGCCGAGCTGGAACCGGCCGGGGGCACCACCCGGTCCGGCCGGGTCGGCGTCGGCACCGACGCGCAGCGCATCCTCGGCCGCGCCCGCACCGACCTGGCCTACCGCTCCTCCGACGAGCTGCTGACCGACCTCGGCACCGTGCTGGCCCGGTTGGAACGCACCTGCTCACAGGTCAACGACGCCGTCTCGGCCCGCTACTTCCGGCAGACCGCGGCGGTGGCCTGGCAGGCCGGAGCGGTCGAGTGAGCCCCCTGGCGAACGAGAGAAGGACGCGCATGACGATGGCGCTGCCCGGCTGGCGGCTGCAGATCAGGCACCGCACCGGCTTCCAGTACGGCGGCCTCGTCGCCTCGTCCTACAACGAGGCCCGGATGACGCCGAGCAGCGAGCCGCGCCAGACGGTGCTCGACAGCCGGCTCACCGTGTGGCCGCCCGCGCGCACCGACCGCTACCAGGACTACTGGCACACCACGGTGACCTCGTTCGACGTGCAGGTGCCGCACGAGGTGCTGGAGGTCGTCGCCGACGCCGTCGTGGAGACGTCGGGTCCGGCCGCGATCCGCGCCGACGGCCCCCGCTGGGCCGAGCTGACCGAGCCGAAGACGGTCGACCGGTGGCAGGAGCTGCTGCTGCCGACCCCGCGTACGGCGCTGGACGAGGAGCTGACCGAGCTCGCCGCCGGGCTGCGCGCCGCGCACACCAGCCCCGACGAGGCGGCGCGGGCGGTGTGCGAGCTGGTCGGGCGGGAGGTGGCGTACGTGCCGGGCTCGACCGGGGTGCTGACCGACGCCGTCCACGTGTGGCGGCAGAAACAGGGCGTCTGCCAGGACATCTCGCACCTGTCGATCTCGCTGCTGCGGGCCATGGGCCTGCCCGCCCGCTACGTCTCCGGCTACCTGCACCCGACTCCGAACGCCCCGCTCGGGCAGGCCGTGACCGGCCAGAGCCACGCCTGGGTCGAGTGGTGGGCTGGGGAGTGGCACGCGTACGACCCGACCAACCGCGTCCCGGTCGGCGAGCGCCACGTCGTGGTCGGCCGCGGCCGCGACTACGGCGACGTCCCACCCCTCAAAGGCGTCTATGCGGGCCCGTCCAACACCGGCCAGACCGTCGAGGTGGTCCTCACCCGCGTCCGCTAATCCGCTAACGAATCCACTAAACTACATAATCGGCATGCGTTTTATGTAGTTTAACGGATTCATTGGGGGATCTCGTGCACGGTTTCTCCGCGCTTGACCGGATCATCGGCCAGGTCCCCGCCAGACTCGTCTCGTCGCTGCGCACGATCGACATCGGGCAGGGCTCGGAGGCTCTCTACCGTGATCAGCTTCCCGGCGTGCTGGCGACGCTCGCCCGCCGCGCCCGGGTCGCCAGCGTGACGGCCTCGTCGGAGATCGAGGGAGTCATCGTCCCGGACCAGATCCGGGCCGAGAACATCATCGAAGGGCGTACGGTCGTGCTGCGCACTCGCAGCGAACAGGAACTGGCCGGTTACCGCGACGCGCTCGACTACCTGTTCCAGCAGAACTGGCGGCCGCTGAACGTGGGCCTCCTGCTGCATCTGCACCGCCTTCTCTTCGGGCGCACCGCAGCCGACGGCGGCCGTTTCAAGCAGCACGACAACGTGGTGGTCGATCGGGCCCCCGACGGCAGCACGACCGTGCGATTCCGGCCGGTCGCCGCCGCGCGCACCGAGTTCTACGTGCACGAACTGGTCTCCCGCTTCCGCGCTGAGTGCGCGGCCGGAGTTCACCACCCGGTGCTGCTGATCGGGCTCTTCGTGCTGGACCTGACGATCATCCACCCGTTCGAGGACGGCAACGGCCGGGTCGCCCGAGTGATCACCAACGCGCTGCTCGCGGACGCCGGTTACGGCGTGGTCCGCTATGTCAGCCTCGAACAGCTCGTCGCCGACGCGGCCGACGAGTACTACCAGGCCCTCTTCGACTCGACCAAGGGCTGGCACGACAACGAGTTCGACCCCTGGCCCTGGCTCACCTACTTCGTCGCCACGCTCGCCCGCGCCTATGAGCAGTTCGCCCAGCGGGCGGCGGCCGACCGCAGCGTCGGAACCAAACAGGACCGCGTGCGCGAGTACGTCCAGCGGCACGCTCCGGCCGTCTTCCGGGTCGCCGACATCCGCAACGCGCTGCCGGGCGTGAGCGATCCGACCATCCGGCTGGTGCTCGACCAGCTGCGGACGGAGGGCGTGGTCATCGCCGACGGTGCCGGCCGTACCGCGTCGTGGCGACGTAGCTGATCAAGGTAGGTATATCGGCGTCGCCGCCGGGGCCGTGCGGTCGATGGGCGAAGATGGCGGTATGCGGTTCCTGTCCGGGGCTCAGCCCGTGTACGACCTGACGTACAACGACGTGTTCATGGCGCCGAGCCGGTCGGACGTCGGTTCCCGCCTCGACGTCGACCTGTCGACCAGCGACGGCACCGGCTGCACGATCCCGCTGGTGGTGGCCAACATGACCGCGATCGCGGGCCGACGTATGGCCGAGACGGTGGCGCGCCGGGGCGGCCTGGCCGTGATCCCGCAGGACATCCCGACCGCGGTGGTCGCCGACGTCATCGGCTGGGTCAAGCAGCGGCACCTGGTGCACGACACCGCGATCACGCTCGGGCCGTACGACACGGTCGGCGACGCGATCCACCTGCTGCCCAAGCGCGCGCACGGCGCCCTGATCGTGGTGGACACCGAGGGCAGGCCGCTGGGCCTGGTCACCGAGTCGGACCTGCAGGGCGTGGACCGGTTCTCGCAGCTGGGCGACGTGATGTCGACCGAGCTGCTGACCGTGCCGGCCACGGCGTCCCCGCGCCAGGCGTTCGACCTGCTCACCAGGGGGCGGCGCAAGGTGGCGCCGGTGGTCGACCACGACGGGCGGCTGGCCGGGATCCTGACCCGGCAGGGCGCGCTGCGGGCGACGCTGTACCGGCCCGCGCTGGACGAGAAGGGGCAGCTGCGGGTGGCCGCGGCGATCGGCATCAACGGCGACTACGTCGGCAAGGCGGCGGAGCTGCTGGAGGCGGGCGTGGACGTGCTGGTGGTGGACACCGCGCACGGGCACCAGGAACGCATGATCAACGCGCTGCGCGCGGTGCGCGGGCTGGATCCGCAGGTCCCGGTCGTGGCGGGCAACGTCGTGACCGCCGAGGGGGTACGGGACCTCATCGACGCGGGCGCCGACATCGTCAAGGTGGGGGTTGGCCCCGGCGCGATGTGCACCACGCGGATGATGACCGGCGTCGGGCGGCCGCAGTTCTCGGCGGTGCTGGAGTGCGCCGGGGCGGCCCGGGAGCTGGGCCGGCACGTGTGGGCCGACGGCGGCGTACGCCATCCGCGCGACGTGGCGCTGGCGCTGGCCGCCGGGGCGGCGAACGTGATGATCGGTTCGTGGCTGGCGGGGACGTACGAGTCGCCCGGCGACCTCTACACCGACCCGGACGGGCGCCGCTACAAGGAGAACTTCGGGATGGCCTCGGCGCGGGCCGTGCGGGTGCGCACCGCCGACGACTCCGCGTTCGACCGCGCCCGCAAGGCGGTCTTCGAGGAGGGCATCTCGACGGCGAAGATGTACCTCGACCCGGCCCGGCCGGGCGTGGAGGACGTCATCGACGAGATCGTCGCCGGGGTGCGCAGCGCGTGCACGTACGCGGGCGCGAACACCCTCGACGAGCTGCACGAACGGGCCCTGGTGGGGGTCCAGTCCGCCGCGGGCTACACCGAGGGCATGCCGCTGCCGACGTCCTGGTAACCGGCCTGGCGGCCCGCCGTTTCGCGTAGATTCGTACGGGTGGCCACCCTGCTGTCGGTCAACGTGGGCCTGCCGAAGGACGTCGCCTGGCGCGGCCGCACCGTGCACACCGGGGTGTGGAAGCAGCCTGTGGACGGCCCCGTCATGCTGCGGCGGCTCAACCTCGACGGTGACGGCCAGGGCGATCTGGGCGGGCACGGCGGCGAGCAGCGGGCGGTGCTGGTGTACCAGCTCGACTCGTACCGCCACTGGCAGCAGGAGCTGGGCCGCGACGACCTGACCCCGGGCATCTTCGGCGAGAACCTCACCGTGGACGGGCTGCCCGACGACGAGGTCTGCATCGGCGACCGCTACCGGATCGGCGGGGCCGTGGTGGAGGTGACCCAGCCGCGCGTGACCTGCTACCGGGTGGGGATGCGGATGAACGAGCCGCGGATGGCGGCGCTGCTGGTCGCGCACCGGCGGCCCGGCTTCTACCTGCGGGTGCTCACCGAGGGCCTGGTCCGGGCCGGGGACGAGATCGTCAAGCTGTCGACCGGCCCCGAGGCGATGACGGTGGCCGAGATCGACGCGCTGCTGTACCTGCCCGGACACTCCCGCGCCGGTGCCGAGCGGGCGCTGCGGATCCCGGCGCTGAGCCCGGGATGGCAGGCGTCCATGCGGGAACTGCTCGCCCAGCCGGACGGGCAGGGCAATCCGGGACTGGCCGCCGTCGGGGTGCCGCCCGCGTGGCCCGGATTCCGCGCGCTGACCGTCACCGCGGTCGACGCCGAGACCCGGGATGTGCTGTCGCTGCACCTGGCGGCCGCCGACGGCGCCCCGCTGCCGGCCCCGCTGCCGGGCCAGTTCCTGACCCTGCGGCTGCCCGCGCCGGGCGGGCCGCTGATCCGCAGCTACTCCCTGTCCGGGCCGCCCGGGGACGGGTCGTACCGCATCAGCGTGAAGGTGGAGCCGCACGGGGCGGCCGGGGCGTATCTGCGCGCCAGCGTCCGGCCCGGCACGGCCGTCGAGGTGGCCGCGCCACGGGGCACGTTCACGCTGGATTCGGGCGACGGGCCGGTGCTGCTGCTGTCGGCGGGGATCGGCGCGACGCCGGTGATGGCGATGCTGCACGCCCTGGCGGGCGAGGAGGCCACCCGCGAGGTGTGGTGGGTGCACTGCGCCCGGGACCGGGCCGAGCACGCGTTCGCGGCGGAGAGCCGGGCCCTGCTGGCCCGGCTGCCCCGCGCGCACGCCCACGTCTGCTACAGCCGCCCCGGACCCGACGACGTCGCGGGCCGCGACTACACCACCCCGGGCCGCCTGACCGTCGAGGTGCTGCGCGGGCTGCGGCTGCCCCCGCAGACCACCGCCTACCTGTGCGGACCGGCGGTCTTCACCCAGCAGGCCACCGCCGAGCTGCGGGAACTCGGGGTGTCGGCCGTCCGCAGCGAGCTGTTCGGCGCCGAGGCCGGCATCACCCCGGGAATCGCCGCCGCGCCTGCCGGGCCGCCGCACCCGCCCGAGGGCGAGCCCGGCCTCGGCCCGGCGGTGGCGTTCGCCCGCAGCGGGCTGACCGTGCCGTGGAGCCCGGCCTACGGCAGCCTGCTGGAGTTCGCCGAGGCGTGCGACGTGCCGGTCCGCTGGTCGTGCCGGACCGGCGTGTGCCACACGTGCGAGAGCGGGCTGCTGTCCGGGCAGGTGGCGTACGACCCCGAGCCGGTCGACGCCCCCGCCGACGGCGACGTGCTGATCTGTAGCGCTCAGCCGCGGACCGACGTCACCCTGGACCTCTGACCGCGCCGGGTTACTTGATCTCGCACAGCGTGGTGCCCGACTGGACGACCTCGCCGACCGAGGCGGCCAGGCCGGTGATGACGCCCGCCTTGTGCGCGGTGAGCGGCTGCTCCATCTTCATGGCCTCCAGGACCACGACGGTGTCGCCCTCGGCCACGGTGTCGCCGTCGGCGACGGCCAGCTTGACGATGGTGCCCTGCATCGGGGCGGTCAGCGCGTCCCCGCTGGCGGCGACGTTGGCGCCGCGCTTGCCGGCCGCACGCTTGGCGGGGCGGTTCGCGGCGGCCGCGGCGGCGGCCGTACCCCCGAACGAGGCGGGCAGCGACACCTCCAGGCGCTTGCCGCCGACCTCGACCACCACGGTCTGGCGGCCGCCCTCGTCGCCCTCGGCGGCGGCGCCCCCGGTGAAGGCGGGCACGGTGTTGTCCCACTCGGTCTCGATCCACCGGGTGTGCACGGTGAAGTCGGCGAAGGCGGGGTCGCGCACGATGGCGCGGTGGAAGGGCAGGGCGGTGGCCATACCCTCGACGATCATCTCGTCCAGGGCGCGGCGGGCGCGCTCCAGCGCCTCGGTGCGGGTCTCGCCGGTGATGATCACCTTGGCGAGCAGCGAGTCGAAGTTGCCGCTGATGACGCTGCCGGTGTCGAACCCGGTGTCCACGCGTACGCCCGGACCGGCCGGCAGGTGCAGTTTCGTGATCGAGCCGGGGGCGGGCAGGAAGTTGCGCCCCGGGTCCTCGCCGTTGATCCGGAACTCGATCGAGTGGCCGCGCGGCGCCGGGTCGGCGTCGAAGCGCAGCTTCTCCCCGGCGGCGATGCGGAACTGCTCGCGGACCAGGTCGATGCCGGAGGTCTCCTCGGTGACCGGGTGCTCGACCTGAAGACGGGTGTTCACCTCCAGGAACGAGATGGTCCCGTCGGTGCCGACCAGGTATTCGACCGTGCCCGCGCCGTGGTAGCCCGCCTCGCGGCAGATCGCCTTGGCCGAGTCGTGGATCGCGGCGCGCTGGGCGTCGGTGAGGAACGGCGCGGGCGCCTCCTCGACCAGCTTCTGGTGGCGGCGTTGCAGCGAGCAGTCGCGGGTGCCCACCACGATCACGTTGCCGTGCTGGTCGGCCAGCACCTGCGCCTCGACGTGGCGCGGCTTGTCGAGGTATCGCTCGACGAAGCACTCGCCCCGGCCGAACGCGGCCACCGCCTCGCGCGTGGCCGAGTCGAACAGGTCGGGGATCTCCTCCAGGGTGCGGGCGACCTTGAGGCCGCGCCCGCCGCCGCCGAAAGCGGCCTTGATGGCGACCGGCAGGCCGTTCTCGCGCGCGAACGCGACGATCTCGTCGGCGCCCTTGACCGGCTCGGGGGTGCCGGGCACCAGCGGCGCCCCGGCGCGCTGGGCGATGTGCCGCGCGGTCACCTTGTCACCGAGGTCGCGGATGGCCTGCGGGGTGGGCCCGACCCAGGTCAGCCCGGCGTCGAGGACGGCCTGGGCGAAGTCGGCGTTCTCGGAGAGGAAGCCGTAGCCGGGGTGGACGGCGTCGGCGCCGGAGCGCTTCGCCGCGTCGATGAGCTTGTCGATGCGCAGGTAGGTGTCGGCGCTGGTCTCGCCGCCCAGGGCGTACGCCTCGTCGGCGATGGTGACGTGCAGCGCGTCGCGGTCGCCGTCGGCGTAGACGGCGACGCTGGTCAGGCCCGCGTCGCGGCAGGCACGTGCCACGCGTACGGCGATCTCGCCTCGGTTGGCGATCAACACTTTGGACAGCATCGTCATCATCGTCCTCCCCGACGGGCCTGCGCGGAGTCTATCGGCGCAGTTGATCATTAACGACCGCTCAGGCGCGATGTGACCAGTCTCATGAACGAACGTTCACCAGAGCTCCGCGATCCGCGCTGTGGTGTGTGCAGTTTCGGGGAAAGTGCAGGAATCTCGGCCTTCTTTCGTGCGGTTTCCCCGAAACTGCACGAACGTGTGCGCCGCCCCGGCAGGGGTCGGCCGGGCGCCGGGTCGCACACTTGCTGGCGTGTCGACGACGCGGATGATGATCCTGGGTGTGGTCCGGCTGCTCCAGCCCGTGCACGGGTACGACGTACGCCGGGAGCTGCTGAGCTGGCATGCCGACCGGTGGGCCAACGTGCAGCCGGGTTCGGTCTACCACGCCCTGAAGAAGCTCGCCGACGAGGGCGCGCTGCGCGAGGTCGGCAGCGAGCAGGTGGGCAGCCGCCCCGCGCGCACCCGGTACGAGGTCACCGAGAAGGGGACCGAGCAGTTCCGCGACCTGCTGACGACGTACCTGTGGGGGCAGCAGGGCGGGGAGGACCCGTTCCTGGCGGCGTTCTCGCTGATGACGGAGCTGCCCCGGGAGGAGGTCGCGGCGGCGCTGCGCAACCGGGCGCGGCAGCTGCGGGCCGACAACGAGGGCAACCGGGCCGCCCTGGACGCGGGCTGGGCGGTGCCGGACAACAAGCCCACGCACGTGCGCTGGATGCTGGAGCTGGGCATCGCGCGGGCCGAGGGCGAGATCTCGTGGTGCGAGCGCGTGGCCGCCGAGATCGAGTCGGGTACGCCGTACTACACCCCGGAACTGCTGGCCCGCTGGCAGGGAAATCCCAACCTCGCAACCGATTAATCAAACTTGACTAGTGTCAGACCCCGGTCCTACGCTCCACGGGTTCCCCCGACTCTGGAGCTACAAATGATCATCGAGACCTCCGGGCTGCGGAAATCGTTCCGTTCCCGTGCCGGTCGCGACGTCAAGACCGTGGAAGCGGTCCGCGGCGTCGACCTGAGCGTCGCCGAGGGCGAGATCTTCGGCTTCCTCGGCCCCAACGGCGCCGGCAAGACCACCACCCTGCGCATGCTCGCCACGCTGCTCGAACCCGACGGCGGCAGCGCCGTCATCGCCGGTGCCGACCTGCGCAAGAACCCGGGCGAGGTGCGCCGCCGCATCGGCTACGTCGCCCAGGGCGGCAGCACCTGGGACGACTCCACCGGCCGCGAGGAGCTCGTGCTCCACGCCCGGATGTACGGCATCAGCAAGGCCGAGGCCCAGCGCCGCGCCGCCGACGCCCTGCAGACCTTCGAGCTCGCCGAGTACGCCGACCGCAAGTGCAAGACGTACTCCGGCGGCCAGCGGCGCCGCGTCGACATCGCGCTCGGCATCATCCACCAGCCCAAGGTCGTCTTCCTGGACGAGCCCACCACCGGCCTGGACCCGCAGTCGCGCGCCCACATGTGGGGCGAGGTGCGCAAGCTCCGGGAGATGGGCATGACCGTCTTCCTCACCACGCACTACCTGGACGAGGCCGACGCGCTCTGCGACCGGCTGTCGATCATGGACCACGGCCAGATCGTGGCCGAGGGCACGCCCGCCGACCTCAAGCAGGAGGTGCTCGGCGACGTCGTCTCCGTGCAGCTCCAGCGCGACGTGGCCCAGGCCGCCGACCTGTTCGGCAACGCCGACTACGTGCGCAAGCTGGAGACCACCGAGCAGTCGCTGCGGCTGTACGTCGAGGACGGCGCCAGCGTCATCCCGCACGTGCTGCGCACCCTCGACGCCGAGAAGATCGCCATCGACGGCATCGAGCTGCACCGCCCCAGCCTCGACGACGTGTTCCTGGCCAAGACCGGCCGCAGCCTCAGGGAGAGCTGATCATGAAATTCCTCCGTGACACCTGGCTGGTGTTCCAGCGGCAGATGCTGCTCCTGCTGCGCAACCCGGTGTGGGTCATCGTCGGCATCACCCAGCCGCTGTTCTACCTGTTCCTGTTCGCGCCGCTGATGAGCAAGGCGCTGGGCCAGGGCCGGCCGCTCAGCCAGGGCGCGACCTACCAGCTGTTCGTGCCGGGCATGCTGGTCATGGTCGCGCTGTTCAGCGCCTTCTCCGGCTTCGGCATCATCGCCGAGCTGCGCGCGGGCGTCATCGAGCGCAACCGGGTCACCCCGGTCAGCCGGGTCGCGCTGCTGCTGGGCCGCTCGCTGCGCGACGTGGTGCAGCTGATGTTCCAGGCCGTGCTGGTGACGCTGCTGTCGTACCCGTTCGGGCTGCGCATCGGCGTCGGCGACGCGGTGCTGGCGTTCCTGCTGGTGGGCCTGATGGCGCTGCTGCTGTCCTCGCTCGGGTACGCGCTGGGCCTGGCGCTGAAGAGCGAGGACGCGATGGCGCCCCTGCTCAACACGCTGATCCAGCCGATCATGCTGCTGTCGGGCATCCTGCTGCCGATCGCGCTCGGCCCGCCGTGGCTCCAGCGCGTGGCCGACTTCAACCCGTTCAGCTGGGCCGTGACCGGCGTGCGCGCGCTGTTCGCGGGCAACCCGGGCGACGACTCGGTGTGGCAGGCGCTGGCCATCCTCAGCCCGCTGACCGTCATCGCGCTGATCGTCTCGTCGCGGACCTTCGCCAAGTCTGTCCGCTGAGGCGTTAGCTCGGTTACACCTGGCAGCCGGGGCACCTGTAAGGAGCGTAGCTTCATACGGTGCCCCGGCTTCATCGCGACCTCGCCACCTGGCTGATCTACCTGCAACTCGGCCTCTGGGGCTACTTCAACTACGGGTTCGGGCCGATCATGCCGCTGCTGCGTGACGAGCAGGGCACCAGTGCCGCGGCGGCCAGCCTGCACAGCACCGCCATCGCGGCCGGGGCGGTCCTCGGCGGCGTCCTCTACCCGGTCCTTTCCCGCCGGTACGGCCGCGCCGCCGTCCTCTGGGGCGGCCAGGCCGTCATCGCGCTCGGCGTGCTCGCCTTCGTCACCCTGCCCCCGCTGTACCCGGTCACCCTGGGGCTGACCGCGCTCATCGCCGTCGCCGGGATCACCATGATCGGCGGCATCGTGGCGGCCCTGTCCGACCGGCACGGTCCCGCCGGGCCCTCCGCGATCAGCGAGGCCAACGCCGTCGCCTGCGCCGCCGGGCTGCTCGCCCCACTGGCCATCGGCGCCACCATGCGCGCCGGGCTCGGCTGGCGCACCGGGTTCGGGCTGCTCGTCGGCCTGATCGCCCTGCTGGCCCTCGTCGCGTACGCCCGCCGCATCCGCGTCGCCGGCGACCCCGTCGCCGCGGCGGCCGAGGCCGCCACCGCCCCGCGCCGCCCGCTGCCCGCCGGATACTGGCTGGCCTGGGCCATGATGACGGTCACCGGCGCGGTCGAAGTGGTGCTGTCGATGTGGGCCGCCTCGGTGCTGCGCGACCGGGCCGGGCTGTCGCCCGGCGCGGCCACCGCCGTGATGTCGGCCGTGGTCGGCGGCATGTTCATCGGGCGGCTGTTCGGGGCGCGGATCGCGCTGCGGGTGCGGTCGATCCCGCTGTACCTGTGCGCGCTGGCGCTGAGCCTGGCCGGGTTCGCCGCGTTCTGGAGCGCCACCGGCCCGGCGCTGGCCGTGACCGGGCTCGCGGTGCTCGGGCTCGGCAACGCGATGCACTATCCGCTGGCGATCTCGCTGGCGCTGGGGGCCGCGGCGGGGCAGGCGGACCGGGCCGCGGGGGTGGCGTCGTACTCGATGGCGGTCAGCTTCGGCGCCGGGCCGCTCGCGCTCGGCCTGGTCGCCGACCAGGTCGGCCCGCACACCGCCTTCCTGCTGATCCCCCTGCTCCTGGCCGCCGCCGCCGCCCTGGCCCTCCGCTTCGCCACCACCACCACACCGGCACCGACACCGACACCGGCACCGGCACCGGCACCGGCACCGGCACCGGCACCGGTCCCTGCCGGTTGATCATGAACTTATGGCCGGGTTCGACGGTGTGTCGCCACCCCGCCACCGTGATCAACGTCCGGTAGCGGGTGGTGATCGCGAATCGTGGACGCTGGGTGTCGCTATGACAGCACCTGGCGTCCACGATTTCGGATCTCCAGCCGTCGGCCTGCTGCCGCCGCGATCGCGGCCGACGCGGGGCCTCGGCGATGATCAGTGCAGTTTCGGGGAAAGTGTGCGAAAGAAGCTCAAGATTCCAGCACTTTCCCCGAAACTGCGCTGATCATGAGCGGCGCGGCGCGGCGCGGCGCGGGCGTGGCGCGGGGCGGGGCGGGCGTGGCGCGGGGCGGGGCGGGCGTGGCGCGGCAGGGTGGTGTGGGCGGGTGGGTCAGCGGATGCGGGCGAGCGTCACGCCGTCGGAGAAGGGGAGCATGACGGGCTCCACGCGGGGGTCGGCGGCGACGGCCGCGTTGAAGGCGACGATCGCCTCGGTCTCCTCGTCGTCGGGTTCGGGGTGCAGCACCCGCCCGGACCACAGCGTGTTGTCGGCGATGATCAGCCCGCCGGAGCGCATCCGGGGCACCAGCAGCTCCCAGTACGTCCGGTAGCTCTCCTTGTCGGCGTCGATGAACGCGAGGTCGAGGTACGGCTGCTCGGGCAGCCGCGCCAGCCCCTCGGCGGCCGGGCCGAGCCGCAGCTCGATGCGGTCGGCCAGCCCGGCCCGCGCCCAGTACCGCCGCGCGATCGAGGTGTACTCCTCGGAGACGTCGAAGCAGGTCAGCCGCCCGTCTTCGGCCATGCCGCGGGCGATCGCCAGCGACGACATCCCGGTGAACGTGCCGACCTCGACCGCCTGGCGCACCCCGGTGAGCTTGGTGAGCATGGTCAGGAACGCGGCGTACTCGGGCTCGATCTGCATGCCCGCGGCCGACCCGGTCGCCTCCTCGGTCTCCGCCCGCAGCGCCAGTTGCAGCTCGTCGAGCGGGGTGCCGTGCCTGACGACGTAGTCGTGCAGCTCCTCGGTGACCGTGATGAAGTTCCGGCTCATGCCTGCGAGCCTATGCCCGTGGCGGTGTGGTTCAGCGGCCCCGCCAGAACTGGGTGATCTCGTAGCCCAGCTCGGCCAGCATGCGGCGCAGCAGCGGCAGCGACAGGCCGATCACGTTCGTGTGGTCGCCCTCCAGGCGCTCCACGAACGCGCTGCCCAGCCCGTCGATGGTGAAGGAGCCGGCGACCCACAGCGGCTCGCCGGAGGCGACGTACGCCTCGATCTCGGCGTCGCTGATGTCGGCGAAGTGCACCACGGTGGCGGCGTCGCCCTGCACCGCCCGGCCGTCGGCCAGGTCGATCAGGCAGTGGCCGGTGTGCAGCACGCCGCTGCGGCCGCGCATCGCCTGCCAGCGCTCGGCCGCCTCCTCGGGGCCGTCGGGCTTGCCGAGGATCTGCCCGTCGAAGGCGAGCACGGAGTCGCAGCCGAGCACCACGGCGTGCGGGTGCGGGTGCGCGTTGTGGCGCAGCCGCTCGGCCACGGCGTGGGCCTTCATCCGGGCCAGCACGCCGCTGAGCGCCTCGGCGGTGGTGGCTTCCACCGCTTCCTCGTCGACGCCGCTGACGATGATCTCGACGTCGATCCCGGCGGCCGCGAGCAGGTTGCGGCGCGCCGGGCTGGCCGAGGCGAGCACGAAGTTCGGACGAGTCGACATGGACCGCAACGCTACCTGCGCACTGTTCGGGCGATGACGACGGCCACGCCGCCGAGGACGATGAGCGCCCCGACCACCAGGGCGATCACGCCCAGCCGCAGGCCGCCGCCGTCGCTGGTGTCGGGGAGTTCACTGGCCCCGAAGGTGGCGACCGAGCCGTCGGTCGGCGCGGCGCTGGGGGACGCGGCCGGGGCGGTGAGCGCGGCGACCGGGTCGACCACGCCGAACCCGTAGTCGCGGTCCTGGCCCTTCGGGCCCTTGTCCACCGCGGTACGGGTCAGCCGCTCCAGCACCTCGTCGCCGGTCAGCGTCGGGTACTTGGACCAGACCAGTGCCGCCACGCCTGCGGCGATCGCGGTGGCGGGGCTGGTGCCGCTGCCGCGCCGGTACTGCGTACCGGCGGACTTGTTGATTTTGCTGGCGCTGGTGATGTCGGCGCCGGGAGCGCTGAGCACCAGCTCCGGGCCGCTCACCGACGAGGTCATGTGTGCGCCGTTGCGGTCGACCGCGCCCACCGCGACGGCGCCGGGGTAGCGGGCCGGGGCGGTGACCACGAAGTCCTCGGGGGCGTTGCCGCTGGCCGCGAAGACCAGGCAGCCCGCGGCACGGGCCCGCGCCACCGCGTCGATGAGGTCGTCGGGCACCGCGGAGAACGCCGACACCGAGATCGAGATGATCTTTATCTTGCGGGTCACGGCCTCGTCGATGCCCTTGACGATGGCGTCGCCGTTGCCCATGCCGGCGCTGTTGGCCATCCGGATCGGGAAGATCTTCGCCTTGGGGGCGACGCCGAGCACGCCCGCACCGCTGCCGTGGCCGTGCGCGGCGATCAGCCCGGCCATGCCGGTGCCGTGCCCGTCCAGGTCGCCCCAGCCGTTGCCGCCGCCGCCGGGCACCACGTCGACGCCGGGCAGCACGTTGCCGTCCAGGTCCGGGTGGTGCGCCTCGACGCCGGAGTCGATCACCGCGACGGTGACGCCCTCGCCCTGGCTGATCGCGTGCGCCTTGGCCAGGTCGAGGTAGCCCAGGAACCACTGGTCGTCGCGGAAGCGGTCGGCGTGCGCGGGAACCGCGCCCACCGCGATGGTGGCGGCGGCGGTGACCAGCACCGCCGCCGCGCGCAGAGCTCGCCTCACCGGTACATGCCGATCGCCGGACCGGGGTCGACCGGGCCGGGCGCCTCCGGTGCGTCCAGCACCGGCGCCACGCCCTGGGCCACGCTCCACAGGGTGTCCGGATCCTCGTGGTCCTCGCCCTCGCCATCACGGCGCTGGCCGGGACGTCCCGGCGCGCCGCCCAGGGGGCCGCCGAGCCCGGCCGTGCCGCGCGCCCCGGCGGCACCGCGCCCGGCCGCGCCGGGTGCACCGCCGCCGATCATGCCGCCGACCGGGTTCGGCCGCGCGCCGCCGGCGCGGGCCGCGCCCGCCGCCGGAGCGCCGCCGATCACGCCGCCGGGCATGCCCGCGCCGCGGGCCAGCGGCGTGCCGACGCCGCCGATCACCGGCGGGCGGGCTCCGGCGGGCAGGCCGGTCATCGGCGGTGCGCCGATGACGCCGGGCGGCAGGCCGGGGTTGCCGGTCGCCGGGGGCAGCGTCGGGTTGGTGGTGGGGGTGCCGCCGACCGGCACCGTCGTGGTGGGCGGCGTCGGGTTCAGGCCGGACAGGTCGGGCCCGCCGGGCATCGGCACCGGGGTCGGCGTGAAGCTCGACGGGGGAACCGCCGGCGGGATCGGCATGATCGGCGGGATCATCGGCGGCACGATCGCCGGCGGCGTGCCGTAGTCGCCGCCGTGGTCGAGCACGGTGCCCCGGCCCGGCGGCACGTACGGCGCGGGCTTGACCATGTTGTACGGCGCCATGACCAGCGACGAGCCGAGGTCGGCCATGATCCGGCGCGCCTCGGCCAGCTTCTTGGCCAGGTACTGGTCGACGGTGCCCTCGCCGCTGGGCAGGTCCGACGGCCGCGTCGGGTTCGGGCCGGACGCCGGGAGGTACTTCATGTACGCGTCGTAGATCGGCTTGAGCTTGCGCTTGGCCTCGTCGATCGAGATCGGCATGTCATGGGCGTACGCGTAGTTGCCGCCGGTCACCTGGCCGACGTTCTCCACCGACGCGATGAGCTCGTCGAGCCGGGTCAGGAACGCCTTGGCCGCCTCGCTGCCCTCGGGCCGCCAGATCCCGGCCAGCTTCTCCCGGTAGACCTTGAGCCGGTCGCGGTGCAGCCCGGCGAGCTCGCTCGCCTTCTTCCAGCCGTCAGCCTGCTCGTAGTGCGGGCTGAGCTGCCGCCCGTTGACCCAGTCCCACATGGTCTGCATCGGGACGGCGTTCCAGTCGGTCCCCGTCATCGGTAGTCACCGCCATTGTCGGAAGTGGTCGCGCCGTCGGTCGGGTTCACGGCCGGGATGGTGGAAGCACCCGGGGTGCCCGCGGGCTGACCCGTGCCGGGCTGCGTGGCCGGCTGCCCGTTCTGGCCGGGCGGGGCCGCGTTCGGGTCGGCGGCCAGCACCCGGTTGACGTCGGAGGTGCGGGTCGCGGTGAGCGCGTCGGTCTTGCCGTACTGCTTGATGATCTCGCGGGTCGCCTTGACCAGGTTGAGCACCGCCTCGTCGTGGCGGGCCAGCGCGTCGGCGGCCTGCACGAGCATGTCGCGGTGGCCCTGCATGCCGGCGCACAGCTCCTGGAACCGCTTGTCCGGGCTCTGCGTCACCGTGGCCATCTGCTCGAACACCACCTGCGCGTGCGGGCGGTAGTCGAGCATGTGCTCCTTCTCCAGCACGTCGGCGAAGAGCTTCAGATCCCCCAGCTCGACGGCGAGCTTGCCCTCGTCGTACCCGGTGAAGCTGCTGGCCTTGGTATATCCGCTGGCGCGGCCGTAGTCACGCAGCCAGGCGGGTCCCTTGTCCTCTTCGGGCAGTCCCATGGCGCTTGTTACCTCCCCCATTGGCGAGTCGGTGGCGTGCCGCCGGCGGCCGACGAGTCGAGGCCATGGGTGCCCACCGATTCCAGCGCTAGCAGACTACCGAAATCGGGCAAGGATGCACACCGTCAGGCGGGCAACCCCGAACGCCGCCACGCGCCCGCGCCGGGCCTGGTCGCACCGGGCCTGGTCACGCCGGGCAGGCCGCTGCGCCACCAGTCCGACGCCGCGTCCGGTGTGGCCGGTGCCACGCCGGGCCGCGCCGACAGCACCGCGACCAGCGCGGCCAGTTCCTCGGCCGTCGGGACGCCGCGTTCGATCCGGATCGGACCCTGCTCGCTCATCTCTGTTCTCCCTCCCCGTGGGGCCGGCTCATGCCGAACTCCCGATACACCCGCGACCAGAAGCCGTCGCGGACCCACAACCGGGCCTTCTCGTACTGCCGCAGCGAGATGCCCAGCTCCTTCTCCGCCTCGACCAGCAGCTCCTTGTCGATGACGGTCGGCAGTTTCGGCCCCGGCAACAGGTCGCCGATGTTGTCACGGCCCCGCGCCAGAATCCACTTCTGCGCGACGAACTCACCGACGTCGATGATGTCGACGCGCTCGGGCAGCGCCGGGCCGATCGGCCGGGACGGTGCGGGCCGCGGCTCGGGGGCCACCGACACCTGCGACACCGGCAGCGCGATCGCCGGGCGGCCCGAGAAGACCTCGGCCGGGGTGGGCGTACGGATGCGGCCGGTCGCCGTGAAGTACGGCCGGACCGTGTCGGCGTCCAGCGTGAACACCGTGTCGCTCTCCCAGAGCAGGCGTTCGGCCTGGTTGGTGCCGTAGGGCGGCTCGACGCCCCACAGGTGCACGCGCACCCCGTAGCTCTGCGCCGCCTCGATCGCCGACAGCATGTCCTCGTCCCCGGCGACCAGCACCGCGTCGGTGATCGCCTTGTGCCGGGCCAGGGTCTCCAGGTCGCTGCGGATCTGGGCGTCCACGCCCTTCTGCTGCCCGCGCATGTTGAGGTTGCCCAGGCGCAGCTTGACCTGCGCCATCTGCGCGATGACGCGCTGGTCGATGGTGGGCACCCGGTCCCGGGCCGCGTCGAACCAGTACACCCGCAGCAGGTCCTCGCCGAGCCGCTGGGCCGCGAGCTGCATGAGTGCGTGAATGAGCGGCTCGGCGTCCACTTTGAACTCCGAGCGGTTCGGGGTGCCCAGCACCAGCTCGCCCGAGGCCGCGTACAGGTAGCCCACGTCGACCAGCACGGTGTGGCGTCGTGGCAGGTTCATCCCGCCATCGTTCCACACCGGACGGTCGACGTGAACGTTGTGCCACATGGGCGTCACTCACCGCTGATGATCGATGACTGCCGTTACAGGGGGATGTTGCCGTGCTTCTTCGGCGGCAGCGTCTCCCGCTTGGTCGCCAGGGTGCGCAGGCCGCGCACGATGTGCGCCCTGGTGGCCGACGGTCGGATCACCGCGTCGACGTAGCCGCGCTCGGCGGCGACGTACGGGTTGCACAGGGTGTCCTCGTACTCGTCGATGAGCTCGGTGCGGCGGGCCACCGGGTCGTCGGCGGCGGCCAGCTCCGCACGATAGAGGATGTTCACCGCGCCCTGCGCGCCCATCACCGCGATCTGCGCGGTCGGCCAGGCGAAGTTGAGGTCGGCGCCCAGGTGCTTGGATCCCATGACGTCGTACGCGCCGCCGTACGCCTTGCGCGTGATCACCGTGATCTTCGGGACGGTGGCCTCGGCGTACGCGTAGATGAGCTTGGCGCCCCGGCGGATGATGCCGTCCCACTCCTGGCTGGTGCCGGGCAGGAAGCCGGGCACGTCCACGAAGGTCAGCACCGGGATGTTGAACGCGTCGCAGGTGCGCACGAACCGGGCCGCCTTCTCCGAGGCGTCGATGTCCAGGCAGCCCGCGAGGTGCATCGGCTGGTTGGCGACGACGCCGACCGGCCTGCCCTCGACCCGGCCGAAGCCGGTGATGATGTTCTGCGCGTACAGCGGCTGGACTTCCAGGAACTCGCCGTCGTCGACGATCGACTCCAGCACGGCGTGCATGTCGTAGGGCTGGTTGGCCGAGTCGGGGATCAGCGTGTCCAGGACGGCGTCGGTGTCGGACGGGTCCAGGTCGGCGGCGGCCGGGTAGGCGGGCGCCTGGTCCAGGTTGTTGCTCGGCAGGTACGACAGCAGCGCCTTGACGTACTCGATCGCGTCGGCCTCGTCGGTGGCCAGGTAGTGCGCGTTGCCGCTCTTCGTGTTGTGGGTGCGCGCGCCGCCCAGCTCCTCCATGCCCACGTCCTCGCCGGTGACGGTCTTGATCACGTCCGGGCCGGTGATGAACATGTGCGAGGTCTGGTCGACCATCACGGTGAAGTCGGTGACGGCGGGGGAGTAGACCGCGCCGCCCGCGCACGGGCCCATGACCAGCGAGATCTGCGGGATCACGCCGGAGGCGCGCACGTTGCGGAAGAAGATCTCGCCGTACAGGCCGAGCGAGACCACGCCCTCCTGGATGCGGGCGCCGCCGGAGTCGTTGATGCCGATGACCGGGCAGCCGGTCTTCATCGCCAGATCCATCACCTTGACGATCTTCTGGCCGAAGACCTCGCCCAGCGAGCCGCCGAACACCGTGAAGTCCTGCGCGAACACGCACACCGGGCGGCCGTCGACCGTGCCGTAGCCGGTGACCACGCCGTCGCCGTAGGGCCGGTTGCGCTCCTGCCCGAAGTTGATGGAGCGGTGCCGGGCCAGCTCGTCCAGCTCCACGAACGAGCCCTCGTCGAGCAGCAGCCCGATCCGCTCGCGTGCCGTCTTCTTGCCCCGGGCGTGCTGCTTCTCCACCGCCCGCGCCGAGCCCGCGTGCACGGCCTCCTCGACCCGCCGGTCGAAGTCGGCGAGCTTGCCCGCCGTCGTCCGGCTCACCTGGCTGCTGTCCTTCGGCACCGTTGTCGTCACGCCGTGATGCTAACGAACCTCCTGAACTCCCGTTCAGTCATCTGCGCCACACGTGTCCGGATCGCCCAACGAAATGATCTTGATGAAGAGGGTGGTCGTTTCGTCTGGTTTAGGGTGGTCGTTAGGACGATTGTGACGATGGTCTTCGGGGTTGCGCTGCTGGTGGGCGGCTTCGCGGTGCTCGCGGTGGTGCGTCCGTGGCAGGGCGAACCGCGCCCCCGTGCGCCGCGTCGGCGGCCCGTGTCCACACCCGGATCCCCCACCAGGCCGCGACCCGGTCCGGGCGGGCAGACCGCCCCCGGAGCCGGCTCGCGCCGACCGCGCCCGGCCCGGCGCGGCCCCGCCAGCACCACCACGCCCGCCGCAGGGCGTGCCGCGCAGCGGCCCGGCACCGGGGCGGGCGGAACCATCCGCGCCGCCGCCCCGGGCGCCCCGGACGCGTGGGAGCGCACGCCGGAGCTGGTGACCGCAGGTGCGGCGCCGCTGCTGGTCACGGCGGCCGCGCCCGCGGCCCGGTCGGCGGACCCGGCCCCGCCGGTCCCGGCCGTCATCGGTACGGGCGTCCCGGGCGTACACGCCGACTCCCGCTTCGCACACCGGCCCGCCGTCGCGGCCGCCGCGCGCGACCGGGCCGCGGCCACCGGCGAAGCCCGCACGACGGTCACGGGCACCCCGCTCGCGGCCGCCGGCGTGCCTGACGGCGCGGTCGGCTCGGTGCACCCGATCCGGCCCGACCGCCCCGCGACCGCACCGGGAGGCGCCCAGCGGCCGGCGCCGCGGCGGCGCGGCGGCGTGCCTGCGGGCGCGGCCGAGGTACGGGTGCAAGCCGGTCCGGCCGAACCCGGCGCCTTCGGGCCCGGCCTGGTCGCCGTGTCCGCCGCCGGGGCGGGCGAGCCGGTCCGCCGCCACCGGATGGAGTCGATCCAGCGCGGACGCCTGGTCGCCACCGAAACCGGGCAGACCGACATCGTGCTGCCGGAGTGGCTCGGCCCGTTCACCGACGCCGACGTCGCCCCGGTCCGCGCCCGGCACGCGGGTTAGCGTGATCCGGTGACCGCCGACCGTTCGCCGCTCAACGGCTCCCACCTGCACGCCGAGATCCAGCCGTTCTGGCGGCCGGAGATCGTCGCCGAGACCGGCTCCACCAACACCGACGTGTCGGCGGCGGCCCGCGAGGGCGCGGCCGAAGGGCTGGTGCTGCTCGCCGAGTCGCAGACCGCGGGCCGGGGCCGGCTCAACCGCAGCTGGCAGTCGCCGCCGAACGCCGGGCTGGCGCTGAGCGTGCTGCTGCGCCCGACCGTCGACGTGTCCCGCTGGGGCTGGCTGCCGCTGCTGGCCGGGGTCGCCCTGGCCGAGGCCGTACGCGCGGTGACCTGGCTGGAACCGCAGCTCAAGTGGCCCAACGACCTGCTGCTCAACGGGCGCAAGTGCGCGGGGCTGCTGGCCGAGGTGCCGGAGGCCGGGGCGGTCGTGATCGGGATCGGGCTCAACGTCACGCTGGGCGCCGACGAGCTGCCCGTCACGCCGTCCGGCCTGCCCGCGACCTCGCTGCTGCTGGAGCAGGCGCACTCGGTCGACCGGACGCAGCTCGCGGGCGAGCTGCTGGGGCGGCTGTATGAGCGGTACCGGCAGTGGCAGGACGCGAAGGGCGACCCGGAGCGCGGCGGGGTGCGCGAGGCGTATGTGCGGCTGTGCGGCTCGGTCGGGCGGGAGGTGTCGGTGTCGATGCCGGACGGGTCGAGCCTGACCGGCACCGCGACCACCGTGGACACCGACGGGCGCCTGGTCGTGGCCGCTACCGACGGCACCCTGCGCCACATCGCGGCGGGCGACGTCGTCCACCTGCGCTGACCTCGCCGCACCCGGGTTCGGGTCGACCTCCACGGGTGACCGGCGGTTGATCGCCGCCTCTGGCCGGAATCCACCCTCCGTACGCCGTCCGGCCCCGCTTTTTCATAGACGTTGGCCTATTACATCGACTATTCGTAGATCATTCTCGATGAGATAGGCCAACGTTTATGAAAAAGCGGGGTTGGGGGAGGGCTCGGGCCGTCTTCGGGGTGTCGGGGTCGTCTTTCACCGGGGGTGCGTCGTGGCGGGACGCACCGGTGATGAGACGGAAAGGTGACGGGCTACCGACGGTGGATTCCGGATGGTGGTGTCGCCGCACTAACCTGCTCGCGGGCGGTCGCGCAGGTGCGGACGGCCCGGGACTTAGGAGGCAAGGGAATGGCGTTCCCCGAGGACGTGCTGACCGACGGCGAACACGTGGTGCTCGACCTGCACCCGCACTGGAAGGCCATGATCCGGCCGGTCGCGGTGCTGGTGCTGGCGCTGGCGGCGGTGATCACCGGGCTGGTCCTGCTGGACAACGAGGTGCTGATCTACATCATCGCGGGCCTGGCCGTGGTGGCGGTGGCGTGGCTGTCGTTCTGGCCGTGGCTGGTCTGGCGCACCACGCACTACGTGCTCACCAACGAGCGGGTGCTGCTGCAGACCGGTGTGTTCTCCCGTGACCGCCGGGACATCCCGCTGTCGCGCGTCAACGACCACTCCATGAACCAGCGGTTCATCGAGCGGATGCTGGGCTGCGGCACGCTGACCATCGAGTCGGCGGGCGAGCGGGGACAGTCGATCCTGACCGACATCCCGCACGTGGAGAAGGTCCAGACCACGCTGTACGAGCTGGTCGAGGCCGACCGGGACCACCACTCGTACAACGACGACGAGCGGCCGAAGTACATCCCGCCGGCGCAGGAGACCCGCGCCGAGGAGAACCAGAAGTAGTCCGCGGTTACCGCTCTGGGCGCCGCTTGGCCCGCGTCAGCTCGTCGGAGAGCTTGGCGTCGCTGAGCTCGGCGTCCAGGGCGGCCAGCTGCTCCGCCTCGGCCGCGAACTCGGCCTCCAGCGGGGCGGTGAGCCGGGCGAAGTCGTCGCGGTGCACCTGCGCGGGCACCGGCACGCCGGCCGCGGTGGTGGCGGCGGCCTCGGCGTCGAGCAGCTCCTCGACGTCGGCGACGTGCAGGTGGGCCGGGCCGAGGTCGATGTCGGCGCCGTCGGCCCCGACCGCCACGGTGTTGCTCGGCGCGAACACGAACGTGCGGTACGTGAAGAAGCGGAAGATCGTGCCCAGGCCCAGGCCGAAGAACTTGGCCACGTTCAGGGCGAAGAGGCTGGTCAGGCCCAGCGCGTACTTGGTGGCGCCCATGACGGCCAGCTCGATGACCAGGCCGGCCGCGTTGAAGATCGCGAACATGATGAACTCGCGGGTCGCCCCGTCCTTCGACCGGTCCTTGTAGGTCCAGTGCCGGTTCATCAGGTACGACGTCACCATCGCCACGATGGTGGCGACGACGTTGGCCTTGAGCTCGCCGCCGGGGAAGATCGTGAGCACCAGTGCGTTGAGCACCAGGAAGTTGATCACCGTATTGGCACCGCCCACGACGGCGAACTTGAGGGCCTCCGGGCCGAGCCGGCGCAGTCGGGCCGGCAGGAAGCGGTCCCACATCATCTGGTCACGGTGCACTCGGTCACTTTACGCGAGATGAATCGGGACGGCAGGTTCCGCAACCCCGGATGCGTGCCATCTCACCTTGCGGAAGCCTGCGCGGGGGCGGGCTGGGCCGCCTCCACCTGCGGCCCGGTGAACACGAACCGCCGGTACGCCCAGAAGCGGAACACGGTCGCGATCGCGTTGCCGACGAGCATCTTCGACACGTTGTCGGCCAGGCGGGTCTGGAAGACCTCCGGCCAGGCGCCGCCGAGCACGTCGTGGCTGAACCACAGCACCGCCAGGCTGATGCCGAGGCCGACCGCGTTGAAGAAGAAGTAGAGGCCGTACTCCCGGGCGAGGCTGGCGCTCTCGCGGTGGCGCCAGGTCCAGTACCGGTTGCCCAGGAACGCGGCGGTGGCCGCGACCGTCGTCGAGACGAGGGTCGCGGCCAGCCAGCCGGTCGACAGCAGCAGGTTGAACACCGCGAAGTCGAGGAGGAAGGCGAGACCGCCGACGACGCCGAACTTGCCCAGCTCCCGCAGCAGGTGGCGGAAGCGGTCGAGGAGGCGGGGGAGCAGGCCGGCGGCTGGTTCAGGGGTCACATGAGGGAGTTTACCGGCCGTCGGCGTCGCGGTCGCCGAGCTGCGCGGAGCCGGTGACGACCGCGAGCACCCCCACCTCCAGCGGGTCGCCGCCCGTACGCAGGCGGGCGGTGCTGCCGGGCGCGGCCGGGGCGCCCAGCCACAGCACGTCCACGCCGGGGGTGCGCCAGGTGCACCGGGCCGGGTCGGGCCGGCAGGCCAGCGCGGCGGCGCTGGTGTTGCGCCCGCCCGCGAGGTTGCCCGCGACCCCCACCTGGGCGTCCCCGATGTACAGCGAGTCGCCGTCCATGCCGAGGTCGCCGTCCCACAGGGCCAGGCCGATCTTGACCTGGCCGCCGGGGCCCAGCGCGACGGTCGCGTCGTCGTCGCCGTGCCCGGCGCGCGGGCCGAGGTAGACGGCGGCCTCGGCGTGCGGGGCGCGGTCGTGGGCGTACACCACGGTCAGGGTCCAGCCCGCGTACTGGCCGCTGCCCTGGGGCAGCCGGTCGGCGGGGGCCGCCAGCCACCAGTCGCCGCCGCCGCGGACCAGGTCGGTCACGTCGGCGAAGCCCTGGGTGAGCGACGGACCGGACGCGCCGTGCCCGAACCGCACCTCGACCGGGTGCCAGCGCCCGCTCGGCCCGTGCAGCGCGACGGTCTGCGGGAACACGTCCGACGAGGTGGCCACGACCAGGCCCGCCCAGCGCACCTTCGCCCCCTTGGGCAGGATCAGCCGCGCTCCGGCGGCGGCCTTCGGGCCGGCGAGCTCGCCGATGCGGCCGTCGGGGCCCTTCGGGCCGCCCCTGTCGAACAGGCCGTCCGGTGCCTGCGGCTCGGCCGGGCCGGGCAGCAGCGGCAGCATGGACAGCAGGTTGTTGTCGTCGGACTGGAAGCACTGCGGGCGCGGCGAGCAGGACAGCAGGGTGTTGCCGGCCAGCGACACGTCGACCCGGCCGCTGGCGGCGTACCCGGCGTGCATGCCGCGGGGGGCGACGGGCACCCGGAACGCGGCGGCGCGCCGCCTGCCGCCGAAGTCGACCATGGTCGCGACCGGCTGGAATCCGCTGACCTCCTTGTCCACCTCGACCGGCAGGCTCGCCGTCGACAGCTGGCCGGGGCGCAGCGCGGCCCTGGCGCAGGCGGCCCCGCCGACGGTGGTCTCGCAGCGCCAGCCGTCGCCGGCGTCGGCGGCGATCAGGTGCACGCCGACCGGGAGGGTGACCTCCAGCCGTACCGGATCGGCGGCCAGGACCACCGGCACGGCCGCGACCGGCCCACCCGTCCGGGCCGCGGTCTGCTCGGGCGTGCCCGGGGCCCGCACCGGGATCGGCAGCGTGCCCCGGCCGCCCGCGGCCAGGTCGGCGGCTGCCGGATCGGTCTGCGCCGCCGGGACCGCCGGGGCGGGGGCGACCGGCTCGGTCGCGCCCGGTGGCGACGCCGCGCCGGTCGGCGACGGCCGCGGCGGGCGGCTGCTCGCGGCCGCCGACGGCACGTCCGTCGCCGGGCCGGTGGGCGCGGCCGAGGGCAGGATGCCGGTGGGCGCGGGTCCGGCAGGCGCGGGCACCGGTATGGCCTGAGGCCGCCGCACCGTCACCGGCGACGCGGTCATCAGCGCGAACACCAGCACCCCGGCCAGCGCCGCGACCGCCACCCCCGCGCCGGCGGCCACGTTGGCCAGCCCGAACCGGGCCGTCAGCCGCCGGGGCGCCCCGGCCAGCCACCACCAGGCGGCGACCCGCGTGGACACCGCGACGGCACCCCGGGCGCGCAGCGTGCGCGCCCGGTCCTGCACCGCGGCGGCGACCCGCCCGCGCAGATTCACGGGGATACGGCCGGGTCGGGCGGCGCTCGCCAGGTAGCCCGCCGCCGCGGCGCCGAGCAGCACGGGCGCTAACACCCCCCGGAGGCCGCTGTTCTCCTCTGTCAGCTCGCGGTGCAGCCGGCGGCACTCGGCGCAGCCGGTCAGGTGCTCCTCGACCTTGGTCCGGTCGCGGCGGGCCAGCGCGGCCCGCACGTATCCGGCCAGGTGCGCGCCGGTCCAGTGGCAGCGCGGGTTGCCCGTGGTGGCGATGTGCTCCTGCAGGTACATCTGGCGCAGCCGTTCCCGGGCCCGGTACGCCAGCGCGGCCACGCCGTTGGGGGTGAGCCCGAGCAGCGGGGCGATCTGGGCCGGGGTCTCGCCCTCGACCTCGGTGTGCCACAGCACGGCCCGCCACCGCTCGGGCAGCCGGGCGAAGGCGCGTGCGGCGTACGAGGTCTCCAGACGGGAGATGGTCGGGTCGTCGACCGGCTGCGCGGTCTCGTACCGGGTGAGGTCGTCGGTGAGCTCGACGCGGTGCTCGCGGCGGGCCCGGTCGTAGCGGGCGTGCCGCATGGTCGTCAGCAGGTAGGCCCGGAACGCGCTGTCCGGGCCGCCGCCGCCGCGCAGCACCGCGAGCACCTTGGCGAACGCCTCGGCGATGAGGTCGTCGGCCTCGGCGGCGTCGTGGTGGAGCACCCGGGCCAGCCGCCTGGCGCTGTCGTAGTGGCGCCGGTAGAGCAGCCCGTAGGCGCCGGTGTCACCCCCTCGTACCAGGGAGATCAGGTGGTGGTCGCTGTGTGGATCGAGCCGATCCAGGGCAGGGTCATACGCAGTGGTCACGGCCGCCTCCGGGGGGAATGTCCGATTTTCGAACGGCTGCTACGGACGTTAGACCAATCACCCGATTTGCGGAATATGCCAAAACCGTGGTGAAGTCGGTTAACCAGGTTCGGGTGCGCCTGGTGACGGGTATGGGCCGAGTGATTTCCGTGCGGTCGCCCGGCCGGGAGGGGCGCCCGTGCCGCATGAGGCGAGAGAAAGGATTTGCGGGAACGTGCGCGGTTCGCCGAAGAACCGAGCGCGAGAGCGCAGTCGCACCGAGGCTTGTGCAGTTATTCACAAGCTGGAGCGGGCTCGCGGCCCCCTGCCGGGCTTACGCTGAGCCCACATCCCGGGACGACAGGCGGCCACCGGCCGTTTCTCTGTCGTATCCGTCGGTCAAAGACGACCAGGAGGAGAACTTTCCATGACCGCGCCGGCAGTCATCGCAGGGCTTGACCAGCACCCGACCGAGCACGCGAAGCTCATCGCCTGGGTGCGCCAGGTCGCCGAGCTCACCACCCCCGACCGCGTCGTGTGGGTCGACGGTTCCGAAGCCGAGTGGACGCGGCTGACCGGCGAGCTCGTCGCCGCGGGCAGCCTGCTCCAGCTCGACCCGGTGAAGCGGCCGAACTCCTTCTGGGCCCGCACCGACCCGTCCGACGTCGCGCGGGTCGAGGAGCGCACGTTCATCTGCTCGGTGGACTCCGCCGACGCCGGCCCGACCAACAACTGGATGGCCCCCGCCGAGATGAAGCAGCTCATGACCGAGCTGTACCGCGGCTGCATGCGCGGGCGGACCATGTACGTGATCCCGTTCTGCATGGGCCCGCTCAACGCGGAGAACCCGATGTTCGGCGTCGAGATCACCGACTCGGCGTACGTGGTGGCCAGCATGCGGATCATGACCCGGATGGGCAGCCGGGTGCTGGAGGCCATGGGCTCCGAGGCCGAGTTCGTGCCGGCGCTGCACTCGGTCGGCGCCCCGCTGGAGCCGGGCCAGGCCGACGTGCCGTGGCCGTGCTCGCCCACCAAGTACATCTCGCACTTCCCGGAGACCCGCGAGATCTGGTCGTTCGGGTCGGGCTACGGCGGCAACTCGCTGCTGGGCAAGAAGTGCTACAGCCTGCGCATCGCCAGCGTGATGGGCCGCGACGAGGGCTGGCTGGCCGAGCACATGCTCATCCTCAAGCTCACCAACCCCGCCGGGAAGGTCCACTACATCGCGGCGGCGTTCCCGTCGGCGTGCGGCAAGACCAACCTCGCCATGCTGGAGCCGACCATCCCGGGCTGGAAGGTCGAGACCCTCGGCGACGACATCGCCTGGATGCGCTTCGGCGAGGACGGCCGCCTCTACGCGGTCAACCCCGAGTACGGCCTGTTCGGCGTCGCGCCCGGCACCGACTGGAAGACCAACCCCAACGCGATGCGCACGCTCGCCTCGGGCAACTCGCTGTTCACCAACGTCGCCCGCACCGACGACGGCGACATCTGGTGGGAGGGCATGGGCGAGCCCCCGGCCCACCTCACCGACTGGCACGGCCACGACTGGACCCCGGACTCCGACCAGGTGTCCAGCCACCCGAACTCGCGGTTCTGCACTCCGATCACCCAGTGCCCGATCCTCGCGCCCGAGTACGACGACCCGAACGGCGTCCCGATCTCGGCGATCCTGTTCGGCGGCCGCCGCAAGACCACCATCCCGCTGGTGAGCCAGGCCCGCGACTGGGTGCACGGCGTCTTCCAGGGCGCGACGCTGTCCAGCGAGACCACCGCCGCCGCGGTCGGCCAGGTCGGCGTGGTCCGGCGCGACCCGATGGCGATGCTGCCGTTCATCGGCTACCACGCCGGCGACTACTTCCGGCACTGGATCGCGATGGGCAAGGGCGCCGACGGCAACGCCGACAAGCTGCCCGGCATCTTCTACGTCAACTGGTTCCGCCGCGGCGACGACGGCCGGTTCCTGTGGCCCGGGTTCGGCGAGAACTCGCGCGTGCTCAAGTGGGTCGTGGACCGGCTGGAGGGCGAGGCGGGCGGGGTCGAGACCCCGGTCGGCTTCGTGCCGCGCGCGCAGGACCTGGACCTGACCGGCCTGGGCCTGCCCGCCGCCGACGTCGAGCTGGCCCTGGAGGTCCGCGCCGACGAGTGGCGCCAGGAGATCCCGCAGATCACCGAGTGGTTCGAGAAGTTCGGCGACAAGCTGCCCGGCGTCCTCTGGGCGGAGCTGGACGCGCTCAAGGCGCGCCTGGGCGTCGCCGACGCGTAGCAGCCCGCCAGGCCGTTCATATTTCGGCAACAACTGTTCACATCCCGCAGGCCCGCTGACATCGTCGGCGGGCCTGCGGGCATGATGGGAGCGTGCAGATCTCGGCGCGAGGCGACTACGCGGTCAGGGCGACCCTTGAACTGGCCAACGCGTACCCCAACACCATCTCGGCGCAGGCCCTCGCCGACGCCCAGGGGCTGCCCCGCAAGTTCCTGGAGGCGGTCCTGGCCGACCTGCGCCGCAGCGGCGTGATCCACGCCGTGCGCGGCGCCGACGGCGGCTACTGCCTGAGCATGGCGCCCTCGGAGATCACCATCGGCATGGTGCTGCGCGCCGTCGACGGCCCGCTCGCGGGCGTACGCGGCCACCGCCCCGAGCAGACCAGCTACACCGGAACCGCCCTGCACCTGCCCCTGGTCTGGGTCGCGGTGCGCTCCGCCGTCCGCAGCGTGGTGGACGAGGTGACGCTCGCGCAGGCCGTCAGCGGCCAGCTGCCCGATGCCGTCCGAGATCTGACCACGGTCCCCGATGCCTGGCAGCCGCGCTGACCAGCTTCGGCAGCGTTAGGCTGCGCAGGATGAAACTCCGCGATCTGGTCTACTCGGTGTACGAGCGCCGCCTGACGTCCCTGCTGGCGGGCAAGCCCCGGCCCCGCCACGTCGGCGTCATGTGCGACGGCAACCGGCGCTGGGCGCGCGACATGGGCTACGTCGACCCCAACGACGGCCACCGCGTCGGCGCAGCCCGGATCAAGGAGCTGCTGCGCTGGTGCGACGAGGCCGACATCGCGCACGTCACGCTGTACCTGTTGGCCACCGACAACCTGCGCCGCCCCGCCGCCGAGCTGGACCCGCTGCTGCAGATCATCGTGGACCTGGTCACCGAGCTGGCCGAGGACGGCAACCCCTGGCAGCTGCGGATGGTCGGCGCGCTGGACCTGCTGCCCGCCGAGACCGCCGCGGCGCTCAAGGCCGCCGAGAACCGCACCGGCGGCCGCGAGGGCGGGGCGTTCGTCAACATCGCGGTCGGCTACACCGGGCGCCGGGAGATCGCCGACGCGGTGCGCTCGCTGCTCCAGGAGCACGCCAAGGCGGGTGCCACCATCGAAGAGGTGGCCGAGCTGATCGACGTCGAGCACATCGCCGAGCACCTCTACACGCGGGGCCAGCCCGACCCCGACCTGATCATCCGGACCAGCGGCGAGCAGCGGCTGTCCGGCTTCCTGCTCTGGCAGTCGGCGCACTCGGAGTTCTACTTCTGCGAGCTCAACTGGCCCGACTTCCGCCACGTCGACTTCCTGCGCGCCCTGCGGGCGTACGCGGGCCGCCAGCGCCGCTTCGGCACCTGATCGAGCCCGCCCGCCCCCACGTCACCCCTCCCCATCGCCCCCGCACCCACGTCGCCCTGTCGCGCGCGGTCGCACGTAGCGATCGGGCCGGAAGCGGCGATCTTCACGGCGTGTCGGGTGGGTGATCGTCGTCCTCGGTCAAAATGCGGCCCTGAAGGCGATGTCCGGACCGCAAGTGGCGATCACCCGGCCCTGCCCCCCGCCACGGAGGCCGCCGAGCGACCCCGTTACCACAATGTGACGCATAGTTGCCGTCCGATTCCTACCCTCGTTCTACCTGCACTCCTGTTGAAAATGTGACGAGTGTCACGATCGTCGTGACGAACTTGTCAGCTGTCGGTGACTTCGGCAAGGTCTGCGACCAGCGCGTTTGCCTCCCCGGGCAGGTCGCGCCACCCCCGGCGCCCCACCCCCAATGCTTGGGCGCGGAACCCCCGACGAAGGGACCGACGCGTGTCGACACCCCGTACGCGCAGCACCCGCCATCGCCTCACCCAGCACCGCGGCCCCCGGCGGTTCGCGGTCCACTCGCGAAAGATCGCCGCCGGCGTGCTCTGCGCCGCGCTGCTCGGCTTCGGTGCCTGGCGGCTGACCGCGGCCGACGAGCCCGCCGCAGTGGACCTCGCCGCGCGTGACGCCGCCGCGCAGCAGTACAGCCGCGACTTCGAGCGCAGCCCCGCCCCGACCCCGTCGGCCGAGCCGACGCCGACCGCGACGCCGTCGCTGCCGCCGCGCGTGCCGCAGACCGCCCCGGCGGCCACCCTCGCCGCCTCGGCGAAGCCGAAGCCGAACCCGAAGCCGACCGCGACGCACGGCACCCCGAAGCCCGCCGCGCCGAAGCCGCCGGCGGTGGCCACGCCGACGTCGTGCAAGGCCTACAGCGGGAACCAGCTGACCGCGTGCAAGCTGCTGCCGACCTTCGGGTTCGCGTACAGCCAGATGCCGCCGCTGGTGAAGCTGTGGACGCACGAGAGCGGCTGGAACGCGCGGGCCGAGAACAAGGGCTCCGGCGCGTACGGCATCCCGCAGGCGCTGCCCGGCAGCAAGATGGCCAAGTTCGGCGGCGACTGGAAGACCAATCCGGCCACTCAGATCAAGTGGGGCCTGGACTACATCAAGAACCGCTACAAGACGCCCGCGGGCGCCTGGAGCCACTTCCAGAACAACAGCTGGTACTGACCCGGCTACAGCCCGCTGATGCCTGTCGCCACCGGTACGGGACGTGAAACACGCTCGTATCGGTGGCGGTAAGTGGCTGATCAGCGCCAACATGCTGGCCAAACAGCTGCGCGGCGGTTAGCGTAAGTCATGGTCGATGTCCCGATACGCACCTACGTACTCGACACCTCCGTGCTGCTGGCCGACCCTGCCGCGATCCGTCGCTTCGCCGAGCACAACGTCGTGCTTCCTCTCGTGGTCATCTCCGAACTCGAGGGCAAGCGGCATCACCCGGAACTCGGCTGGTTCGCCCGCCAGTCCCTGCGGTTGCTCGACGATCTGCGGATACGGCATGGAAGGCTGGACGTTCCGCTTCCGGTCAACGACGCCGGCGGAACGCTGCGGGTGGAGCTCAACCACTCCGACCCGCAGCTGCTCCCGAGCGGCTTCCGCAACGACAGCAACGACGCGCGGATCCTGTCCGTGGCGCTCGGGCTGGCGCAGGCGGGCGAGCTGGTCACCCTGGTCAGCAAGGACATGCCCCTGCGGGTCAAGGCCGCCGCGGTGGGCCTGCAGGCCGACGAGTACCGCCACGACCAGGCTGTGGACCCGACGTGGTCCGGGCTGGCCGAGGCGGACCTGTCGGACGCGCAGATGGCCGCCCTGTACGCCGGCGACGGCATCGACCTGGACGAGGCTTCGGGCCTGCCCGTCCATACCGGACTCATCCTGCACGCGGGGCGCGGCTCGGCGCTGGGCCGCGTGCACACCGACAAGACCGTGAAGCTGGTCCGCGGCGACCGTGAGGCGTTCGGCCTGCGCGGCCGCTCCGCCGAGCAGCGCATCGCACTGGACCTGCTGCTCGACGACAGCATCGGCATCGTCTCGCTCGGCGGCCGGGCGGGCACCGGCAAGTCGGCGCTGGCCCTGTGCGCGGGGCTGGAGCAGGTGATGGAGCGCGGCAGGCACAAGAAGGTGATCGTCTTCCGGCCGCTGTACGCGGTGGGCGGGCAGGAGCTGGGCTACCTGCCCGGCACCGAGGCCGAGAAGATGTCGCCGTGGGCCCAGGCCGTCTTCGACACCCTGGGCGCGCTGGTGCACGACAACGTACGCGACGAGGTGCTGCACCGGGGCATGTTGGAGGTGCTGCCGCTGACCCACATCCGCGGCCGCAGCCTGCACGACGCGTTCGTGATCGTCGACGAGGCGCAGTCGCTGGAACGCGGCGTGCTGCTCACCGTGCTGTCGCGCATCGGCGCCGGGTCGCGGGTGGTGCTCACCCACGACGTGGCCCAGCGCGACAACCTGCGGGTCGGCAAGCACGACGGCGTGACCGCGGTGATCGAGACGCTGAAGGGGCACCCGCTGTTCGCCCATGTCACCCTCACCCGGTCGGAGCGTTCTGCCATCGCCGAAGTGGTCACCGACCTGCTGGAGGAGTGAACACGCCCGGATAAGAGACGATTTGCGGCGTGGCCGGGATCACAGTCGCCCGGGCGGGGGCGGCGGATCCCGGCCCGCTGGGTAAGGCTGGGCCGGAATCCCTCGATGCCCGGCCCCGTCCACCCCCGACACACCCCCTGACACCGGACGCGGCACGCGGGCAGCTGGCGAAAGGACGCCGCCGTGTCTCGGCCCCGCCGTGCCCACCGCCGCCGCGCTACCCCTCGCGGCGCCATCCTGCTGCGGATCGTCGCCGCACTGACCCTCGTCGGCGGCGTCGCCGGCGGTCTCTACGTGGACCGGTTCCACGACGAGCAGGCGGGCGCGGCCAACGCGAGCCGGCTGGACGCCGCCGCCGCGGCCGAGCAGCGGATGCTCAAGGAGCACATCGAGGGCTGGCTGGCCGCCACCGCCGACGAGCGCGCCCTGCAGACGCTGGCCGAGCAGCGGGCCCAGAGCGAGGCCAGCCTCGCCGCCGCCCGCGCCGCCGCCGCCGAGCGGGAGGCCAGCCGCCGCGGCACCGGCCGCACCCAGAACTACGGCCCGATCCCGGCCAGCTGCAACTCCTTCAGCGGCAACAAGGCCATCGGCTGCGCGATCCTGCTCTCCCAGGGCTTCGGCCTGGACCAGATGCCGTGTCTGGACAAGCTGTGGACCAAGGAGTCCCACTGGAACGTCAAGTCGGAGAACAAGAGCTCCGGCGCGTACGGCATCCCGCAGGCGGTGCCGGGGGACAAGATGGCCGAGTTCGGCGACGACTGGCGGACCAACCCCGCCACGCAGATCAAGTGGGGCCTGGACTACATCAAGCGGCGCTACACGACCCCCTGCAACGCGTGGCAGCACTCCGTGGACAGCAACTGGTACTGACCGGACCCGCTCCGGCCCGCCCGGCAAGTCCGACCGCAACTCCGCCGTCCAACCCCTAATATCGGGTGAATTCGGACGGCGGAGGTTGGGGCTATGCGGGCGTTGGCGCTGGTCGTGGGCATGGTGGTCGGGCTGGCCGGGTTCGGGACGGCGGCGCAGGCGCGACCCGACGAACCCCCGCAGATCGAGATCGTCGGCGGGGTGCGGGCAGGCGCCGCCGAGTTCCCCTTCGTGGTACGGCTGAACAACGGCTGCGCCGGCACCCTGGTCAGCTCCCGGTACGTCCTCACCGCCGCGCACTGCTCCGGCCGCAGCGGCGCCACCTCGTCGTTCGTGATCAGCGCCGGCTCGCCCGACCTGGGCTCCGGCAAGATCCAGAAAGTGCGCAGCGAGCGGGTGTACCGCGCCGCCGGGTTCTCCGACGTGACCCGCGGCGACGACTGGGCCCTCATCCGGCTCGCCGACCCGCTCGACCTGCCGACCGTCGCGCTGCCCACCGGCACCGCGCTCGACGGCGGCGCGATGACCGTGATCGGGTGGGGCGCCACCCGCGAGGGCGCCCTGTCCCAGCAGCGCTACCTGCGCAAGGTCCAGGTCCCGTTCGTCGGCGACGGCACCTGCGGCAGCATGTTCCGCAGCAAGGGCTACCCGTTCGTGGCCTCCGACATGATCTGCGCGGGCGACGTCCGCAACGGCGGCAGGGACGCCTGCCAGGGGGATTCGGGCGGGCCGCTGCTGCGCCGCGACGGCACCCGCTGGGTGCAGGTCGGCATCGTGAGCTGGGGCGTCGGATGCGGCCGGGCCGCGTACCCGGGCGTCTACACGCAGGTGTCCCGCTTCGCAGACGATATTCGCGCGGCCATTGAGGAGCAGCCTGCGCGCGACTAGGTTCACCCCATGATTGAGCGCAGCACGGCGGATGTCGATCTGGCGATCATCGGAGCCGGCCCGACCGGCCTCTTCGCGGCGTACTACGCCGGGTTCCGGGGCCTGAGCACCCTGGTCGTCGACGCCCTGCCCGAGGCGGGCGGGCAGGTGACGGCGATGTACCCGGAGAAGATGATCTTCGACGTGGCCGGGTTCCCGCAGGTGCGCGGGCGGGAGCTGATCGCGAACCTGGTCGCCCAGGCGGGCGCCTTCAACCCGTCGTACCGGCTGGGGGTCCAGGCCGCGGCCCTGGCCTATCCCGATGAGCTGCCCGTGCTCGGCCTCGGCGACGGCACCAGCCTGACCTGCGGCGCCGTGCTGATCACCGGCGGGCTCGGCTCGTTCACGCCGCGCCCGCTGCCCGCCGCCGCGGGCTTCACCGGCACCGGCGTCATCTTCTTCGTGCCCGACCCGGCCGTGCTGGCCGGCAAGCACGTCGTCATCGTCGGCGGCGGCGACTCGGCGTTCGACTGGGCGCTCGCGCTGGCCGAGATCGCCGCCAGCGTCACCCTCGTCCACCGGCGCGACAAGTTCCGCGCGCACGCCGCGACCGTGGCCCGGGTCAGCGCGCTGCCGGTGCGCATCGTGGTGAACAGCCAGGTGACCCGCCTGATCGGCACCGACCGGGTCGAGTCGGCCGAGCTCAACGGCACGGAGATCATCCCGGCCGACGTCGTCGTGGCCGCCCTCGGCTTCACCGCCGACCTCGGCCCGCTCGTGGACTGGGGCCTCGACCTGAGCAAGCGCCAGATCCTCGTCGACTCCACCATGGCCACGAACCTGCCCCGCGTCTTCGCCGCCGGCGACATCGTCGAGTACCCGGGCAAGGTCCGCCTCATCGCCACCGGCTTCGGCGAGGCCGCCACCGCGGTCAACAACGCCGCCATCGTCATCGACCCCAGCGCCCACCTGTTCCCCGGCCACTCCTCCGAAGACGTGGCCTGACGGGGGCGGGGCGGGGGCGCCGCCTCAGACGAGTTGGAAGGCGCGGAGCTCGTCCAGGGTCGGCGGGTCGGCGCCGGGCCGCGTGCAGGTCAGCGCGGCGGCGTCGCAGAGGTGGCGCAGCATCAGGCGCAGGGCCTCGGGGGCGAGTTCGCGGGCGAGCTGGTCGCGCAGGCGGCCGGCGTCGTGCAGCCACGCGAGCAGGGCGCCCATCGCGGTGTCGCCCGCGCCGATGGTGTCGACCATGCCGATCGCCGGGGCGGCGACGTTGACCTCGTGCTCGGCGGTCATCGCGGTGGCGCCCGCGTCGCCGTGGGTCAGCACGAGCAGCTTCGGGCCGGCGGCCAGCCAGCGGTGCGCTGTCTCGCGCGGCGGGACGTGCGGGTAGGCGTGGGCCAGGTCGCCCTCGCTGGCTCGTACCAGGTGGGAGAGCGCGACCAGGCGCTCCAGCCGCACCAGCGAGTCGGGCCGGGCCAGCGCGACGCTGCGCACGTTCGGGTCGAAGGTGATGGTGCAGCGGTCGCGGTGGCGCAGCGCCCAGCGCTCCAGCGCGTCCGCGCCGGGCGGCAGGAACGCCGCGAGCGAGCCGATGTGGATCGTGCTGCCGTCGGGCAGGTCGGGCAGCTCGCGGTCGCGCCAGCCGAAGTCGGCGGCACCGGCGAGCCAGAAGTCGTACAGCGCCTCGCCGTCGTCGCCGACCGAGGCCAGGGCCAGGGCCGACGGCTGGGACGTGCTGACCAGGTAGCGGGTGTCGACCCCGGAGCCGGTGAGCCGGTTGCGGAACGCGGTGCCGAACGAGTCGCGGCCCAGGCGCGCGGCCATCGCGACCGGGGCGCCGAGCCGGGCCGCCGCGATGGCGGTGTTGGCCGGTCCGCCGCCGAGCGCGGCACGCAGCAGCCCCTCCCCGGCGGGGACGAGATCCACGACATGTTCTCCGGCGACGACGATCACCCGGACAGTGTGTCGTGCCCGTGCCGGGCGGGCAATGCGGCGGCCGTCACTGGAGTCCGAGGTATTCGCCCATCGCCCGCAGCTGGACGTCGTACAGCTCGCGGCGGCTGTCGTCGATCAGATTGTTGAGCCGTCCGAAGAGTTCGAAGTTGACCGCGCCGAACATCTGCGACCAGGCGGTCAGGGCCCGGGCGAGCAGCCGCCGGGAGACGCCGGGGACCTGCTCGGCGAACCGGTCCAGCTCGGCCGCCAGCCCCGGCGGCACCTGCGGGGTGCCGGGATCGGCCGGGATCGTGCCGGTGGCCACTCCCTGCACGAGCAGGCCGAGCATCTGGATGGTGACCCGGGAGGCGGGGCCGACGGTGTCGCGCGGGGCGTGGTAGCCGGGCACCGGCGAGCCGTAGATCAGGGCGTAGTCGGCGGGGTGGGCCAGGGCCCAGTCGCGTACGGCGTGGCCGACGGCCAGCCAGCGCTCCATCAGGCTGCTGTCGGGTCCGGCGGTGGCGACGGCCTGCTCGGCGGCCTCGCCGAGTTCGTTGTAGCAGTCGATGATCAGCGCGGTGAGCAGGTCGTCGCGGCTGGGGAAGTAGCGGTAGACGGCCGAGGAGACCATGCCGAGCTCGCGGGCGACGGCCCGCAGGGACAGGTCGGCCCCGTCGGTGGCCAGCTGGCGGCGCGCGATCGTCTTGATCTCGCTGGTCAGCTCGTCGCGTACGCGGGCACGCAGGTTCTTCGCCGTCATCGCTAGAGCATAGCAACGTTTAGAGAGCACTGCTCTTGACACGATGCGACGAACATGTGTTCAATGGTCTCAACAGAGAGCGGTGCTCTCTAAGAGATGCAGAGATCTGGGAGACAGAGATGCACGTCATCGTCGGCGCGGGACCCGTCGGCTCCACCACCGCCCGCCTGCTCGCGGCCCGGGGTGAGCGCGTCCGGGTGATCACCCGCCGGGGCACCGGCCCGGCCGAGCCCGGCATCGAACTCGTCGCCGCGGACGCCACCGACGCCGCCCGCCTGTCCGAGCTGACCGCGGGCGCCACCGCCCTCTACAACTGCGCCAACCCGCAGTACCACCGCTGGCTGACCGACTGGCCGCCGCTGGCCGACGCGCTGCTGCGGGCCGCCGAGCGCAGCGGCGCGGTCCTGGTCATCGCCGGCAACCTGTACGGCTACGGCCCCGTCACCGCCCCGATCGACGAGCACACCCCGCTCGCGGCCACGCACCCGAAGCTGCGGCTGCGCGCCCGGATGTGGGAGGACGCGCTCGCGCTGCACCGGGCCGGGCGCATCCGCGTCACCGAGGCCCGCGCCAGCGACTACCTCGGCTTCCAGGCCAACAGCACCCTGGGCGACTACGTCCTGGCCCGTACGGTCAAGGGCTCGACCGCCTTCACCTGGGGTGACCTGGACGCCCCGCACAGCTGGACCGCCATCCCCGACGTGGCCCGCACCCTGGCCGCGATCTCCGGTGACGAGCGCGCCTGGGGCCGGGCCTGGCTCGTGCCGACCCCGCCCGCGATCTCGGTGCGCGGGGCGGCGGCCCGCGCCAACGAGCTGATCGGCGCCCCCGCGCCGAAGATCTCGCGCATCCCGTACCCGGTGCTGTGGGGCATGGGGCTGTTCTCGCCGATCGTCAAGGAGCTGCGCGCGACGTACTACCAGTTCGCGGCGCCGTTCAGCCTGGACTCGTCGCTGACCGAGCGCACCTTCGGGCTGGCCCCGACCCCGCTGGACGAGACGCTGGCGCAGACCGCGGCGCGCTACCGCGACGCGTGACCGGGCGCGGTCAGCGCGAGACCGCCGCCGCCAGCTCGACCAGGTCGACGCCGCGACCCACCAGCAGGATCGCGGTGTCGCCGGACGTGCGGACCAGGGCGTCCTCGTCGTCCGGAGTGTGGTAGCGCTGCCAGGTCACCCCGCCGACCGACTCCTGCGCGCCGGGCTGGGCCTTGTCGCCCAGCTCGGCCTTGACCAGCTCCGCCGCCGCGATGCGCGCCTGCACCAGCCGCGCGCCCCGGTTGTCCGGGTCGAGGTACCCGATGCGCAGCTTGCCGTCGGCCCACTTCGCCGTGACCGTCTGCCAGCCGTCGGGCGCGACCGCGCCGGGCAGCGGGGCCATGCTGGCCCGGCCCGCGCTCTCGATCGCCGCGGTCGGGTCGACGGTCACCGCGTCGTTCCAGCCGTAGAACAGCCGGTAGCCCAGCACCAGCAGCAGCACCGGGACGAGCAGCACGCCCAGCGACAGCGCCATGTCCTTGGGCGTACGGCCGCCGGAGGCGGGGACCTGGGCCGGCTGGGTCTCGACGGGTGCAGTGCTCACCCCACCATCTTCGCCGATGTCACAGGTCACACCGCCACGAGGGCACCGTTCGCAACAACCCGAACGTACGTTCAGTCGACGGCATGACAGGATGCGAGCAGGCGCTTCAACGGTGAGGAGCAGCATGATGACCACCCGTAATCCCCAGGATCTCGACCGCAACCTGGCCCTGGATCTCGTACGCGTGACCGAGGCCGCGGCGATGGCGGCAGGCCGCTGGGTCGGCCGCGGCGACAAGGAGGGCGGCGACGGAGCCGCCGTGGACGCCATGCGAAAACTGATCAACTCGCTGCCGATGCGCGGCGTCGTCGTGATCGGTGAAGGCGAGAAGGACAACGCCCCGATGCTGTTCAACGGCGAGCAGGTCGGCGACGGCAGCGGGCCCGAGGTCGACGTCGCCGTCGACCCGATCGACGGCACCACCCTGATGAGCAAGGGCATGCCCAACGCGCTGGCCGTGCTCGCGGTCGCCGAGCGCGGCGCCATGTTCGACCCCAGCGCCGTCTTCTACATGGAGAAGCTGGTCGTCGGGCCCGAGGCGGCCGACTCCATCGACATCACGGCGGGCTGGACCGAGAACCTGCGCCGCATCGCCAAGGCCAAGCGGGTGCGCGTATCGGACCTGACCGTGTGCATCCTCGACCGGCCCCGCCATGCCGACCTGGTCCGCGAGGTCCGCGACGCCGGGGCGCGGATCAACTTCATCTCCGACGGCGACATCGCCGGGGCCATCTCCGCCGCCCGCGAGCAGTCCGACGTCGACGTGCTGATGGGCATCGGCGGCACCCCGGAGGGCATCACCGCCGCCTGCGCGCTCAAGTGCATCGGCGGCGCGATGCAGGGGCGGCTGTGGCCGCGCGACGAGGCCGAGCGGGAGAAGGCGCTGGCGGCCGGGCACGACCTGAGCCGGGTGCTCACCACCGACGACCTGGTCACCGGGGAGAACGTCTTCTTCGTGGCCACCGGCGTCACCTCCGGCGAGCTGCTGCGGGGCGTGCGCTACCGCGACAACGGGGCGTACACCCAGTCGATCGTCATGCGGTCCAAATCGGGCACCATCCGGGTGATCGACTCCTACCACAGCCTGGAGAAGCTGGCGGGATATTCTGCCGTCGACTTCAACTGAAAGCGGGCACCCCTCACCGTGAACACCGGCACCACCCGTGCCGCCGGCGTCGGCCTGGCCGTCCTGGCGGGAGCAGGCCTGGCCCTCCAGTCACGTGTCAACGGCGAACTCGGTCGGCAGCTCGGCGACGGCATCGCGGCGGCGACGATCTCGTTCGGCGTCGGCCTCATCGTGCTCCTGTTCGCCCTGCCGTTCATGCGCACCGGCGTGCGCCGGGTCGTCGCGGCCGTACGCGGCGGAGGTCTGCGCTGGTGGCAGTGCGTCGGCGGGGCGTGTGGCGCGTTTCTGGTCACCACCCAGGGCCTGACCGTGCCGCTGCTGGGGGTGTCGGTGTTCATCGTGGCGCTGGTCGCCGGGCAGTCCACGTCCAGCCTGGCCGTGGACCGGGCGGGGATCGGGCCGGGCGGCGCACGCCCCGTGACCCGCAACCGGCTCGTCGGGGCCGGGCTGTGCGTGGTCGCGGTGTTCGTCGCCGTGTCGACCCACCTCGGCGATCCGCGCGCGATCGGCCTGGCCGTGCTGCCGCTGCTGGCGGGGCTCGGCCTGGCCTGGCAGCAGGGCGTCAACGGCCGGGTGGCCGCGGCGGCGGGCTCGCCGTGGCCCGCCACCCTGATCAACTTCGCCGTCGGCACCTGCGCGCTGCTGCTGGCCCTGGCTGTCGAATACGCGCTTCGCGGCGCCCCGCCCGGCAACCTGCCCCCGCAGTTCTGGCTCTACCTGGGCGGGCCGCTCGGCATCACCTTCATCGCGATCGCGGCGATGGTGGTGCACCGCATCGGCGTGCTGCTGCTCGGGCTGGGCATGATCGCGGGCCAGATCCTCGGCGCCCTGGTGATCGACGCGATCGCCCCCGGCGCGGCGGGCCGCCCCGACGCCCTCACCATCACCGGCGCCCTGCTCACCCTCGTCGCCGTCCGCATCGCCGCCCGCGGCTGACCTTCAAGGTCATCCAAGTTGCCGGGCAATCGGGCGTATCTTGACGCCTCTTTCGCCCGATCGCCCGGCAACTTGCGCGATCTTGGCGGGTCAGGACGGGGAGGTGGCGGCGTCGAGTCTGGCTTTGGCGGTGTCGAGCCAGGTCTGGCAGATCCCGGCGAGCTTCTCGCCGCGCTCCCAGAGGGCCAGGGACTCCTCCAGGGTGCCGCCGCCGGACTCCAGTTTCTGCACCACCTCGGCCAGCTCCGCGCGGGCCTGCTCGTACGACAGCTGCTCGGTCATGCCTTCCCCTTCTCGGTTCCGTTCACGGTAGCGGCGACCTCGCCCTCGGCCAGCCGCACTCTGAGGGCGTCGCCCTTGGCCACCTCGCCGGCCGCCCGCACCACGTGCCCGTCGGCACGCTGGACGATGGCGTACCCGCGGGCCAGCGTCGCCGCGGGCGACAGCGCGCGCAGCCGGGCCAGGGTGTGGTGCAGATCGTTCTCGGCGCGGTGCAGCCGGTTGCCCAGCGACCGCCCGGCCCGGTCGCGCAGCGCGGTCACCTCGGCCGCCCGCTGCTCGACCATCTGGTACGGCCGGGCCAGCGACGGCCGGCTGCGGAGGCTGTCGAGCCGCTGCTGCTCCCGCTCGACGCGGTGGCGTACGGCCCGCTCCAGCCGCCCCCGGGCCTGCCCGATCAGCCGGATCTCGTCGGCGAGGTCGGGCACCACCCGCTTGGCGGCGTCGGTCGGCGTCGACGCGCGCACGTCGGCGACCCAGTCGACCAGCGGGGTATCCGGTTCGTGGCCGATCGCGGAGATCACCGGCGTACGGCAGGCGAACACCGCGCGGCACAGCGCCTCGTCGCTGAAGGGCAGCAGGTCCTCCACCGAGCCGCCGCCGCGCGCCATGATGATCACGTCGACGGACTCGTCGGCGTCCAGCAGTTGCAGCGCCCCGATGATCGAGGGCACCGCGGTCGGCCCCTGCACGGTGACCGGGACCACCCTGAAGTCGACCGACGGCCAGCGGCGCCGGGCGTTGGTCAGCACGTCGCGCTCGGCCGCGCTGGCCCGCGCCGTGATCAGGCCGATCCGGTTGGGCAGGAACGGCAGCTTGCGCTTGCGGCGCGGGTCGAACAGGCCCTCGGCCTGGAGCAGCTTCTTGAGCTGTTCGAGGCGGGCCAGCAGCTCGCCCAGGCCGACCTGGCGGATCTCGTCGGCGCGCAGGCTCAGCGTGCCGCGCTGGGCGAACCACTCCGGCTTGGCGTGCACCACGATCCGGGCACCCTCGGTGAGCTGCGGCGCCCCGGCGTCGAGCACGTCGCGGCTGGCGGTGACGGTCAGGCTGAGGTCGGCCGACGGGTCGCGCAGGGTGAGGAACACCGTGCTGGAACCCGGGCGGCGCGACAGCTGCGCGACCTGGCCGTCGACCCATACCCAGCCGAGGCGGCCGATCCAGGCATTGATCTTCTGGCTGATCACCCGAACGGGCCAAGGCTGCTCGGGGGTGCTCTGCTCAGTCACCGGCTCACCATAGGCCGACGGTACGATGGTCGGGTGTTCGAGACTCCTCGCAAGCGTGTCCTGCTCGCCAAGCCCCGTGGTTACTGCGCGGGCGTCGACCGGGCGGTGCAGACCGTCGAGGAGGCCCTGAAGCTCTACGGCGCTCCGATCTATGTCCGCAAGGAGATCGTGCACAACAAGCACGTCGTCTCCACGCTCCAGGCCAAGGGTGCGATCTTCGTCGAGGAGAACTTCGAGGTCCCCGAGGGCGCGACCGTCATCTTCTCGGCGCACGGCGTCGCGCCCGAGGTGCACGAGCAGGCCCGCGAGCGCAACCTGAAGGCCATCGACGCCACCTGCCCGCTGGTCACCAAGGTGCACCACGAGGCCCGCCGGTTCGCCGCCGAGGACTACGACATCCTGCTGATCGGGCACGAGGGCCACGAGGAGGTCATCGGCACCTCCGGCGAGGCCCCGCGGCACATCCAGCTCGTCGACGGCCCCGACGGTGTCGCCAACGTCACCGTGCGCGACCCGGAGAAGGTGGTCTGGCTGTCGCAGACGACGCTCAGCGTCGACGAGACGATGGAGACCGTGGCCCGGCTCAAGGAGAAGCTGCCGCTGCTCCAGTCGCCGCCCAGCGACGACATCTGCTACGCGACGCAGAACCGCCAGCAGGTGATGAAGCAGATCGCGCCCGACTGCGACGTGGTGCTGGTCGTCGGCTCGCGCAACTCGTCGAACTCGGTCCGCATGGTCGAGGTCGCGGTGCAGGCGGGCGCCCGCCAGGGCCACCTGATCGACTTCGCGCACGAGATCGACCCGGCCTGGCTGGAGGGCGCGACGACGGTCGGCCTCTCGTCGGGCGCCAGCGTGCCGGAGGAGCTGGTCACCGAGGTGCTGGGCCGCCTGGCCGAGCTGGGCTTCGCCGACGTGGAGGAGGTCCTGACGGTGCAGGAGCGGCTGACCTTCTCGCTGCCCCAGGAGCTCAAGCGCGACATGAAGGCCGCCGCCTGAGTTTTGACGTAAGGAAGGGCACCTTCTGACCGCTGTACGCGGTGGAAGGTGCCCTTCTTCACGGTCGGCTCCGCTCAAGCCGGACCGGTGTCAGAGGCCCAGGAAGGCGGCGATGCCGTTGGCGTGGCCCCGGGCGGTGGCGGTGATGAAGTCGGCCCGCTTGAGCAGGTTGGCGTTGGCGACCGTGTCGATGAACAGGTTCTCGGTCAGCACGGCGGGCATCGCGCTCTCGCGCAGCACGTGCAGGTCGGCGGACTTCAGGCCGCGGTCGGTGATCGACGAGATGGTCCGCATCTGCGACAGCACGTTCGAGTGCACGGTGCTCTGCAGGCGCTGCGTGGTGGCGCCGACGCCCGGGTAGCGGTAGCTCTCGAACCCGGTGCCGCCGCCCGCGTTGATGTGGATGCTGACGAAGATCGTCGCGCCCCAGGCGTTGGCGTCGTCGGTGCGGTACACCAGGCTGCGCGTGATGTCGGTGGTGCGCGACATCCGCACGTCGACGTTCCAGTTCGCCTTCAGGATGTCGCGGGTCTGGAGGGCGATGTTGAGGGTGAGCGTCTTCTCCTGCAGGCCGTTGGCGACCGCGCCCGCGTCGGTGCCGCCGTGCCCGGGGTCCAGGTAGACCTTCGGCACCGCGGCGAAGGCGGGGGCGCCGACCGCGAAGGGGGCCGCGGCCAGGCCGACAGCCGCGGCCAGCAGGGTACGGCGGCGCGCGCCGTTGTTGCCGTTCATGTGTGCCTCTCGGGGGGAAGAGGGAAACGTGACGGCACGAATTTATACGAAGTCCATCTATCTCTGAAGATGTCTTGCATAGAATCTTTGAGAGATGGTCGAAATCTTCACCGGGCGGCGGGCTGAGCGCGGCCGGTACCGGATCGGGATGTCGACATCCGGTATCAGGGCACGGCGCCGCGGACTCTTCCACCGCGAGACGTCCCACCCTCACCGGGAGAAGCCATGCCGCTGCGCGCCGCCATGACCGCCGAGAACTGGACCAACGCGTACATCACCGAGCTGGAGCAGCACATCGCAGGGCTACAGGCCGCCGGGGTCGGCGCGCTGCTGTCGCAGGACCTCGTGCAGGCCGACCCGCACGACGCCTACCTGCTCTCCGACCCCACCGGGCGGCAGTTCGGCACCCTGCGCGGCCAGGGCTCGGCGGTGGCCGCGTTCGAGCAGTACGTCAGGGCCACGTACCCCGACGACCACGACGCCGTCATCGGGCTGATCATCGGGTACGCCAAGGGCGTGAAAGCGTCGTCCTGGGCCAAGATGGTGCAGGTCGTCAAGGAGTTCCTGGTCCGCCAGCGCACCGCCCCGACCGCCGACGGCTACTTCTGGAAGTCGATACACGACGCCCCCAAGACGGCGGCCGAGGCGCTCGGCGACATCCGGACGTACCGCACCGAGATCCTGGGCCTGCCCCGGGGCAACATGTCGACCGACGCGTACGAGCTGAACCTGCGGCGGGCCGTCGTCACCTGGCACGCCTTCACCCAGGAGCTGCTGCGCTGCACCACGTTCCCCGGCAACGACCGGCAGCAGGAGACCGTCACCGTGGTGCGCACCGAGAGCATGGCGGCACTGGACCACTTCACCGTGGCCCGCACCGGTGCACCGATCACCGCGGACCAGAAGGAGGAGCTCAAGCTCCTGCACGGCGTCGAGCTCAGCTGCAAGCGCGGTGCGCTGGAGTCGTCCTCGCTGTACACCATCAAGTGCATCAACGGCAGTGTCGTCACCGAGACGGCCGTGCCGCACCACCGCGTGTTCGCGCTCTACCTGACCGGCCAGCCCCGGACGGTCGAGAACCTGACCTCGTTCTTCGAGAACGACACCGAGAACGAGGTCACCTTCATGCCCGAGGGGCTGCGGTTCATGGTCAAGCCGGAGGCGGAGCTCGCCTACGCCAAGCCCGTGGTCGACGACAACCCCTGGGCGCGCTGACCCGGCCCGCCCGGTCCCCGGAGGCGGCGACCAGCGGCTCCGGGGACGGCAGGCGGCGCGGGGGCGGCTCGACCGGCCGCCGCGATCCCCGCGGGACTCAACCCACGATGAAGTCGGCCAGGTGCTGGGACTGGGCCAGGCGGCTCGGCTCGTGGACGTACATCATGTGGCCGGCCTCGTAGTACTTGAACTCGATGTTGCCGCGCAGCTCGGCGGGGATCTCCAGGTGCGCGAAGGTGTGCTCCGAGGCGTAGTACGGCGTGGCGCCGTCGTGGTAGCCGCAGGCGACCTGCACCCGCAGGTGGGGGTTGGCGCGCATCGCCGCGGCCAGCTTGTCGGCCACGTTCACGTGCTGGCCCTCGAACTCCTTGTACGACCACGGGTGCACGTCGCCCGACAGCGTCCGGTACGGCAGGTCGTTGGCGTAGTCGAGCTCGCCGCGCAGGTACTGGTTGATCGACGCGGTGTACGGCCCCATGATCGCGTCGAAGGACGGGTCGGAAGTCCAGTGCTCGCGCCCGTAGTCGGCGTCCCACCCCAGGAACCGGCCGTCCAGCCGCCCGACCGTACGCCGCCGCGAGCGCAGCAGCTCGGTGAAGAAGCGGACGTGCTCGGGCCGCAGGTCCACCCGGTCCACATAGTCCTCGGTCAGGCCGGTGAGCCGCGCCAGCTGGCCGATCGCGGCGGTCCGCTCAGGCTCGGTGAGCCGCGCGCCGCGCGCCAGCGCCCACGGGTAGGCCCGGTCGGCGAACGCCTCGGCCTCGTCGAGCACCTCGCGCAGCGGCCGGTCGCCGTGCAGCCCGTGGTAGTGCGCGATCGCCGCGTACGTCGGCAGGAACAGCGGGTATGCCACGTCCAGGTGCGGGTGGAACTCCAGGGTGCCGATGTTGAGGACGCTGGAGACGAGCATCAGGCCGTTGAGCCACATGCCGTGGCGCTCCTGGAGGTGGTGGGCGAGCGCGGCGGCGCGCAGCGTGCCGTACGACTCCCCGCACAGGTACTTCGGCGACGCCCAGCGGCCCTCGCGCGACGTCCACAGCCGGATCAGCTCCGCCACGCTCTCCACGTCACCGGTGAAGCCGTGGTAGTCCTTGCTCTTGCCGCCCTTGACCGCCCGCGAGTAGCCGGTCGACACCGGGTCGATGAAGACCAGGTCGGAGTGGTGCAGCAGCGTCTCGTGGTTGTCGGTCAGCCCGTACGGCGGCGGGGTCAGCGCGCCCGCATCGCCCATCACCACCCGGCGCGGTCCGAGCAGGCCGAGGTGCAGCCACACGCTCGACGAGCCCGGCCCGCCGTTGAAGGCGAAGGTGACCGGCCGGGTCGCCGGGTCGGCGCCGTCGAGCGTGTACGCCACGACGAACATCTCGGCCTTCGCCTTGTGCCCGTCGAACGCGTCGTCGGTGTGCGACTCGCCCCGCAGCACGACCCGGCCCGCGGTCGCGGTGTAGCGCAGCCCGCCCCGCTCGTGGCGGGTCACCTTGAGGTCGTCGGCGGGCTCGGCCTCGGCGGCCGGACCGCCGTTGTTCTTCTCGTCTGCCATGGCGACAGACCCTACTGCGACTCAGCGGTGCACGGCGATGCCGTTCGGCGTCTCCAGCCGGTATCCGAACCCGTGCACCGTGGTCAGCGTGCCGCCGTGCTCGCCGAGCTTCGCCCGCACCCGCCGCACGTGCACGTCCACGGTGCGCTCGCCGCTGAACTCGTGCCCCCACACCGCCCGCATCAACTGGAGCCGCGTGAACGCCGCGCCCGGGTGCCGGGCCAGGAAGTGCAGCAGGTCGAACTCGCGCCGGGTGAACCGCACCGCGCGCCCCCGGATCAGGATGCTGCGGCTGACCAGGTCGATGACGACCGGCGCGGTGGGGGAGACCAGCTCGCCGTCGACCGTCGGCGCGGCCAGCTCCGGCAGGCCGCGCAGCGGCTCGGCGTCGGCGAGGGCGTGCACCAGCCGGGTCGCGGCGTGCTCGGCGTCCGGGCCGGTCAGCTTGAGGGTGAGCGTGACGGTCAGCGGCTGGCCGGCGTCGTCGCCGAGGGCCGAGACGGGCAGGGTGATCGTGGTAGACGTCGGCGATACGGCGGGGGTGGGCTCGGTCAGCAGGGTCGTCATCTCGGATCTCCTGGTCGTTGCTTGTCTGCGGGTGGGCTGGTGGGCGAACGAACGATGACATCGGAATGTTCGCGGCACGGAACCCTCCACGAGCGACTCGGCGATACCAGGACACGATATCTCCGCAACTCCTATCGGTCTAGTAGGAAATCGGAGGAGACTGCGGTGTGTGGCCGCTCCGCACCTGTCGGCACTCGTCCCCACCCCGCGTCCCCACCCCGTTTTTCATAAACGTTGGCCTATCTCATCGAGTTCGATCTTCTTGGAGTCGATGAGATAGGCCAACGTCTATGAAAAACCCCGTGAGGTGGTGGCCACGGTGACGTGGCCACGGTGACGTGGGCGCGGGGGTGGTACGGGTCAGGGGCGGTGGGCGGCCTCGTGGGCGAGCAGGCCGCGCTTGACGTCCAGGCCCCAGCGGAACCCGCCCAGCGAGCCGTCGGTACGCAGCACCCGGTGGCACGGCACGAACAGCCCGACCTGGTTGCGGGCGCACCCCTGCGCCGCCGCGCGCACCGCCGCCGGTCGCCCGGTCAGCTCCGCCAGCCGCGTGTACGTCACCGGCTCGTGCACCTCCCGCAGCACCTTCCAGCACTGCTGGAGGTAGTCGGTGCCCCGCCACACCACGGGCACCGCGTCCACGGCGGCGAGGTCGCCGTCGAAGTACGCGCGCACCGCGTCCACCGCCGCCTGCGGCACCGGCCCGTCGGGCGTGCCCGCGACCAGGGGCTGCGGGTCGTCGGCGAACGCGGCCGCGGTGACCGAGGTGCCGTCGCCGGACATCGAGAACGGGCCGAAGGGCGTCTTGATCGTGATCATGCTTGGCTCCAGAGTCGCAGTTGGGCGTACGAGCGCCAGGGCCGCCAGCGCTCGGCGTGCCGCAGCAGGGCGGCGGGGTCGTCGGGCAGCCCGAGCGCCTTGGCGCCCCGGCGCGTGCCCAGGTCGGTGGGCAGCAGCACGTCCGGGTCGCCCAGGGCGCGCAGCGCGATGTAGTCCGCGGTCCACTCGCCGACGCCGGGAAGTGCGAGCAGGGCCGCGCGGGTGGCGGCCCGGTCGCTGCCGCCGTCGAGCAGCAGCCCGTCGCGTACCGCCTCGGCGAGCCGCCGCAGCGTCGCGCGCCGGGCCGTCGGCATGGCGAACGCCTCGTCCGGCAGGGCCAGCAGCCGGTCCGGGTCGGGGAAGACGCCGTCGCGGCACAGCTTCCCCAGCACGGTCCGGGCCCCGGCGACGCTGATCTGTTGGCCGACCACGGCCCGCACCGCCACCTCGAACCCGTCCACGCTGCGCGGCAGCCGTACCCCCGGAAAGGCCGTGACCAGCGGGGCGAGCGCGGGATCGGCGCCCAGCACGGTGTCGACGGCGACGGGGTCGGCGTCCAGGTCGAGCAGGCGGCGGCAGCGCGCCACCGCCGGGGTCAGGTCGCGTACGTCGGCCAGGCTCAGCTCGGCGTGCACGCAGCCGTCGCCGGGCCGCAGCGTCACCGTCGCGGTGCCGTGCGGCAGGGTCAGCGTCCGGGTGTAGGCCTCGCCGTCGTACGACTCGACGCCGGTGACCGCCCGCGCGCCGAGGTAGGCCAGCAGCGAGGCCGCGTGCAGGGGCGGCCGGTAGCTCAGCCGCAGCGCCATGGTGCCGTCGGCGCGCGGGGTGCCCCGACGCAGCTCGGACGGGGCGCAGCCGTACACCTCGCGGATGGTGTCGTTGAACTGGCGGATGCTGCCGAACCCGGCCGCGAACGCGATCTCCGACAGGCTCAGCCCCGTGTTGGTGATCAGCGTCTTGGCCGTCTGCGCCCGCTGCGTCCGCGCCAGGGCCAGCGGCCCGGCCCCGAGCTCGTCGGTGAGCAGCCGGTTCAGGTGCCGCTCGGTGTACCCGAGCCGCTGCGCCAGCGCCGGCACCCCGCCCCGGTCCACGACGCCGTCGCCGATCAGCCGCACCGCCCGCGCGGTGACGTCGGCCCGGCTGTCCCACTGCGGCGACCCCGGCACCGCGTCCGGCGCGCACCGCCGGCACGCCCGGTATCCGCTGCGCGCCGCAGCGGCGGCGCTGACGAAATACCGCACGTTCTCCGCCTTGGGCGTCCGCGCGGGACACGACGGCCGGCAGTAGATCCCGGTCGAGGTGACCCCGATCCAGAACCTCCCGTCAAACCGCCCGTCCCGGCTCTTCACAGCCCGGTACCGCCCGTCTTCACTGTCCACACCCCCACTCTCCCCCGCCCCCCACCCACCCGCTAGCGGAAAACGGACCCCACCGTCCCACCCCACCCCACCCCGCCCCAGTCCGTCGATCATGAACTTATGGGCGTGTTCGACGGTGTGTCCCGCCCATAACTTCATGATCGACGCACGGTGGGGCGGTGGGGCGGTGGGGCGGTGGGGGTGGGTCAGGGGCGGGGGCGTTTGGCGATGACTTTGGGGCGGGTGGGGGAGTGGCGGGGTTTGGGGTTGGTTGAGCGGTCCGGGGTTGCCCACTGCCACAGGCGGCCCAGCGCCACGGCGGTCAGGCCGAGCACGATCAGGGGCTGGAGCAGCCAGTTGGTCTCGGCGGTGTGCGCCGTGCCCGCCCGGTCGCGGCTCACCCAGGCGGTGACGGACGACCCGGTCAGGTCGCGGTCCGAGGTGGGCAGCATCGACACCCCGGGTATGGCGATCGATCCGTCCTCGGTGCGGAACGTGCCCGAGCAGTAGTACACGACAGTCTTCCCGCTCTGGTGCGGGGTGCAGGAGACGTCCGCGACGTGACCGGCGACACCGAAGGCGCGCGCCCACAGTGCGTCGGCGATGGGCAGCAGCACTCCCCAGCAGAGCATGCCCAGGGCGACGGCGAACCCGGCGAGCGGGATCGCGGCGCGCCAGCGCAGGGCCCGTACGTGCGCCACGCGCCGCGTCAGGCCGTGTCGCAGGGAGGTCGACATGGTGGCGAGGGTAATTCCCATACGCAAGATCAAAAGATGGCGAATACGGCCCGATAGACTCGCTGCTCGTGAGCCTTTCCATCGGTATCGTCGGCCTGCCCAACGTCGGCAAGAGCACCCTGTTCAACGCGCTGACCCGCAACGACGTGCTCGCGGCGAACTACCCGTTCGCCACCATCGAGCCCAACGTCGGCGTCGTCGGGCTGCCCGATCCGCGGCTGGACAAGCTGGCCGAGATGTACAGCTCGCAGAAGATCCTGCCCGCGCCGGTGAGCTTCACCGACATCGCCGGCCTGGTCAAGGGCGCCTCCAAGGGCCAGGGCCGAGGCAACGCGTTCCTCGCGAACATCCGCGACTGCGATGCGATCTGCCAGGTGGTGCGGGCCTTCAGCGACCCCAACGTCGTACACGTCGACGGCAAGGTCTCGCCGAAGGACGACATCGACACGATCAACACCGAGCTGATGCTGGCCGACCTCCAGACCGTCGAGAAGGCGCTGCCCCGGCTGGAGAAGGAAGCCAAGGTCAAGAAGGAGCGCGCGGGCATCTTCGCCGCCGCCAAGGCCGCCCGCGAGGTGCTCGACAGCGGCACGACCCTGTTCGCCGGGGCCGCGAAGGCCGGCATCGACCTGGCCGAGCTGCGCGAGCTGCACCTGATGACCGCCAAGCCGTTCCTGTACGTCTTCAACGTCGACGAGGCCGAGCTCGGCAACGAGGACTTCCTGAACGAGCTGCGCGCCCTGGTCGCCCCGGCCGAGGCCGTCTTCATGGACGCCAAGATCGAGTCCGAGCTGATCGACCTGTCGCCGGAGGACGCCGCCGAGATGCTGGCGTCGATCGGGCAGTCCGAGCCGGGCCTCAACCAGCTCATCCGGGTCGGGTTCGGCACGCTGGGGCTCCAGACCTACCTCACCGCGGGGCCGAAGGAGGCACGCGCCTGGACCGTCCCGGTCGGGGCGACGGCGCCCGAGGCGGCCGGGGTCATCCACTCCGACTTCCAGCGCGGCTTCATCAAGGCCGAGATCGTCGCGTACGACGACCTGATGGCCGCCGGGTCCATGTCGGCCGCGAAGGCGGCGGGCAAGGTCCGCATCGAGGGCAAGGAATACATCATGGCCGACGGCGACGTGGTGGAGTTCCGCTTCAACGTCTGAAAGCGGCCCGTTTCACCAGCTCACGGATTGTGCCCCTCGTCCTGGGGCACATCCGGGGCACATGACCACGCGTCATCGATCGCCTTCCGGGTCCGTGCCTCCGAGTCCGGCATCAGGTGGCCGTACGTCGACAGCACCAGGTTGGCGTTCTCGTGCCCGAGCCGTTCGGCGACCGCGACCACCGATTCGCCCTGCGCCAGCAGTACCGAGGCGTAGTGGTGCCGCAGGTCGTGTGACGTGACGGTGCTGGGGAGCCCAGCTCTGCGGACGGCCGTCCGGAAGATGACCGTCCCGTAGTAGTTGTGGCTGTAGGCCGCGCCGAAGCGGGTCGTGAACAGCGTGCCGTCCTCGGCCGCAGGGTACTTGCCGAGATGGTTGGTCAGAGCGTCGGCGACGACCTGCGGCAGCGGCACCGTCCGGCGGCTACGCCTGGTCTTCGGCTCCGAGCGGACCTTTGACGCAGGAGCGATCTGGAACTCGACGCGGACCGTCTGGCGGTCGAAGTCGATGTCGACCCTGCGCAGGCCCAGCAGCTCCCCGATGCGGAGACCGAGCCCGGCCTGCGTGACCACCATCGCGCGGTTCCGATCAGGCATTGCCGAAACAAGGAGCACCACTTCGCGCACGGTCAGCGGCACGATCCGTTCCCGATGCGCCGCAGGTAGCGATACCCGGACGACGGGGGAGCGGCCAACCAGGCGGTCAAGGACCGCTGCGGCGTAGATGGACCGCAGCAGCCCGACCAGGTTCCGGAGCGTCGTGGGTGAGAGGACCTTGGCGCGGCCCGCAGCCCACGCCTGCACCTCCGAGGGCAGGACGGCTGCGAGACGCCGGTTGCCGAGAGACGTTCCGGCGATGTGCTTCTCGATCTGGCCAGCTACGCGGCGGGCAGTGGTCGGGCGGTGAACCCGGCCAGCAGCCCACACCCGCGCGTACTCGATCACCGTCGTGCGGTCGGTGGGATCGACGTACTGACCCCGGAGCAGGTCAGCTTCGATCTCCTTGAGGTACCTGTCTGCGTCGACCTTCCGGTCGAAGGCCTTCTTCCGCTGGCGGCCCGCGTCGTCACGCCAGCGGGCAAGGTAGGTCGTCTTGCCGTTCCGGACGCGCTTGTCCACGCTACCCACGTCAGCCCACCTGCTTGGCGAGCCATGCGCGGACCTCGGCCGGGTCGTACCGCAGGTGCCGACCGACCTTGTACGACCTTGGGCCGGTCTTGCGGTATCGCCACTGGTACAGCGTCCCGACCGGAAGCCGCAGGTAAGAGGCGGTCTCCTGGATTGACCAGAGCGCGGCAGTGGTCATGACTCCTCCACGAGGTCGAGCAACTTGCCGGTGACGACGTAGACCCGGCCGCCGAGGCGGCGGGAGGGCAGTTCGCCGGACGCGGTGGCCCGGTAGGCGGCGGAACGGGAGATGCCCAGCAGCTTCGCCGCCGCAGGGACCTCCAGGAGCAGGGGCATGGACTCACGGTCGAGACGGTTCACGGCTTTCTCCAGGTCAAGCGGCGAGGGTGAGTTGGGCGGTGCTGGTTGGTAGTGCGGTGGTGCGGGCGTGTTCGAGTTCGGTGTGCCAGCGGCGGCGTTCGGAGATGGAGCGCATGAGCCGCACAGCGAGGCTGTCCACGTCCGGGTCTTCGGGCCGTGCCCGCTCGAAGGTGAAGCGGCGGGTGTCCTCGGGCTGGGGCGTCTCGTCGTCGGCTAAGGCGCCGGCCAGAACCGTGCGGACCCAGGCGCGGTTGTCGGCGCGGTGGTCGGCCAGGGTCTTGCCCGACCACTGGCGCGACACGAGGACCCGGCGTCCGGTGAACCCGAGCGTCGTGCGCTGGTGGACCTTCCCGGCGCAGCGGCCCGGGGTGAGCCCAGGCTTGGCGCCGTCCGGCTGCACGCCGTACAGCAGCCAGTTGGAGCACGTCGGAGAGCACGGCAGCACCGACAGCTCGGCGTGCAGCCGGTCGAAGTGCGCCTGCTGCGGGTCGGTGCGGGCGTGCGTGGCGTCGACCAGGTCCTTGGTCAGGTACTTCGTCACGTACCGGATCGCCCGCTCAGCGTCCTTCGTCCCGTGCTCGATCCCTCGCGCGTCCACCCGGCCGAGCCGGATCACATCGGCGGGGGTGGCGTCCTCGTCGTCCAGGGCGTCAAGGGCGGCTTGCCACGTCGCCAATGGAGCGCCGCTGTGCGGGTCGCAGTAGGCGCCGACCTCGACGTTCCACACCGGCACCTTCCCGCCGACGTCGTACACGGGCTGGTCGAAGTGCGGCCACCACACCTGGTGGTACGTCGCGGCCGCGACCTGCCGCATCAGCGCACGCGGAACCGTGCCACGCACCGCGAAGTGCGCGTGCGGAGCGAACCGCTTCTGCAACTCCACCGCCCCGGCGTACTGCACGTTCCAGCCCGCCGCCCGGCGCAGGTTCTGCCAGAACCGGTCCAGGACCCGCGCGAAGTGGATCGCGTCCAGGGCCGCCCGGCGGTAGTCGTAGCTGTCGGGGTCGACCGGGGTGCCGATCAGCGGGTCCCAGTCGGCGTGCAGCCGACCGCACTCGCACTGCGCGACCCAGTTGCCGCGACGATGCGCCGAGTGCACCGCACCATGCGAACCCAGGGTGAGAGTGAGCAGGGTCGAGGGCCGGTGCGTCTTGCCGTCGCGACCGCGGTAGACCCGGCCGACCGTCTTCGCCTCCACCGGCAGCTTCGGCAGGTCCACCGCATCTGCCCGGCGGCGGGTCGACCGGACCCGCTTCGGGACGGCGTCGGGGTTGGGGACCAGGGCGCCACGGATGCGGCACGTCGCCAGCTGCTCATCGATGTCGGCAGCGGCGGCGTCGATGTCGGCCAGCTGCGCGGCCCGCTCCGCAGGGGCCAGCTGCTCGAACGCGAGGGCTGCGCGGTCGAACTCCAGATGCGCCCGCGTGGTCACCAGCGCGATCACGTCGTCGGCGGGCAGCTCCACCGGCACGGCCGGTTCGTCGTCCAGGTGCCAGCCCTCGCGGATCTGCTGACGCCGAAGACGCCGCTCACGCTCGGCGCACGGCTTGCACTTGGACGCCAGCCGCGCCCGGCACGGGATGTCGACGACCTCGGTCCGGCCGGTCTCCAGATCGGTACGCCGGAACGGCATCGGGTTCACACACACGCCGTTGTTTTCGGCCAAGCCCTTGAGCACGTCACGGGCGATCGGCATCGCCAACCGGTCGGCACGCGACCCCGGCCGGACAGGCACAGGATCGCGCGCCACCGAAGAAGCGGGAGAGGTCACCGCTTCTCCCACACGTACACCAGGTTGTCGGCGTCGCTGCCGTAGCAGACCAGCCGCGCCCCGGTGACGACACCGGAACCGCCGACCTCGTGCGGCTTCTCCACGGAATCGGCCAGCGCCGGGGACACGGTGGCGGCGTCGAACGCGGCCAGGTTGAACGGGAACGGCAGCGCCACCTCGACCAGACCGAAGCAGCAGAAGCACGGGTCATCCTCAGACCCGAACTGGAACCCGGCGCCGTTGCAGTTGCGGCAGACTTCCCACTGCGACGCCTCGTGCGCGGCGATGCAGCGGGCCGCCACGCAGTCGCGCCCACCGCAGTAGATGCAGACACCGGCGAAGTTCAGCCGAACGGGCTTGAGGACAACCCCCGCAGGGGCGGTAGTCTGGGTGTGCATCGTGATCCTCTCCGAAAGGACTCGTTGCGACGGCCCCGGCGAGCTGCAACTCGACCGGGGCCTTTACTTTTCACTTTTGACCTTGCTGGGACGTCTGGGCTCTCCTGAGAAGTTATAACAACTATAACCTGTCAGTCAACGGGTGCGACTGACTAGGCACTTTGGCGATGTTTTGCCTGGCCACAGGGGGGCATGCTCTACTTGTCCGAACAACGGCCGGAGGCGTCATGGCTAACTTCTCGGGGCGACCCGCATACCTCCAGATCGCAGATGATCTCCGCAGTCGGATCCTCGACGGCGCACTAAGGGGTGGGGACAAGCTCCCAACTGAAGCCGAGATGATGGCCGACTACGGCGTCTCACGCATCGTCGTACGGCAGGCGATCGACGTCATTCGTGGCGAAGGCCTCGTGGTGTCTCAGCGTGGTGTTGGCGTGTTCGTTCGCGACCAGCAACCGCGCACGCGGCGCATCCTCGGTGACCTCTACGCCCAGCGGGCGACGGGCTCTCCGTTCGCGGCGGCTGCACGGGCGTCGGGACAGAGCCCCGAGTGGGAGTACCAGTCGCGGCAGACCACCGCACCTCAGGCGATCGCCGAACGACTGGGCATCGAGTCGGGCGCTGACGTGATGCGAACGCACTACCGATTCTTCGCCGACAATCAGCCAGTGATGCTGTCGACGTCATACGAGTCGCTGGACCTAACTCGCGGTACTCCTGTTGAGCACCCGGAGGCCGGGCAGGTCAAGGGCGTTGTGGCGCGGATGGACTCGATCGGAGTCCACATCACTCACGTCATTGAAGACGTCCAGGCAAGGGCGCCTCGCCCGTACGAGGCAGAAGCGTTGCAGGTGCCCGCAGGGGTTCCTGTGCTGTATGTGGAGCGGACCTATTTTGAGGGGCAGCGGCCAGTCGAGACAGCCGACATTATTGTCAGCGCTGATCGCTACACGTTCTCCTATGCCGTTCCTATTCCGATTCGGTCCACAAATCGCTAATTGGGTGTCGTATGGCGTTTGCCATTGGATGAGTCCGACCGAGGGCGCTTTTCGGGTTGGCTTCCGGTGTCTACGGAGGCCAACCCGACATGGACTGGCGCTAATTACATGTTTGGTCTGAACACCGAGCACCAAGTGATTACGCCCTTGTAAGTTTGACACTCGTAGGCAAACTGGTAGTCCTGGCCAACCTGGGCACAAACGTCACCGACACGGTTGTTTGCGCAGTAGTCTGCGCCGGTCGCATGTGCTGGCGCCGCCAGGAACAGCGCTGGAACAAGTCCGACTACTGCCGTAAGAGCTACACGAAGCCGCATGTTCATGATCTTCACCTCCTCAAAGGTTGGTCACTAACCAGTGTGAGACGGGTTCCTCTGCTCGGCGTGCCATTTCCCGCAATGGCAGATGGCTCAGGTCGATGCTGCGAAAGTTCGCGAATCTCAAATACTTGTACGGTCACATGAGGTTCGTTCTCGTTACCGCCAGCGGCCACTGCTTTGGTCGTACTGTGCATTTATCAACAATCGCTTCATGAATAACCTTCTCATGGATGATGAAGTTGTGGACCGGGTGCTTGAGTATGTCCCTTTCTGGTCCGGCTAACTCTGCCACTCGCTCTAGAGATCGCTGACGGTGATCGGGCCAGCTGCTGTCAACGTTCGGCGCTGGTGCGCGCAACGGCGGATGATTGCCGAATTAGTCTCTATGGGATCAAGGGCCGCTGACGCGGCCCGGCGCACCGCGTTCCCCCCGCGCTCTGCCTGCGGCCCGCGCGGGGGACGCGGGCGCCAGCCGACGTGATGGCCCAGAACCCCAAGAGCCATGACGGAACACCGCCGTGGACCAGACCGCGCCTCCCGCGACGCCGCAACGCCCGAACACCACAGCTGTCTCAGACCTCAGGGCTCCGCCCCGAACCCCGGCCACCGCTTCAGAGATGCACCCGGAACAGCTGCGGGAAAGTGGGTGGGAAGAGTGGGGGTAGGGGTGGTGATCTCCTTACGCCGTCACCACAAGGGTAGTACCACAAAGGCCGGCGGGCAGCTCCGCTCCGCTACGCCACCCGCCGGCCTTTGTGGTCTGGTCAAGACTGCCGCCGCAAGGAGATCACCACTCGCCAACAGCTGACGCACGTTGCGTCCGATAGGTCACGGTGAACGAACTCACGGCCGATCCGCCGGGATGCGCAACCTGGTTACAACAGACGGTGTGATTCCTCGATGGATGAAGAGCGCCGACAAAGGTAAGCCCGCCAAACTGGTGAGGTTCCCGTTCGCGTTGGCCGCAGTGATCCTCTCCGCGATCGTCATGCTCAGCGGTACCGGGGTGCTCCTGTGGCTCGGACTCGGCTCGCCAACCCTCGGTGTGGGTCAACAGCCAGTCGCCACGGCTCCGGTGAGCCCGACGCCAGCGGCATCAGGGCAGCTGACCACGCAGGACCAGCTGAACATGGTGCAGATAGCGCTCATCATCACTGGCGGACTCGGCGGTGTCGTCGCCCTGGTCGTGGCCTACCGCAAACAGCGCATCGCCGAGGACGCACACCGCTGGGGCGAGGAGACCAACCAACGCGCCATCGAAGCCAGCAGACGGGACGACACCAGGCTGTTCAACGAACGCTTCACCGCCGCCAGCGCCCAACTCGGCCACGAATCAGCCGCCGTACGACTCGCAGGCGCCTACGCCATCGCCGGACTCGCCGACGACTGGGAAGCAGGCCGCCAAACCTGCATCGAAGTCCTGTGCGCCTACCTGCGCATGCCCTACCAGCCCGACCCCGACGCCACCATCGCACCCGCCTGGAAACAAGGCGAACGCGAGGTCCGATGGTCCATCATCAGCATCATCCGAGATCACCTCCAAGACCACACCGATAACCCGGATCTGCAAGCACACACCTGGCAAGGCCGCAACCTCGACTTCACGGGCGCCACCTTTGACGGCGGCAACTTCACCAACGCCCACTTCACCGGAACCACCTCCTTCAGCGGGGCGACATTCTCGGGCGGCGAGGTCGGGTTCGGCGGGGCAACATTCTCCGGCGGCGAGGTCGGGTTCGGCGGGGCGACATTCTCCGGCAGCACGGTCGGGTTCGTCAGGGCGACATTCTCCGGCAGCACGGTCGGGTTCGACCGGGCAGAGTTCTCTGGCGGCAAGGTCTGGTTCGGCGGGGCGACGTTCTCTGGCGGCGAGGTCGGGTTCGCCGAGGCGACGTTCTCGGGCGGCGAGGTCGGGTTCTTCGGGGCGACATTCTCCGGCGGCACGGTCGGGTTCGACCGGGCAAAGTTCTCCGGCAGCACGGTCGGGTTCGACCGGGCAGAGTTCTCTGGCGGCAAGGTCTGGTTCGGCGGGGCGACGTTCTCCGGCGGCACGGTCGGGTTCGGCGGGGCGACATTCTCCGGCGGCACGGTCGGGTTCGGCGGAGCGACATTCTCCGGCAGCACAGTCGGGTTCGACCGGGCAGAGTTCTCTGGCGGCAAGGTCTGGTTCGGCGGGGCGACGTTCTCCGGCGGCAAGGTCTGGTTCTTCGGGGCGACATTCTCCGGCAGCACGGTCAGGTTCGTCAGGGCGACGTTCTCCGGCGGCGAGGTCTGGTTCGGCGGGGCGACGTTCTCCGGCGGCACGGTCGACCTATCGCACGTGCGCGGCTATCAGGTGCCTCCGCAGTTCGACACCTGGACCACACCGCCGACAGGACTACAGCTCCCGCAAGGCAGCGAACAGGCAGCAGAACCACCTCACGCCGAGCAACAGTCGACGACACTAGAAGACAGCGACGGCAGAACGGACGAGCCACAGCCAATACGAGACGAACCCCGCCAAGAGGACTGATCGCGTTCGGGACGAAGCGTTCCGGCCCCCCCGCCGAGAGTCAGCAGAAAGTCAGCGAACCTGCTGACTCCGGCTTAAGCCGAGCGCTTCCAGCCAGTGGCAGGAGCACAGCGTTTCGTGCGCGTTGACAGCGGGCGATACCGGGGGACAGGCCAAGACCGCGTTCACACGGAAGTGCTTGGGGACGGCAGGACGAGCGCCCCAGGACGGCGGAGGACGGTCCGGGACGGCCTGGGGCACATCTGGGGCACACGAGGATGTGAAACAGCGGGAAGAGTCGACCATTGACGGAGAGCGCCAGGAGTGAGCTTCTCCAGGCCGGAGACGTTCACCCTGGCGGACTCCGGAACGTGGGCCGTTCCGCTTCAACGTCTGATCCACCGGCGCACGGCGCACCGTGCGCCGCGTGAGAGTGCAGTTTCGGGGAAAGTGCTCGAATCCGGCCTCGGATTCGAGCACTTTCCCCGAAACTGCATCAGGCCCGTCCCGAGGGGCGCCGCACGTCGGGTGGTGGTTGCGAGGTTGCGCGCGGGCTCATCTCGTGGCGGGACTCCGCAGAAATGCTGCGGGAGATGCTCCGGCAGCATGGTCGAGCCGACGCGAGCCGGCTGAGCCCACGTTTGAGGCCGTCGGCGGATGATCGCGCTCGTCGGTCAGAAAGCACGCCCCGGCTTCACTTCCTGACCGCAAACACCGATCATGAAGGCGCGGACGCGGTGCGGGCGCGGCGCGGCGAGGCGCGGAAGGGGTCAGTCGCGCAGGGACTGGTAGGCGGCCTCTACGCGGGCGGCCATGCCGATCTCGGCGTCGGTGAACATGCCGCCGTCGTCGACGCAGAGCTGGATCTGCGTACGCCCGTCGAGGCGGCGGATGTGGGGGCGGACGCCGAACGTGTCGGCCGCGACCGAGATCCGCTCGGTGAGCACCGCGTGCTGGGTGTCGTCGAGCGGCAGGGTGCGTTTGAGGCAGTCGCCCTCGTGGACCCAGCCGGTGAGTTGGGATAGTGCGTCGCTGAGGTAATCGCGCCGTCGGCCCCGTCTCCAGACTGCGCCCATCAGCACCTCCCGCTCCATTCCCCGGTGGCCGATATCGGCTTGTGGCCGAATCTTGTCCGCACCGTCACTCAGGTGATACCCATCCTGCCCGCAATTTGAGCGCGTGTCCACGCTCACAAAACCGACTTCCAGCACTTCACGGGACGCTGTGTGCAGGGCGGACTCGCTTGGTCACGCAGTGCTATCCATTGCGGCCCAATCTCTGGCACGCTGTCCGCCGTGCCTAACTTCTCCTCCGAGATCCGAATCATCGTCGGTGCCGCAATCATCGCCGACGGTCGCGTGCTGGCCTGCGAGCGCTCTGAACCACCAGAGGTGGCCGGCCGCTGGGAGTTCCCCGGCGGCAAGGTCGAGCCGGGCGAGACCGAGCCCGAGGCGCTGGTGCGCGAGTGCGAGGAGGAACTGGGCGTCCTGGTCGAGGTCGGCGAGCGGGTGGGCGCGGACGTGCTGCTCGGTCACGGCCGTGCCGTGCTGCGGGTGTACGCCGCGAGCCTGGTCAAGGGCGTGCCGCAGCTGATCGAGCACGCGCAGCTGCGCTGGCTGGCCGCCGACGAGCTGGACTCGGTGCCGTGGCTGCCGGCCGACGCGCCGATCGTGGCCGCGCTGCCGGAACTGCTGCGCGGCTGAACCGCCCGCGCGAAAGCCCCGCCGACACAGGTCGGCGGGGCTTTCGGTGTGTCGGAAATGCCGGCTCAGTGGCTGCTGCCGCCGCCGCTGCCGCCGGGGTGGTAGTAGTTCAGGCTCTTCGGGTCGACCGGGAACGTGATGTCGTCGCCGAACGGGGACGGCGCGGCGGCCCGGTCGGACAGCATCTCGTTCAGGTTGACGTGCCCGGCGGCGTTGACCTCCGGCCCGGGCGGCCCGCTCAGCGGGCGGCTGAAGTTGACCGGGGCGGCACCCTCGGCCACGGTGACCGGGCCCGAGTGCACCGCGGGCTCAGCCGCGGCGGTGCTGGCCAGCTGGTCACGACGAAGGATCTTGCGTCCGAATACCACGAGCGGATCATACCGGCGATCCACGACCCGTTCCTTCATGGGGATGATGGCGTTGTCGGTGATCTTGATGTGCTCCGGGCAGACCTCGGTGCAGCACTTGGTGATGTTGCAGTAGCCCAGGCCCTGCTGCTGCTGCGCGATCTCCTTGCGGTCGGCGCGGGCGTCCAGCGGGTGCATGTCCAGCTCGGCGGCCCGGATGAACAGGCGCGGGCCGGAGAAGGCCACCTTGTTCTCCTCGTGGTCGCGGACCACGTGGCATGTGTTCTGGCACAGGAAGCACTCGATGCACTTGCGGAACTCCTGCGACCGGTCGACGTCGACCTGCTGCATCCGGTAGTCGCCGGGGGCCACGCCCTGCGGCGGCGCGAACGCGGGCATCTCGCGCGCCTTCTGGTAGTTGAAGGACACGTCGGTGACCAGGTCGCGGATGACCGGGAACGCCCGCAGCGGCGTGACCGTGATGGTCTCGCCCTCCTCGAACGTCGACATCCGGGTCATGCACCCGAGCCGGGGCATACCGTTGATCTCCATCGAGCAGGAGCCGCACTTGCCCGCCTTGCAGTTCCACCGGCAGGCCAGATCCGGCTCCTGGGTGGCCTGAAGCCGGTGGATGACGTCGAGTACGACCTCACCCTCCTTGACCTCGACCTGGTAGTCGTTGAGCTGGCCGCCGGACTCGTCACCCCGCCAGACCTTGAACTGACGAACGGTCACGACAACTCCTCCTCGGTCATGTACTTGCCCAGCTCCGACTTGTCGAACAGGCCCAGCAGCTCGGCCGTCATGGTCGGGATGGGCTGGTGGGTGAGGTCGACGTCGCCGTCGGTCGAGAGCGAGCAGACCAGGTTGACCTTGCGCCAGGTCGCGGACATCTTCGGGAAGTCCTCGCGGGTGTGGCCGCCGCGCGACTCCTCGCGCTCCAGCGCCGCCTTGGCGGTGCACTCCGACACCACCAGCATGTTGCGCAGGTCCAGGGCCAGGTGCCAGCCCGGGTTGTAGCGGCGGCCGCCCGCCGCGCCGACCTTCTGGATGCGCTCGCGCAGCTCGGCGAGCCGACGCAGCGAGTCCTCCAGTTCGCCCTTGCGGCGGATGATGCCGACCAGGTCGCCCATCACGTCCTGCAGGTCGCTCTGCAGCGTGTACGGGTTCTCGCCACCCTCGCGGGTCAGCGGCGTCAGCGCGGCCTCGACCGCGGCCGCCACCTGCTGGTCGTCGATCTTCGGCCGGGCGGTGAGCCCGGTGGTGTAGGACGCCGCGTACTCGCCCGCGCGCTTGCCGAAGACGAGCAGGTCGGACAGCGAGTTGCCGCCGAGCCGGTTCGAGCCGTGCATGCCGCCGGAGACCTCGCCCGCCGCGTACAGGCCGGCCACGCCCGCCGACGCGGTGTCCGGGTCGACCTCGACGCCGCCCATGACGTAGTGGCAGGTCGGGCCGACCTCCATCGGCTGCGTGGTGATGTCGACGTCGGCCAGCTCCTTGAACTGGTGGTACATCGACGGCAGCTTCTTGAGGATCTCGGCCGCGGGGCGGCGCGAGGCGATGTCGAGGTAGACGCCGCCCGACTTCGTACCGCGACCGGCCTTGACCTCGGAGTTGATCGCGCGGGCGACCTCGTCACGGGGCAGCAGCTCCGGGGGGCGGCGGTTGTTGTCGGGGTCGGTGTACCAGCGGTCGCCCTCCTCGGGCGTCTCCGCGTACTGCTTGCGGAAGACGTCCGGGACGTAGTCGAACATGAACCGCTTGCCCTCGGAGTTCTTGAGGATGCCGCCGTCACCGCGCACCGACTCGGTCACCAGGATGCCGCGCACCGAGGGCGGCCACACCATGCCGGTGGGGTGGAACTGGAGGAACTCCATGTTGATCAGCTTCGCCCCGGCGCGCAGCGCCAGCGCGTGGCCGTCACCGGTGTACTCCCAGGAGTTCGAGGTGACCTTGTACGAGCGGCCGACGCCACCGGTGGCCAGGATCACCGCCGGAGCCTCGAACACCACGAACTCGCCGGACTCGCGGTAGTAGCCGAAGGCGCCCGCGATCCGCTTCTTCGCGCCCGAGCCCTCCAACAGCAGCTCGGTGATGGTGCACTCGGCGAAGACGCGGATGCGCGCCTGGTAGTCGCCGAACTTCGCCTTGTCCTCCTGCTGCAACGACACGATCTTCTGCTGCAGGGTCCGGATCAGTTCCAGCCCCGTCCGGTCGCCGACGTGGGCCAGGCGCGGGTACTCGTGGCCGCCGAAGTTGCGCTGCGAGATCTTGCCGTCCTTGGTGCGGTCGAACAGGGCGCCGTAGGTCTCCAGCTCCCAGATCCGGTCCGGCGCCTCCTTGGCGTGCAGCTCGGCCATCCGGTAGTTGTTCAGGAACTTGCCGCCCCGCATGGTGTCGCGGAAGTGGACCATCCAGTTGTCGTTGCTGTTCACGTTGCCCATGGCCGCCGCGGCGCCGCCCTCGGCCATGACCGTGTGCGCCTTGCCGAACAGCGACTTGGAGATGATGGCGACCTTCTTGCCCGCGAGCCGGGCCTCGATGGCCGCGCGCAGGCCGGCCCCGCCGGCTCCGATCACGACGACGTCGTACGCGTGTGCTTCGATGTTGACCATTCGTCGTCCCCTCTCAGCCGATGAACCGCAGGTCGTTGATCCAGCCGATGGACACGGCCATGACGTAGAAGTCCGTGATCGCCAGGGTCGCCAGCGTCGTCCAGGCCAGACCCATGTGCCGGGTGTTCAGCTTCGACACGAAGCCCCACAGCTTGTAGCGCACCGGGTGCTTGGAGAAGTGCTTCAGCCGGCCGCCCATGATGTGGCGGCACGAGTGGCACGACGCGGTGTACGCCCACAGCATGATCACGTTGATCCACAGGATCACGTTGCCCAGGCCGAACCCGAACCCGCTCGGCGAGTGCATCGCCAGCACGGCGTCCCAGGTGTTGATGACGCTGATCAGCACGGCCGCGTAGAAGGCGTACCGGTGCGCGTTCTGGAAGATGAGCGGGAAGCGCGTCTCACCGGAGTACTTGCCGTGGCCGTCGGGCACCGCGCAGGCCGGCGGCGACATCCAGAACGACCGGTAGTACGCCTTGCGGTAGTAGTAGCAGGTCAGCCGGAACAGCAGCAGGAACGGCAGGGACAGTGCCGCGAACGGGATGAGCGGGTTGTCGGGCAGCCACTGCCCGAACTCCGAAGCCGCCGGAATGCATCCCTTCGACACGCAGGGGGAGTAGAACGGGGTCAGGTAGTGGTACGCGTCGACCCAGTAGTACTTCTGCATGAACACCCGGAAGGTCGCGTAGGCGACCCAGGCGGTCAGTCCGATCACCGTCAACAGCGGCGCGAGCCACCAGCGGTCCGTGCGCAACGTCTTGGCCTCGATAGCGGCGCGCGGGCGCGCGCCGATCGGCCTCGTTGCCGTCGTCGTCATCTTTCGTCGCTCCCTGAGATACCAGTTCGTGGGAACACGTGCGTGGATCAATCACCACACGGTACGCCGAAAGATGTCGATCATGTGACCGGGGACACTGTGATGTTAACGATCGATCGGCCCCGCCCCGCCCCGAAGCGATCCCCCTGGCCAGCTCGTTGACAGTCCGCCCCGGACCCTGACCGGTTAATCAGGAGGCCGCTCGGGCGCCCGTCCACAGCTGCTCGAAGTGCGCCGCGTACCGGTCGAACGCCCCGCCGTCCTGGCATCGCCGCAGGTGGAGGGTGACCGAGTCCTGGCCGAGCCCGTCGCCGATGTGGGTCGCCACCAGCATGTCGTCGTCGAACACCCACACCGACATGGCGATGTGCCGGTCCGACAGCCGGACCTGGGCGTCGACCTCGGCCTTCGCGAGCTCGGCTCGCGTCATCGCGATCCGGGTCGACACGGTCAGCGGCGTCGCCTCGACGGCCTCGCGGTCGCGCGTCACGTGGCTCTCGGGATCGCCGAGCAGGAACCGCACGTCGATTCCGGCCGCGGCCTTCCCGGCGAGCAGCGGTCCCGCGTCCTCGACGTCGAGCCAGATGAAGTACGACGTGTACCCGCCGAACCACAGCCGCCGCTGCGCACCGGCGATCAGGTCGCCGAACAGCGACCTCGGCATCTCGAGCCGCCGGGGGTACACGGCGACCAACTCCCGGTCCGCGCCCAGCTTCACCGCACGGCGCACCGTCTCCGGCCACAACACCCGTACATCTTCGCGCAGAATCTGAGCCGCCTTAACCCGGTGTCTCGGGTGGGGGACCCTGCCCCTGCTCACCCAGCGTTCGACGGTCTTCTGATCGACCGCGACCGCTGTGGCCAAGTCGGCGACCGTATACCCGGCCGAGGCGATCGCGGCGCGTAGGGCGTCGTTGCGTGGCATGTAGGGGACCTTTCGAAGACGTCCCTCAATGGACGCATATGGACGGTGCCCGCGTCCCTGCTCAGGCGGCAATCATCTGAATATGAACTTCGCGAGCGGAAGGGGCTCGGCGTGAACGGCTGCTCGATGCCTGACCGGCCCACCTGGGCCGATGAGCGGACACAGGAGTGGCCCGCCATGGACCGACTCCTGACGCAGGTCAGGCGGATCAACCAGCGGGTGTCCTGGGACGTCAGTACGAGGTCGCTGCGGCTCGTGGTGCAGGCGCTGCGCGCCGACTCCGGGTCCGGCGGCTGACCGCTCGGCGGATACCTGTCGTCGCGGCTCACACCTGTGGTGGTGTACGTACACCACCACAGGTGTATGGCCGCGAGAGAAGCTCCCCGGTCGCCTCATCTCCCGTGGCCCGGGTTGAGGGGGGGGGGGGGGGGGGGGGGGGGGCGGCGGATCGCACCCCGCCGCCCCGTAAGTCGTCCAAGTTGCCGGGCAATCGGGCGTATCTCGGGACTTCGTTCCCCCGATTGCCCGGCAACTTGCGAGCCGGAGCGGACGGCCCGAGGCGCGCGGGCCGGGCGGCGGTCAGCCGGCGGCGCCGCCGGTGATGTTCCAGGAGGCGAGGTGGAGGGCGGGGGCCGTCCAGGAGCCGAGGAACACTCGGGACGGTTGCGGGACCGCTTCGGCGCCGACGGCCAGGACCCGGCCGGGGGCCAGGGCCTGCGGGTACGCCTGGGTGAAGCGCAGGTTGCGCACCGGCCGGGTGACCTCGCCGTCCTCGATGAGCCAGACGCCGTTGCGGGTCAGCCCGGTCAGGGCGAGCTGGCGCGGGTCGAGCACCCGGGTGTACCAGAAGTCGGAGACGAGCAGGCCGCGCTCCACCCCGGCGATCATCGACGCGACGGTGGCGTCGCCGGGCTCGAAGCCGAAGCTGTCCGGCATCGGGCCGAACGACGGGTCGCCGCCGTGGCCGGTGGAGACCGCCCCGGCGGCGGCCGCGGTGCGGCGGTCGTGCAGCAGGGCGCTGGTCACGCCCTTGTCCACGAGTACGAGGCGGCTGCGCGGGCTGCCCTCGACGTCGAAGGGCCGGCGCGGGTCGTCGTATAGCGTGATCTGGTCGTCGAACTGCGTGGTGCCGGGTTCGGCGAAGCTGCGCCGCTCGGCGTGCGCCTTGGCGTTGAAGCCGTAGTACGCGAAGTTGGTGAGCAGGTCCGCGACGGCCTCGGGCTCCAGGACGACCTCGTAGTGGCCGGGCGGGAGGTCGATCGGGTCGCGCTGGCTGGTCGCCTTGGCGTACGCGCGGGCGCCCAGGGCGGCGCCGTCGAGCTCGGACAGCGCCCGGCCGGAGCGGCGCGACACCCCGTCGGCGCCGCGGTCGCGGACGATGCCGTCCATGTCCGCCGTGGTGGCCGAGGCGTGCAGCGCCTGCCCGTTGCTGTTGCGGTAGGCGCCGGCCCAGTAGCCGGTCTGGCAGTAGCCGGCCGTCTCCAGCCCCTGCCCGGCGTCGACGAAGGCGCGGACGCGGGCCGCGCGGTCGTCGGGGGAGGCGTCGCGGGTGGCGGCGTCGACCTGTCCGGGCAGGACCAGCGGCGACGGGCCGGACAGGCCGGGCCAGCCGGGGTCGCGGGGTGCGGAGCGTACGGCGGCGACCGTGCGGTCGACGAGCGCGGTCAGCCCCTCGGGGCTGGTCAGCGTGGTCGTGGTGGTGACCGTGCGGCCGTCGACGTGGGCACGCAGCTGCACGGTGACGGAGTCCTCGGTGACGTTCTGGTGGATGAACGAGTTGGCGAACCGGGTCAGCGCCCGGTGCACGCTGTCGGCGGCGGCCTCGACCTCGCCGCCGGGCAGGGCGCGGCGGGCCAGGTCGAGGACCTGGCCGGTGATCTGCTCGACGTCGGTCATGCGCGGACTCCCACTCGTACCCCCTGGAAGCGGGCCGGTGCCGCCGGGTGGCCGGTGTGGCCGGTCTGGGTCGGCTGGCCCTTGCCGCAGTTGGGCGTGCCCCAGTACTCGATCTCGGACGAGAGCATGTCCATGGACTGCCAGAACTTCGGGCCGATGCCGGTGTAGCTGGGGTTGCGCAGCATGCGGCCGCGCCTGCCGTTCTTGACCTCGTACGCGATCTCGCAGCCGAACTGGAAGTTGAGCCGCTTGTCGTCGATTGACCAGGACCGGTTGTTCTCCATGAAGATGCCGTCGTCGGTCTCGGCGATGATCTGTTCGAGGGTGTGCGGGCCGGGTTCCAGGCCGACGTTGGTCATGCGGACCATCGGCAGCCGGGACCAGCCGTCGGCGCGGACGCTGCCCGCGTAGTCGAGCCCGGCCATCGCGGCGGAGTCGCGTCCGGCCAGGACGCCGACCCAGATCCCGTCGCGCACCGCGTACCGCTTGGCGGCCGGGGTGCCCTCGTCGTCGAAGCCGAAGCTGCCCAGCGCGCCCGGCAGGGTCGGGTCGATCGTGATGTTCATCAGGTCCGAGCCGTAGCGCAGCGAGCCGAGCTGCGACAGGTCCAGCCAGGACGTGCCCGCGAACGCGGCCTCCCAGCCGAGGATGCGGTCCAGCTCGATGGCGTGCCCGACCGACTCGTGGATCTGGAGGAACAGCTGCTCCGGGCCCAGGATCAGGGTGGTCTCGCCGCTGGGGCACTGCGGCGCGGTCAGCAGCGCACGGGACTCGTCGGCGACGCGGGCGGCGTTGCCGAGCAGGTCCAGGCCCTGCACCAGCTCCCAGCCGCGGGTGCCGTACTGGCCGCGCGAGGCCGGGTACGAGCGGACCTGGGTCTCGCCCTCGCCGATGCTGGTCGCCTGGATGCCCGCCCCGCACTCGCGTACGTGCTGGTCGATGCGGTGGCCCTCGCTGGAGACGAACCACTTGCGGGTGTCCCAGACGGCGTAGAGGGCGGTGGCGACGTCGGCGCCGTGCTCGCGCATGGTCTTGGTGGCGTGCGTGAGCAGGTCGCCCTTGTCCGACAGCGGCACCGCCAGCGGGTCGATCAGGCACTCGCTGGCCCAGCTCGCGGTGCTGACGGTGGTCGGCACCAGGTCGGCGGCGGGTCCGGCGACGCTGGCGCTGGCCTTGGCGATGGCCGTGGCGCGGGCGCCGGCCAGCCGGGCCGCGCTGTCGGACAGATCGGGTACGGCGTAGAAGCCCCAGCTCGACCCGACCAGCGCGCGTACGCCGATGCCCGCGGACTCGGTCGAGGACAGGTCCTCCACCTCGCCGTTGCGGGCGTCCATGGACTCGTAGCGCCGGTGCATCACCCGCGCGTCGGCATACCGCGCACCCGCGTCGAGAGCTGCGGCGACAGCCGCCTCTCCCACATCAAAATAGGACATGATCGCGAGCCTAGACGCTGTCGGGGCCCGACGGTGCCGGTTAAGAAGGCGCCGGTCAAGAAGGCGCCCTTCCCATGCGCAGCGCGATGAGCAGGTGCCCTTCCTTGCCCGGGGTGGGCGTGACGACGGACTCCGGCAGCTCGCCCAGGTCGTGCCGCGCGTAGGTCTCGCTGTCCAGCTCGCGGGGGCCGAGGTAGCGCTCGGCCAGGGGAGACGGCAGCGCGGACCAGTCCCACGGGTCGACGGCGATCGCCGCGCGCACCGTGTCCGGCCGCCGGGCGGCCAGCATCGCCGCGAGCCAGCCGCCGTAGCCCGTGCCGTACGCGGTGACCCGCCCCATGTCCAGGTCGGAGTGCTTGTCGGCGAGCAGCCGCAGCGCGTCGGCCTGGTCGGCGACGGCCAGGTCCACCACCCGCCGGTGGGTCACCTTCTCGAAGCTCGGTGACACCCCGAACGTGCCTCTGCCGTCGACCAGCACCACTGCGAACCCGGCCTCGGCCCAGGCGCGGGCGTCGGCGAAGCAGGCGTGGTCGCTGCGCACCTGCTGACCGGTGGGTGCGTCCGGCAGCATCAGCAGCACCGGCACCCGGCGGCCGAAGACGTGGCCAGGCGGGTACAGCACCGCGGTGGGCAGCCGCCGGTCGGTGACGCGGTCCAGGGTCGGGCGCACGATCGCGGCGGGCACGGCCCGGCGCGCGGTCAGCTCGACGATCTGGCGTCCGGCGTACCAGACGGTGAGCAGCTCGTCCTCGTCGTCGAGGCTGCGCAGGCCGGTGACGACCGTGTCGCCGCCGCACTCGGCGCTGTGCCAGCCCGGGGCGCTGGTCAGCCGGTGCACCACCATGCCGCCGCTGGTGCTGCTGCGCACCCGGAACAGGTGCTGCTCGGCGGGTTCGCCCTCGCTCGCCTCGACCAGCAGGTCGCCCAGCTCGCCGCCGGTGGAGCCGGGGCCGAGGCGGCCGACGACGCGCCGGACGTACAGCGTGGGCGGGGTGAGCAGGGTGCCGTCGGCGAACAGGCAGCGTGCGTCGTACCCGTCGTGGGAGATCTCGCCGCCGACCAGCACCCGGCCGTCGGCCAGGTGGCGCGGCGTGCCCTCGACCGGGTTCACCCAGCGCGGATCGGCCAGCTCGGCGTGCACCTGGGTCTCCCCGGTGCGCCGGTCCACGGCCAGGATCAGCCCGTGCCCCTGCGAGCGGCGCAGCACCGTGATCAGCGGCCCGCCGTCGGCCCAGCGCACCGCCCCCAGGTACGGGTAGATCTCGCGGTCCCAGTGCACGTCGACCCAGCCGCCGTCGAGGTCGAGCAGGTGCAGCGACACCTGGTCGCCCTGGCGGCGGGTGGCCAGGATGCTCTCCCCGTCCGGGGCCCACCACCAGCCGGTCGCGCGCCCGAACCAGCCCGCGTCGGCGTCGGCCTCGCCCCAGCGCACCCCGTCCGGCTCGCCGGCCAGCAGCTCGTCGCCGCCCTCCGCGGCCGGGCCGATGGCGGCGACCCGGATCGTGCCGTCGTGGAGGTACGCGATGCGGCGGCCGGTCGGGTCGGGCCGGGCCTGGACGACCGGGCCGGGCGTCGGCACCGGGCCGGTGGCCTGGTTGTGGTGCAGCCAGCCGCCGGAGATCCACACGACGGTGGCGCCGGTGCGGTCGAAGGCGAATGTGTCGACGCCGGAGGCGAGCGTCGACAGCCGCCCGGCGGGGAGTTCGCAGACGCGCAGCACGCCGTGATGCAGATGACCGACCCGGAGTCCGTCGCTGCTCACGGCGATGGTGTGTCCGCCCGTACCGGGCCGGACCTGCTGCTCTCCCATGGCCGGATGCTATCGACGCAGCAGGCTGGCGCGTGGCGGTTTGCCTGATGCGGGCTAGAGTGACCGGGTGGCCCGCAGCATTCTTCTCGTGCACGCACACCCCGACGACGAGTCCATCGGCACCGGCGCGACCATGGCGCACTATGCCGCCCAGGGCGCCAAGGTGACCCTGGTGACCTGCACCCTCGGCGAGGAGGGCGAGATCCATGTGCCCGAACTCGCCCAACTGGAGGCGAGCCAGGGCGACCAGCTCGGCGGCTACCGGCTCGCCGAGCTTCGCACCGCGCTGGCGGCGCTGGGCAACATCGACCACCGCCAGCTGGGCGGCGCCGGGCGCTACCGCGACTCCGGCATGATGGGCACCCCCGCCAACGAGCACCCGCGCGCGTTCTGGGGCGCGGACCTGGAGGAGGCCTCCCGGCACCTGCTCGCGATCATGGACGAGGTGCGCCCCCAGGTCGTCGTGACGTACGACGCCAACGGCTTCTACGGGCACCCCGACCACATCCAGGCCCACCGGGTCGCGATGCGGGCCAGCGAGCTCGCTGCCGAGCAGGGCTTCGGCCCGCAGAAGATCTACTGGACCGCGATGCCGCTGAGCGTGCTCAAGGCGGGTGTCGAGGCGCTGCGCGACTCGACCGACAACCCGTTCGCGGGCGTGACCAGCGTGGAGGACTTCCCGTTCGGCACGCCCGACGAGGAGGTCGCCGCCTGCATCGACGGCTCCGACTACCACGACGCCAAGGTCGCCGCGCTGAGGGCGCACGCGACCCAGATCCCCGAGACGTCCTGGCTCTACTCGATCGCCGGCAACTTCGGCGAGGAGTTCATGGGCGTCGAGCACTTCACGCTGGCGCACGGGGAGCGCGGTCGCGGCGACGGGCCGTACGGCTGGGAGACCGACCTGTTCGCCGGGCTGGAGTGACCCCGCCCGGCACCCGCCCTGCCCCGGGCACGGCCGATGCGGCGCTGTACTGGGTCGATCTGCTGCTGCGCGGGGCGGGGGCGGTGCTGGCGGTCGTGCTCGCGACGCTGACGGCGTTCCTGGAGGCGATGGGCACGGCTGTCCGCATCGACGGCTGGCCCGCGGTGTGGGTGCTCCCGCTGGCCGTCGTGGTGAACGTGCTGCTGATCTGGTTCGCCCGCACGGCGGTGGGCATGCCGTGGGCGTGGTGGTTCGTCGCCGCGCCGTGGTTCCTGGTGATGGTGTTCGCCGTCGGCGGCACGTCGGAGGGCGACCAGCTGGCCAACTCCTGGCTGGGGCTGGGGCTGCTCGCCCTCGGCGGTATGGCCATCGTCGGCCCGGTCGCCTTCCACAGCGCCCGCCGCCCGTTTCCCCGCTCAGCTGCCCAGTGAGTCCAGCCGGGCCACCGCGTTGTCGTAGGCGGCGGCCGGTACGCGCTCGGTGCTGGTGAACGGCCGTTCGATCTGGTGGATCGTCACCAGCAGCAGCGTGATCATGCCGACCACGGCGGTGGTCATCGCCAGCTGCGTACCGATGTGCTCGAACCGGAAGAACAGGATCGGCATCCCGGCGAGCAGCGCCCCGAACAGCAGCGCGAACCAGGTCACGCTGCCGATCCGCTTGTCGGCCAGGGCGAGCCGGTCCTCGCGGGCCTGGATCACGGTCTGCACCACCACGTCCGGGCCGTCGCCGCTGCTGTTCGCCGCGGCGGGCACCCGGGAGCTGATCGTGCGCAGCTGGTCCAGCACGGTCCAGCCCTCGTCGCCGACGGGCTGGTCGGCGCGCAGACGGGGCAGCTCGGTGTCGAGGATCTCGTGCAGGTACTGCTTGGACAGTGCCGTGATCCGGTCGCGGTACTCCGGCGGGCTGTTCTCGGCCGACCAGGCCAGGGCCTGCACCGCCTGGGCTTCGCGGTAGGTGGCGGCGCGGGCGTCGTTGCCGATCTGCCACACGTCGATGAAGACGAACGCGGCGACGACGGCGTAGAGCGTCCCGGTCATCGAGAAGACGACGCTGAGCACGTCGTGGATGTCGGCCCGCTGGTCCGGCGGCCACGAGCGGCGGATGAGCACCACCGCCACGGCCGCGACCGCCGAGACGCCGAGGAACCACATCAACCCGATCACGTACGCCTGCATGCCGTTCCTCCGCGATTCGCCCAAACTGTACATCTGGGGCTATACAGGATGGTATGCGTACGTGCCCCCGATATCGACCCCTGCTCGGCGCGCTCGCGGCCGCCGGTGCCGCGCTGGCGCTGCCGGTGCTGCTGGCCGCCCCCGCCGCGGGCCGGGCCGCGCCCCTGCCGGGCACGCTGCTCCAGGTGCGCACGCCGGTGCCCAACGTGCCGTCCGACCTGGTCGAGCTCGACCCGCTGACCGGCGCCGTACGGGCCGTGGCCGACCTCGACTACACCGTCAACGCCATCGGCTGGGACGCGGCCCAGCAGCTGCTCTACGGCGTGGCGACGCGGCGCTTCGCGGCTCCGCTCGGCGACGGCGGGCACCTCGTCTCCATCACCCGAACGGGTACGGTCACCGACCTCGGCCCGGTGCGCGGCCGCCCGCCGGGCTCCACCACTCCCGTGTCCCGGGCGTACGGCGGCACCGCCGCCGCCGGACTGCTCCACCTCCAGGCCGACGACCGCCTGCTCACCGTCGACATCAGACCGTCCAGCGCGACGTTCGGGCACGTGCTGCGGGACACGGCGCTGTCGGTGCCGGCGTTCCTCGGCGACTGGGACCTGAACCCGGCCGACGGCCTGCTCTACGGCGTCGACTCCAGCACCGGCGGGCCGCCTGAGCTGGTCCGGGTCGACCCGGCCACCGGGGTGGCGGCGCGGCGCGCGCTGTCGGGCGACCCGCGCCGGGGCGGCACCTACGGCACCTCGGCCGTGATCGGCGGCGACCTGTACACGGTCAACAACGGCGAGGGGCGGCAGACCACCCAGTACCGGATCGACCTGGCGACCGCGACGGCGGTGCAGGTGGCCGTCGACGACCCGCTGAGCAGCACCGACGGCGCCTGGATCGCGGCACCGCCGCCGAGCCCGTCGCCCAGCCCGAGTCCGTCGCCCAGCCCGTCGCCGTCGCCCAGCCCGAGTCCGTCGCCAAGTCCGAGCCCGTCGCGGAGCCCGTCGCCGCGGCCCAGCCCGGTGGCGCCGCCGGTGGCGCCCGTACTGCCGCCGCTGCCTCCCCCCTCGCCCGAGCCGCCCTCGCCGTCGCCGCGTCCGAGCCCGCCGCCGTCGCCGAGTCCGCAGCCACCGCCGCGGCCCCGGCACCGGGCGGCCGCCGTGATCAGCTACGAGCACCGCCGCGACCCGGTCAAGACCGGCCGCGACACGGTGACCGTGCTGATCCTGGGCCTGTCCGGCGGACGGCTGCTGCTGCGCCGCTTCACCCGCCGCTGACCCCGGTCGGGTGGGTTGTCGCGTTACCGACACCACACCCGCCCGTCGGGGCGGACATATGTGCTGGTCAGGGTCCATGGCGCCGAGCGTGCGGGCAAGGCCGCGCCGTACGGGCCATGGACACTGACCGGACGTCTGCCCAGGATGTCCTGGTCACGTAAACGGCCAGGGGAGAGCACGACGATGAGGTTGACGGGTCAGCTGTGGCGGCGGCACGCGGCGGTAGGTGTCGTCGGGGCGCTGAGCGTGCTCACCCTCGCCGGATACGCGAAGGAGGCCGGTCCGGCCCCGCTGTCGGTGCCCGCGGCCAACGCGGTCGAGGCGGGCCTGGTCGCCACGTATGAGCGGATCAACGGCACCGTGGCGCAGCGCGCCGCCGTCGAGGTGCTCACGTACAGCGCCTACCAGCAGCCGATGAAGGACTGCATGGCCAAGGAGCACTTCTCCTACACGCCGCCGCCGTTCGCGCCTGCGGGCGCCGCCCGCACGCTGCTGCCGTTCGAGGTGTCGGCGGTGGTCGAGCCGGGCGCCTCGCAGCTGCTGACCAGCGTCGCGGCCTCGGTCGAGGCGACCACGGCCGAGGAGGAGTACAGCAACCCCGGCTTCGACAAGCTGCCGCCCGAGAAGCGCCAGCAGTACTCCGACCAGCTCGTCTACTGCGAGCCGCCCGCGGAGTCGTACGAGGGCAAGTTCGTCCCCGAGGCCAGCCTGGACCTGGACGCGCAGTTCCTCGAACTGCTGCGCCGCGTCGGCGAGGACCCGGCGATCGAGTCGGCCATGCTCGGCTACGGCCCCTGCATGGCCAAGCAGGGCATTCCCGCCAACGACCTCGGCGAGCTCTACGCGGCGGTGCGGGAGAAGTTCAACGACCACGGCCGCCCGGTGAGCCCGAAGACGTTCCCGGGGCCGTGGAAGCAGGCGATCGAGTTCCAGGACCGCGCGGTCGCCGCCGACCGGACCTGCCGGACGTCGGTGTGGCAGCTGGCGATGGCGCGGGCGCGGGCCGAGCTGTCCGGCTTCACCGCCGACCACGAGGGCGACCTGAACGCGCTGGGCGCGAAGTGGGTCGAGACCGGCAAGCAGGGCGAGGCGGTCAAGGCCAAGCTGCCGCTGTAGGTCAGCCTGCCGCGATCGCCTCGACGACGGCCAGCTCCTGCGGCAGCAGACCGGCCCGGCGGGCACCGGCGACGGTCAGGGCGAGCTGCTCGTCCAGGGCGGCGACGGTGGCCGACCGGTCCGGGGTCAGCGGCCCGAGCTCGGGCGCGGTGCAGGCGGTGCGCAGCATCCGCATCGTGCGCAGCAGCGGGACCACCACGCTCGGGTGCGGGGCGGCGAAGGCGCGCAGCTGGTGGAAGGCGTGCTCGACGTAGTCGGCGTGGCCCAGTTCGTACGGCGTGAGCAGGATGCGGTCCTGGGGGTCGCGTACGGCTCGGGCGGGCGTCTCGGCCAGCACCAGCCGCCGCATCACCGAGGCCAGGCGCAGGATCACCTCGATCGCGGTGGTCGGGTCGTTGACGGCGGGCGACAGCGCCCGCAGCCCGATGTCGGACAGCTGGCGCAGCCCGAAGTCGATGTCCTGCTGCATGGTCCGGGCGACCCCGACGATGACGGCCTCGCAGACCAGCCGCGAGGTGGTCGCCGGGTCGGCCGGCTCGGGCCAGATGGTGACCATCGGGGTGCCCGCCACCAGGTACGCCCCCACGCGGGTCTCCAGCCGCACGACCGAGCCGGGCGGCGCCGCCGCGACCAGGGCGCGCTTGCTGAGCTGCTGCACCCAGCCGTCCCGGGTGGCCGCGATGGTGAGCCCGGGTCCCGGCGCGGGCGGGTCGGGCGGCTCGACGGGTTCGCCGACGCGGGCGCCGATGTGCGGGCCGTACGGCAGCTCGGCGATCAGGCAGGTCGTCTCGTGGGCGACCCGTTCCATGATCCGGCCGACGTACTGCTGACGGCTGATGCGGTCGAGGTAGACGACGATCGCCAGCACCGAGGCGATGGTGAGCAGCAGCGCGAACCCGACGGTCAGCGTCGGGGCGGCGGCGTCGGCGGTGTCGACCCGGGCCAGCGCCAGCACGCAGAACGCGAACGTGCTCAGCAGCAGCCCGACCAGCACCTGGCCGCGCCGGTCGCGCCAGAAACCGCGCAGCACCCGGGGCGAGAACTGCCCGCTGGCCAGCTGCAACGACACCACCAGCAGTGAGAACACCACCCCGGCCGTGGTGATCATGGCACCGGCGATGATGCCGAGCAGCGTGATCGCCACGTCGGGCGCGAAGGTGATCCAGGTGCTGAAAGCGCCGTCGTAGCGCGCGTCGAGGTGTCCCAGCAGCACGCTGAGCACCACCGAGGCGGCCAGCATCAGCGCGGGGATGAACAGCAGGCTCTCGGCGAGCTGGTCGCGCAGCGCCCGGGTACGCAGCCGCCGCACATGCGGCGCGACCTGATGTTCCAGCTCAGCACCGGTCAAATCACCCATACCGACCTATTTTCTCGAATGTGGGCGAGCTTCGTATATCGCGTTACCCTAGACCGCCTGGTGTCCCGAACGGGCGCATTCACGTGCGTCACCGGCCGGGACTCCGCCATGAGGCCCCACCAACGATGATGAGGTTCGTCTGTGTTCTCCACCCCCGCCTTCACCCGGCGACGCTGGCTGATCGCAGGTCTGACCACCGCCGTCGCACTGGCGCTGGTCGGATCGTTCGCCGGATACGCCCTGGGCAGTGAGGTCCCGCGCAACGTGCGGGTGCTCGGCATCGAGATCGGCCAGCGCGACCGGGCCGAGGCCGCCGACGCGCTGCGCGCCGGGCTCGCCGCCCGCGCCGACCGGCTCGCCGCGCCGCTGACCGTGCACGTCGGCGACCAGACCGCCACGGTCCAGCCGCAGGACGTCGGCCTGGGCGTGGACGTGGACGCCACCGTGGCCGCCGCCGCGGACGCCGCCTACAGCCCGTGGGACGCGCTCACCTCGACCTTCGGCACCACCGACGTGGCACCGGTCGTCACGGTCGACTCCGCCCGCCTGGCGGCCGCGCTCCAGCCGGTCGTGGCCAAGGCGAGCGGTGCGGCCATGACGCTGCCCGGGGTGGTCTTCGACGGGCGTACGCCCAAGGCCGTCTACCCGAAGGCCGGGCTCGCGCTCGACTCGGCCCGCGCCGCCGACGCCCTGCGCGACGGCTGGCTCAAGGGCGAGGTGACCGTGCCGCTGGCGGACAAGACGCCGGCCAGCAGCGCCGCCGACGTGGACCGGATGATCGCCGAGGTGGCCGCGCCCGCCGTGGCCGCGCCGGTGACTGTCGGCACGCCGCAGGGCAAGCTCACCCTGTCCACCCGCGTCATCGCGTCGAGCCTGGTCATCGGCTCGGACGCCGACGGCCGCCTGACCGTGAAGATCGACGACCAGAAGCTGCGCGACGGCTGGAAGTCGACCCTGGACAAGGTCGAGACGCAGCCCAAGAACGCCTCGATCAGCGGGAAGAACGGCAAGGCGCAGGTCCTGGCCAGCACCGGCGGCACCCTGGTCGACACGGCCAAGCTCGCCGCGGACCTGGTGCCGGTGCTCAAGCAGACCGGCGACCGCAGCGTCACCGCGAAGATCGACGAGGTGGCCGCCGCGACCACCGCGAAGGACCTGGCCAAGCTGGGCATCCGCGAGCAGGTGTCGTCGTTCACCACGTACTTCACCGGTGGGCTGGAGAGCCCGCGCAGCAAGAACATCGTCCAGATCGCCAAGGAGGTCGACGGCGCGATCGTGAAGCCGGGCGAGACCTTCTCGCTCAACGGCCACACCGGTCCGCGCGGCTACGCCGAGGGCTACCACGACGCGCCGATCATCATGGACGGCAAGCTGGTCCCGGGCGTGGGCGGCGGCGCGTCGCAGTTCACCACCACGATCTTCAACGCCTCGTACTACGCGGGCCTGAAGGACGTGGAGCACAAGCCGCACTCGTTCTACTTCACCCGCTACCCGGCGGTCATCGAGTCGACCATCATGTACCCGTCGCTGGACCTGCGGTTCACCAACGACACGCCGTACGGGGTGCTGATCGACACGTCGTACACGGCGGACTCGATCACGGTCAGCATGTGGTCGACCAAGGTCTACGACAGCATTACCACGAAGTACGACCCGAAGCGCGACATCACCGAACCGAAGAAGATCTCACTTCCGGCCGGTCCCACCTGCATCGCTACGCAGGGTAGTCAAGGGTTTACGCAGGACGCCTGGCGCATCTTCCGCAAGGACGGTAAAGAGGTCAAGCGGGAGAAGTTCACCTGGCGGTATGACGCTGAGCCACAATACGTGTGCGACGCCAAGCCGCAGCAGTGACAGGCGCTTGAGGAGGATGCCATGAAGGAGCGGTGGTTGCCGGTCGGAGTGATCGCGGGGACGCTGTTCGTCGTCAACGTGGTCGCCCGGTGGATCGCCAAGGGCATCGAGGACGACGCCAAGCAGGGCGTCGCCGGCATGATCGCGCTCGGCGTGATCGGCCTGGTCTTCTTCGGCATGGCGATCTACTGGGGACGTATCCGGCCGCAGGCCCGGGTGGTCGCCGACCTTGCTGCCGCGGGCGGGGTCGCCTGCCTGCTCAGCGCTCTGGTCGGACCGCTGCTGGCCGGCGAGAACCCGTTCGGTCCGGGTGCCGGGGCGTTCTTCAGCCAGATCTGGTTCTACGGCGGTGTGTTCATCGTCGGCACCGGGCTCGGCCTGCTGGTGCTGACGGCGTTCGCCACCGACTACCGGGCCCGCCAGCTGAAGTCGTTCGCGCAGCAGGCCAAGGCGCGCCCGCGCCGCGTCTAGGCCGTACCGGTCACGGTTCGCCGGAGGACACCTCGGTGTCCTCCGGCGTTCGCGTATGCGTCAGCGCAGCCGGTAGCGGGTGTAGACGTGGTGGCGGGTGAAGCCGAGGCGCTCGTACAGCGCGATCGCGCCGGTGTTGGGCGAGTTGACCTGAAGGAACGCGTCGGTGGCGCCCTGCGCGGCGGCCCAGCGGGCCAGCGCCCCCATCGCCGCGACGGCCAGGCCCCGGCGGCGGGCGGCCGCGGCCGTCTCCACCCCGAACACCCCCAGCCAGCGGCCCGCGCCGGTGACCGAGCCCCGCGCCCGCGCCAGCAACTCGCCCGAGTCGTCGAACTGCTGCGCGAACACCACGCCCGGCACGGCGGTCAGCACGTGCCGCGCCGCGTCCGGCAGCGGCCCGAGCGTGCCCGCGATCATCGTCAGGAACTGCTCCGACGGCGTATCGGCCAGCGCGAACCGCTCGCCGTCGGGCGTCGCCGCGATCAGCTCGTCCAGCGGGCAGGTCTGCACCAGCACCGTGCACTCGGCGTGCCAGCCGCGCCGCAGCAGCTCCCGCTCGACCGCCGAGGCCAGCGGCAGCGGCACGTCGAGCTGCGGCGGCAGCGACTGCGCACGGTAGAAGTCGACCACCGCGTCGACCGCCGCCGGCAGCGGCAGGCCCGGGTCGCCCACGGGCAGCGCCGAGTTGGCCCGGCCGGTGTACCCGCCGGCGGCCCGCAGCCACCAGTCGCCCAGCAGCTCGCGCACCGGTGCGGGCCACGCCTCGGCGGCGGCCAGCTCCAGCGCGGCGACCTCGCGCGCGGTCGGGCCGCGCCGGGCCGGGACCACCTTCGCCCGGTGCACCTGAGCCAGCGGCACGACGACCACGCCTTGAGACGTGCTGACTATCAGTTCGGTGTCGGTGAGGCCGGTGAGTTCGCCCAGTACATCGGTGAACTGCGGGCGGTCGTCGCGGAAACCGGCGAACCGGCGTACCACCACTCGGGACCCGAGATCGTGCTTAGCCAACACTGACTACCTACCTCCCTCTTCCGGATACTAGGCTGGCGTCTGGCCGCGTGGAGCGGCGGAGCACGCGCGTCCCACGGGGGCTTAGGCCGCCGGGGGGTTGCGCGCGCGCTCCGTGGAAGAGTGCGTGGAAGGACGATCAGTGACTTACATCATCGCCGAGCCGTGCGTCGATGTGCTCGACAAGGCCTGCATCGAGGAGTGCCCGGTCGACTGCATCTACGAGGGCAACCGGATGCTGTACATCCACCCGGACGAGTGCGTCGACTGCGGCGCCTGCGAGCCGGTCTGCCCCGTCGAGGCGATCTTCTACGAGGACGACGTGCCGGAGCAGTGGCGCGACTACGTGACGGCGAACTACGAGTTCTTCAACGAGCTCGGCTCGCCCGGTGGCGCGTCCAAGATCGGCAAGATCACCGCCGACGCGACCTTCGTCGCGGGCCTGCCGCCGAAGGAAGGCGAGCACTGAGCACCGGCGCCATGGGTTCCGGCCGGCGGAGGGTCTCCGCCGGCCTGCCCGACTTTCCGTGGGACCTGCTGGAGCCGTCCAAGCGGCGCGCCGCGGCCCACCCCGACGGCATCGTCGACCTGTCCATCGGCACCCCGGTCGACCCGGTGCCCGCCGTCGTCCGCAAGGCCCTGGCCGAGGCGTCCGACTGGCCGGGCTACCCGCTGACCGCCGGGACGCCCGAGCTGCGCCAGGAGATCACCGCCTGGACCGCGCGCGCCTGCCGCGCCGAGCCCGGCTTCGCCGTGCTGCCCTCGATCGGCTCCAAGGAGCTCGTCGCGTGGCTGCCCAGCCTGCTCGGCCTGGGACCGGCCGACACCGTGGTCATCCCCGAGGTCTGCTACCCGACGTACGAGGTCGGCGTCCGGCTGGCCGGGGCGCGGGTCCTGCGCGCCGACACCCCGCCGGCCGGTGAGCGGCCCGCCCTGATCTGGATCAACTCGCCCGGCAACCCGCACGGCCGGGTCGCGGGCGTCGACGAGCTGCGCGCCTGGCTCGCGTACGCCCGTGAGACCGGCGCGGTCCTGGTCAGCGACGAGTGCTACCTGACCCTGCCGTGGACCGCGCAGCCCGAGTCGGTGCTGTCGGTGTGCGGCGGCGACTACACCGGGGTGCTCGCCCTGCACTCGCTGTCCAAGCGCTCGAACCTGGCCGGTTACCGGGCCGGCTTCGTCGCCGGAGACCCCGAGCTGGTCGGCGAGCTGCTGGCGGTCCGCAAGCACGCGGGCATGATCATGCCCGGCCCGGTGCAGGCGGCGATGATCGCGGCGCTGGCCGACGAGACCCACGCCGAGGAGCAGCGCACCCGGTACGCCGCCCGCCGCGACCTGCTGCTCCCCGCGCTGCTGGGGGCCGGGTTCACGGTCGACCACTCCGAGGCGGGCCTGTACCTGTGGGCCACCCGGGGCGAGGCCTGCTGGGACACCACCGACTGGCTCGCCGGCCGCGGCATCCTGGTCGCCCCCGGCGAGATCTACGGCCCGAACGGCGGCCGCCACGTCCGCGTGGCCCTCACCGCCACCGACGAGCGCATCCGCACCGCTGTGGCTCGTCTGACCTGATCCCGGTGGTCTAATGCTCTATCGGTAGACGGAGGGCATCCACATGTACATCTCTCGCGTACGTCTCACCAACGTTCGCGGGTTCAGTGGTGCTCGGGCCGTGGACCTGGAGTTCGCGGCCCGAGCCGACGGAAGCCGTGCCGGGTGGACCGTCATCGCGGGCCGCAACGGTTCCGGCAAGACGACCCTGCTGCGGGCGATGTCGTTGGCGCTGTGTGGCCCGTCCGTCGCGCACAGCCTTGTCCCCGACTTCGACAACTGGATCACCGCTGGCGAATTTGAAGCCGAGGCGTCCGCGGAGGTCCTGCGGGAGCGGCCCTTCGATCGGGTGGGACCGCAACGCCGCCAGACCGGTCTCGAAGTCCCGCCGAGCGAGGCATCCGCAGAGGAACCGCCGGCCACCGCAGTCCTTCGATGGGAAAGGCAGCAGGTCGACAGCCCTGGGCTGCGCCCCGCGCTCGCGGCAGCCGCATCCAGCAAAGCGGTTCGCTCCGGCCTCTGGAACGAGAATCCAGTCGGGTGGTTTCATGCCTCCTATGGTCCGTTCCGGCGGTTGGCCGGGGGCTCAGGTGAGGCACAGCGGCTCATGCTCAGTCCAGGCGCAGGGCGTTCGGCGAGTCTCTTCCATGAGGACGCGTCGTTGGCCGAGGGGGTGCGCTGGCTTATCGACCAGCACCTTCGCTCCCTGGAGCGGAAGCCGGGGGCCGAGAAACTCAAACGCATCGCACTTTCCATCCTCGGCGACGGCCTGCTCCCGGACGGTTACCGGATCAGAGGGGTCGATTCGGATGGGCTGTGGGTCGAACACAAAGGCCACAGGTTTCCGCTCCGGGAGATGAGCGATGGGTATCGCACTGTGGCCGCGCTTGCCGTTGACCTCATCAAACAGCTGCACATTTCGTTCGGCGACCGGCTGCCGTACGACGAGGCAGGCAGCACGCCCCGGATCAGCGCCCCTGGCGTGGTGATCATCGACGAGGTCGATGCCCACCTCCATGTTTCTTGGCAGCAGCGCATCGGAATCTGGCTCAAACAGCATTTCCCGCAGATCCAGTTCATCGTGACCTCGCACAGCCCGTACATCTGCCAGGCCGCAGACCCCGGTGGGCTGATCCGTCTGCCTGGGCCGGATGAGCAGGAACCGCCAAGAGTCGTCGATCAGGATCTCTATGAGCGGATCGTCTACGGCACCGGCGACGATGCGGTCATGTCCGAACTGTTCGGCCTGGATCAGCCTTATTCCGAGAAAGCGGCTCGGCTGCGCCGTGAACTCGGCGATCTTGAGATTCGTGTCCTCTCAGGTGAGGCGAGTCCCGACGAGGTCGCTCGCTATACCCGATTGCAGGAGCAGCTGACCAGTTCACCCGCTTCGGCGGCCCGGGACGCGGCACGGCGGTTCAGCAAGAACAGGGCGTGACGGCCGGTGATCCGGATCAACCGGCCTCCGCTCCCGGTGGAGCTGGATGTGCGCACCAAGCAGCTGAACAACGAGATCGGAGCCGCCGCCGACCGTGTCCGGCACGCCAGAGGCCTCTGGCGTCGCGCCCAGCCCCGCCAGAGCCTGCGGGACCTGCTGCTGGACGCCGCGCCGGGCATCAGCAGGTGCATGTACTGCGGTGACAACCAGGGCACCGACATCGACCACCACGAGCCGCTGTCACGTAACCCGCTGCGTACCTTCGACTGGTTGAACCACCTGCTCGCCTGCTCGTTCTGTAACAGCCACGGCAAGGGCGACCAGTTCCCGTGGATGGTCACGGGCAGTCGCTGCTGATCGACCCCACGGTTGATGATCCTGCCGACCATCTGGCCCTGGCGCTGTCGGTGGGGGAGTACCGGCCGCGCACGGACAAAGGACATCACACGATCGCGGTGCTGCGGCTGAACCGGGCGGTGCTGGTGGAAGGGCGTCAGCAGGCGCGCCGGGTGATCGAACTAGCGCTGCCAGGCTGGTATGACGCCATGCGGCTGGCCGACCGGCGACGGATGAACGAGTGCCTGCTGACCATCCGCAAGCAGCCGTTCGCTGAGGTGATCACGGCGATGCTGCTCGCGGCGACGCAACCGGGTGCGGAGGTGGTCTTCCGCCACGATCCGCGCCTGCTGCGCATCCTGCTGGAACCTCGCCTGCGCGCATCGCTGCTGAACTGACGACCTGCCGTCCACGATCGTTCGTGCAGTTTCGGGGAAAGTGCACGAATCCAGGTCAAGATTCCTGCACTTTCCCCGAAACTGCACCGATCTTGGCGCGCGCCCCCCGGGGGGCGTGGCCGCGTGGGGGGGGTCAGACGCGGAATGGGGCGAGGCGGTCGAGGAAGACGCGGTTGGCCTCCCAGCCGTCGACCTGGGGCGGGTCGGTGCCCAGCCAGACCGGCTCGGCGGCCGGGTACGCGTAGAGCTGGTCGGTGATCCCGGCGCGGGTGACGACGACGCACGCCTGCCGGTGCCGGGACGCGAGCACGCACAACCGCCCCGCCTCCAGGTGGAACGCGCTGGCGTCGCGGCGGCCGCTGAGCGGATGCCACGCCAGCACCACCTCGTACTGGCGGCCCTGGAGCCGGTTGGCGGTGTCCACGGTCACCCCGGTCACGCCCAGCCGCTGCAACGCGGCCTCGACCTGTGCCTTCTGGTCCCGGTGCACCACCCCGACGGCGATGTCGGCGCTGGTCAGCGGCCGCCCGCCGGACGGGTCCACGGTCGACGCGTCGGCCGTGACGAGCTGGTGGGTGAGCTCGGCCAGCACCGCCACCAGGGCCGGGTCGGTGCGCGGCACGTGCGCGGCGGGCAGTTCCAGCAGCGCCCAGCCGGTCTCGGCCGCCTGGGCCAGCGCCGGGTGGGCGAGTGAACGCAGCTCCAGCCGCCGGTCCTGCGCCTCGGCCCCGGCGCGGAACGGCCGGGTGTAGAACGCGTCCGAGATCACCGGGGCGGTGTGCGGGGCCAGCCGCCAGCTCACCGGCAGCGGGATCACCGGGGTGTCCGGGTGGTGGCGCAGCACCGTGCCGGCCGCGGTGTCCAGCGGCCAGGTGGCCAGCGAGCGCACCGAGTGCTCGTCGGCGACGGTGAACGGGGCGAGCTGCCCCGGGTCGCCGACCAGCAGCAGCCGGTCGAACAGGTGCCCGACGCGGACCAGGGCGGCGGCCGACATCTGGTACGACTCGTCGATGATCCCCAGCGGCCACACCCGGTCGTCGGCCTTGACGTAGGCCCACTTCGCGGCCGTGCCCACGATGACGTCGCAGCCGCCCAGCTCGCCGAGTTTGGTGCCGGTGCGCACCCGGTCCCTCGGCCAGCGGGCCGGGGGAGTCCACTCGGTGCCGTGCAGGCGGCCGGTGGACAGGCCCCCGCGGCCAGTGCGATCACGAGGTCGTCGGCCTGGTCGTTGGTCTGCACCACGACCGGCACGTGCTCGCCCGCGGCGACCAGGCGCCGGGTCAGTTCGCGGACCAGGGTCGACTTGCCCGCGCCGGGCGGGGAGTCGACGACGACGGCGCGGTCGGTGCCGCGTACCCGGTCCCAGACCTGCTCGATCGCGGCCTCGTGCCGCCGCGCCGCCTCACTCACCGGTGTCCTCGCGGTCGTCCGAAGCCGACGGCGCCGCCAGGCGCACCGGGCGGGCGGGCCACGGCAGCTCCTCGGGCAGGTTGTCGGGGAAGTGCTGCTGCGGGCCGAACGGGGCGAGCACCACCTCGGCGTCGCACTCGGGCAGCAGGTTGAACTTCGGCCTGGTCACCGCGCCGCTGGTGACCATCAGCTCGACCGTGTCCACGGTGGACGAGCGCACGGTCAGCCCGATCCGGCCCAGCCACAGCTCGGTGCCCGCAGGACGGTCGAAGCCGTGCGTGCGCAGCCACAGCAGCGGCCGCAGCAGCGCCGAGCCCTTGGCGCTGGTCACGGTGTGCTCCAGGTCGCGCTTGATCACGGTACCGGCGACGGCCTCGCCGGTGGCCAGCCAGCGCGCCATCACCAGCGGATCGTCCAGCGCCATCTGCCGCTCCAGCGCCACGGTGCGCGTCTCCAGCTCGTGCAGGAACCGGAACGCGGGCACGTCGGACAGCCTGCCGCCGAACCGGATCGTCCCGGCGGTGATCCGCTCGCGGTGCCGGGTCCACGACCAGCGGTCGGACTCCCAGCGCTGGGCCGTGTGGCCGCCGGGCGGCAGCAGGCCGACCAGGTCCAGCGCGGTCCACGTGTCGCGCCACGCCTGGTCCAGCACCTCGGCCGCGGCCAGCTTCAACCGGCGTACGTCGCCGACCTGCTTGGCCCGCTCCAGCGCCGGGCGCAGCGTCATCAGGTCCCACTCGGGGTCGCTGGCGGGACCGGCGGGCGGGCGCTGCTCGGCGGCGGCCGCGGCGGTCCAGGCGTCCTGCCCGGCGGGCGGTTCGATCCACGCCAGCAGGCGGCCCAGGTGGCCGTCCTCGGTGGGGAGCTGGCCGGTGCGCCAGTGGGTCGACAGCAGGTCCGTCGCGGTGAGCACGGCGCTGGAACCGGGCAGGTGCCGCCGGGAGGCGAACCAGCCCAGGTGCGCGCCCGCGGTCTGGAGCACCGGGTCCACGTCGAGGGTGCGCAGGTACTGCCCGAGCAGGTCCAGCCAGTGCGCGGTGGCCTCGTTCGGCACCACCAGCTGCGGCGCGTCGGTGCAGCAGTGATCGACGTCCAGCTCGCGGCCGTTGCCGACCCGCACCACCGGCTCGGTCTCGGTGTAGCGGCTCAGGTAGGTGGCCAGGTCCCGGGCCAGCGCCCCGAGCGCGGCGAAGCGCTGGTCGCGGTCGCGGGGCTCGGCGACGACGAGCAGTTTCGGCTGGCCGCGGAAGGAGCCGTACCGGATCGCGACCGGCGCCGACGGCTCACCGGCCAGGTGGTAGCCGACCAGCACCCACGGCCGGGGCGACAGGTGGCGGTGCGCCCGGGAGGCGGCTGGCACGGCACGGCGCTGCTGGAGTGCCAGCAGGCGCTGGTAGACGTCCAGGCTCATGCCGACTCGCGGGCCCGGGTGACGGCCTGGCCGTACGCATGGGCCGCGCGGGACAGTTCGGCGGCGATGGCCTGCTCCGTCTCGTCGCCGGGCGGGCGCTCGCCGTGGGCCAGCGCCAGCGCGTCGGCGGCCACCCCGACCGGGCCGCACAGGTTCGCCACGGTCGCCCCGGCGCGGGCGGCGGCACCGGACTGCTCGGCGTCGCCCCGGCAGTACGGGTACACCGCGCAGCTCGGGCACCCGTCGCCGAACCGGGCCGGGACCTGCCCCAGCGCGTCGACGAGCTGTGCCCCGGCCAGGTCCGGGGCGAGCCGGTCGGCGCCGGAGACCAGCCGGTCGAGCACCCAGCGCAGCCGCCGCAGCTGCGGCGCCACGTCCAGCGTCGTGCCGACCGGGTTGAGGCCGAAGTTGCGTGGCAGCACCAGCAGCGAGGTGGTGCTGACCTGCGCCGGGTCGTCGGCGGCCTGCCGCAGCGCGGCCACGGTGACGGCGAGCTCGCGGGCGGTGCCCGCCACCTTGGTGGGATCGGCGTGGCCGTCCAGGCAGGCGTACGACCTGATCTCCACCGGATGCAGCCGCGTCCCGTCCCCGGCCAGCAGCACCCGGTCGACGGTGACGTCCACGTCGCCCAGCCGCAGCTTCGGCGCCCGCCACGACCACAGGCCGACCCCGCCGGGCAGCTCGTCCGTCTCGACCACGGCCTCGGCCGGCACGCCCAGGTGGCGCAGGACCAGCTCGGGCAGCCGGGCCAGGGCCAGCTGCGCGAAGGTGCCGTCCCGCTCGCGCGCGTACGGGCTCTGCCCGCCCTCGGGCGCCCCGACGGCCTCGGCCAGCACCGCGGGCTCGACCCCGGACACGTCCACGGCCAGCCTGCGACGGCAGCCGGGCGCGTCGAGCAGCCCGGCTATCCGTCGCGGGTCCACGCTGGTGCCTCCTGGATCAGTTCCTCAGGTTCAGTCGTTGGCGTGCAGGGCGGCGTTGAGGACGATGCCCGTGCCGGTGCGCGGCCGGGCCTCGATCGCGCCGGTCACCGAGTTGCGCAGGAACAGCACGTTCGAGGCGCCCGACAGGGTCAGCGCCTTGACCGTCTCGCCGGTCTCGACGAGCAGGACCTTGCTGCCCGCGGTGACGTAGCAGCCCGCCTCGACGACGCAGTCGTCGCCCAGCGAGATGCCGATGCCCGCGTTCGCGCCGACCAGGCTGCGCTGCCCGACGGAGATGACCTCTTTGCCGCCGCCGGACAGGGTGCCCATGATCGAGGCGCCCGCGCCGATGTCGGCGCCCTCGCCGACCACGACCCCGGCCGAGATGCTGCCCTCGACCATGGAGGTGCCCAGCGTCCCGGCGTTGAAGTTGACGAAGCCCTTCTGCATGACCGTGGTGCCCGCCGAGAGGTGCGCGCCCAGGCGGACCCGGTCGGCGTCGGCGATGCGCACGCCCGCGGGCACGACGTAGTCGGTCATCCGCGGGAACTTGTCCACGCCGTACACGGCCAGGTGGCGGCCTGCGGCGCGCTCGATCAGGCGCAGCTCGTCGACGCGCTCGGGCGGGCACACCCCGGCGGAGGTCCAGGCGTTGTTGGGCAGCAGGCCGAACACGCCGTCCAGGTTGGCCTGGTGCGGCCGGACGATCCGGTGCGACAGCAGGTGCAGGCGCAGGTAGGCGTCGGCGGTGTCGGCGGGCGCGTCGGCCAGCGACGCGATCGACACGGCGACCGGGACCGTGCGCAGGCCGGGCAGGGCCGGCTCGGCGGCCTTCAGGTCCGGCGCGGACGCTGTCGGGGTGCCCAGGCCGAGCTGACCGGCCGGGAACCACACTTCGAGGGTCTGCTCGCCGCTGACGGTGGCGAGGCCGAAGCCCCAGGCGGGCTGGTCGAGACGTGTGCTGCTCACGGTGCCCTAGGCTACCCGTATGCCGAACCCGCTGACGCCGCAGGTGCTCGTCGATCCCATCGCGCTGACCCGTGCCCTGGTCGACATCGAGTCCGTCTCGGGCAATGAGAAGGAGATCGCCGACGCGGTCGAGGAGGTGCTGCGCGAGCGCGCCCACCTGCGGGTGGACCGGATCGGCCACACCGTGATCGCGCGGACCGAGCTCGGGCGCGAGCAGCGGGTCGTGCTCGCCGGGCACCTGGACACGGTGCCGATCGCCGACAACTTCCCGTCCACCATGGACGAGAAGATCATGTGGGGCTGCGGCACGTCCGACATGAAGAGTGGCACCGCGCTGGCGCTGCACCTGGCCGCGACGGTGGCCGAGCCCCGCTACGACGTCACGTACTTCTTCTACGAGTGCGAGGAGGTCGAGGCGGTGCGCAACGGGCTGCGCATCGTGGCCCAGGAGCGGCCCGAGCTGCTGACGGCCGACTTCGCGATCCTGCTGGAGCCGACGTACGGCATCGTCGAGGCGGGCTGCCAGGGGACCATGCGGGCGAAGGTGCGCACCCACGGCGTGCGGGCGCACGCGGCGCGCTCGTGGCTGGGCGACAACGCGATCCACAAGGCGGGCGAGGCGCTGCGGCGGCTTTCGGCGTACGAGGCGCGCGAGGTCCTGATCGACGGCTGCCGCTACCGCGAGGGGCTGAACGCGGTGCGCATCTCCGGCGGGGTCGCGGGCAACGTCATCCCGGACGAGTGCGAGATCGAGGTCAACTTCCGGTTCGCACCCGACCGCAGCGTCGCGCAGGCCGAGGCGCACCTGCGCGAGGTCTTCACCGGGTACGACGTCGAGATCACGGATTTCGCGCCCGGTGCCCTGCCGGGGCTGGACGCGCCGCCCGCCGCGCAGTTCCTGGCCGCCACCGGGGCGGCACCCGCGGCGAAGCTGGGCTGGACGGACGTGGCACGCTTCGCGGAGCTGGGCATCCCGGCCCTGAACTACGGGCCGGGCGACCCCAACCTGGCGCACAAGCGCGACGAGCACGTGGAACTGGAGAAGATCGAGCAGGGCGCGGCGCTGCTGCGCCGCTGGCTGGTGGGCTGACCGGGTGCCGCGTCAGCGCGCGGCGGCGGTCTCCTCGGCCTGGTCGGTCTCGAACTGGCCGGTCACCTGGGCGATCCGGCGGGCGTGCACGGTGGCGCGGATGCGCTGGCGCATCGCCTGGCGCTGGCGGAGCATCTCGGAGCGGGTCATCACGGTGATCGCCTCCCTCGTCGGCTTCGATTCAACCCTGTTCGTCTGACATTCCTGACGCCAAAGCATGGCGCACGGTTGCGCTGATTCGCAGGGAATTACGCCGGAGCCGGGCCACTGCCCGGCGGTACGTGCCACGGGCGGTTCCACTACCCCGGTGTAGTGGTGCGCCAAACCTTGAAATCGGTGTCCGGCCCCGATTTCTTCCCGGGGGACACCCCCGGTTCCTCCGTGCAACGATCCGGGCGGACTACGGTGATGGGATGACGAACGGCAATTCCCGGCCCGCGCGGCACCGGGGCTCGGTGACCCTGCGCCGCGAAGCGATCTCCACCGGCACGGCGGACCAGGCCCTGCTCGACTCCGTCGGGCGTCCGGATTGGAAGGTCCGCGACTCGTGGCGGACCCTGCGCATCCTGAGCGAGTTCGTCGAGGGCTTCGACACCCTCAGCGACCTGCCGCCCGCGGTGAGCGTCTTCGGCTCGGCCCGCAGCGCCCCGGAGTCGCCGGAGTGCCGGTTGGCCGAGCGGCTGGGCGCCGCCCTGGCCCGCGCCGGATACGCCGTGATCACCGGCGGCGGTCCCGGGGTGATGGAAGCCGCGAACCGGGGTTGCACCGAGGCGGGCGGCCTGTCGGTCGGGCTCGGCATCGAGCTGCCGTTCGAGCAGGGCATCAACGAGTGGGTCGACATCGGCATCGACTTCCGCTACTTCTTCGTCCGCAAGACCATGTTCGTCAAGTACGCCCAGGCGTTCGTGGTGCTGCCCGGCGGCATGGGCACGATGGACGAGCTGTTCGAGGCGCTGACACTGGTGCAGACCGAGAAGGTCACCCGGTTCCCGGTCGTGATGATGGGCGTGGACTACTGGAGCGGCCTGCTGGCCTGGATGCGCGAGCGGATGCTGGGCACCGGCAAGATCGACGCCGCGGACCTGGACCTGCTGCTGGTCACCGACGACGTGGAGGAGGCGGTCAACCACATCGTGGAGGCGGACAAGCTCCTCACCGCCGAGCAGCAGATCCGCCACGGCGGCCCGCGCGGCTAGGCCCGGACCACCACGGCCGGATCCGCGGCTGGACAACCGTCGGCGGCGCGGGACCGGCCCGCGCCGCCGACGTCGGATCAACCGCCGTAGCAGTGCTCGCACCCGCCCGACGGGATGCTGCCGCCCGGCAGGCCGGGCTGCGGCAGGTCGGGCCGTCCCTCGGGCTGCGCCGAGGTGACCCGGTCGGGCTCGGTGATCACCGTGAACACGTCGTCGTCGCCGGTGACCAGCATGATCGCGCCGAGGTTGGGGAACTGCGGGTCCCGGTCGAGGCCCGGCGACCGCCAGCCCTCGACGACGTTGACGGCCGCCCCGCGCAGGCGCAGCGTCTGGCCGACCTGCTCCTGGCTGATGAAGGCGGGACCGGCGTAGTCGGACTCGATGTAGCCGTCCTCGTCGGGGCTGTGGTGGATGGGCCCGTTGTCGTTCGGGTCGTCCGGGTCGTGGCTGTCCCCGTGGCCTTCGGGATCGTCGTTGCTCGGCTCGGCGGGTTCGGCGCCCTCCGACGGTCCGTGGCTCGCACCGCCGTGGTCGCCGCTCGGGGTGTCCTCGTGGCCGTTGCCGCCGCCGCGCGCCGGGTACGTGACGTCCTGGCAGTTCCCGCCGCTCGCGTCACACTGGTGCACGGTGCGCCCGGTGCCGGAGCCGTACTGCGTGAAGGTGGTCGTGACGCGGGTGATGGTGACGCCGGTGAGCTTGCCCGTGTCGTCCCGGTTGTACTCGACGGATTCGGTGTAGGTCTGCGACCAGCCGCCGCCGTCGGTGCGGGTGGTCCGCACGACGGATTCGATCCGCCCGTCGGAGTCGGTGACCGTCTCGGTCGTCATCGGGTTGCCGTCGGCGTCCTTGCCGTTGACGGTGGACTTGCCGCCGATGTGCACCCCCGCGCCGTCGGCGAAGGAGATGTTCCCGGCCCCGGCGGAGTAGGTGGCGATGCCCTTCACGCCGTTGGCGTAGGCGATGAGCTGTGCGGGCAGCCCGTCGTCACCCTTGACCGCCGTCACCGTGGATGCACCGTACGGCTGGCCGAAGCCGGTCGCGGCCCGGATCACGGCCAGCGTCCCGACCCCGATCGGCGCGACCTGGCCCTCCTTGGCCGTGGCGCCCAGGCCGACGGTGAGGCCCCGGAACGGGTCGAGGCCCCACTCGGCGAGCAGCTCGGCGCTGACCCCCATCCGGGCCAGGGCGTCGGCGCGCTTGGCGTACGCGAACACGCCGTCAGTGGACCGGCCGTCCTTCGCCCACGCGTTGAGCACGTCGGCCGGGATGACGGCGAACGTGCCCTGGCCGGTTTCGAAGGACGGCAGCTTGCGGGCGGCGGTGAGTTCCACCAGCAGCGACATTCCCGGGTAGCTGCGCGCGTCGTAGGGATCGGTGCCGGCCACGATCTCGTCCGCGTCGCAGGCCCCGTCGCCGTCCGAGTCGACGGCGCGCCAGGCGAGGTAGCAGGCGGTGGCGTCGCACAGCCGCAGGGACTTCAGCGTCGGCCGCTCGGGCGCGGCCGACGCCGGAAGCCCGGTCGTCGCCGTCGCCGCGACGAGCGCGGCGACGGCGATGGTGATGGCGAGAGTTCTTCGCAACATGCCGAGGACGATCTCAACGGCTCGCCTGGAACTCCCGTGCATGTCGGGATTGCGGCTGGTGGCGGTGGCGGCCCTCGGGATGTCCCTAGGCCGCTCGGTCCGGGGAGTTCAGACCCGCTCGCTGAGGCGGTCGGCGGCGCGGTGCAGGCGGGCGTTGAGCTCGGCCTTGTGCTCCAGCACCTCCAGGTCGATCTCGGCCTTGCGCTTGCGCAGCGCCGCCTCGCGCTCGACGTACTCGGCCTCGATGTCGTGGTTGAGGTCGCGTTCGGCCACCGCGAGCTGCTGGGACACGAGCCGGTCGTAGGTCGTGGTGCCGCCGACGAACTTCACCAGGATCGGCATGCAGTCGACCAGGATGAAGAAGATGCGCACGGCCCAGATGCCGACAGCCAGCACGCCGCTGCTGTCGGCCAGGTCGTGCAGCGCGCCGAGCCGCTCCAGCAGGCCGATGGCGCCCTGGTGGCTGCGCTCCTCCTCGACCCGGGCCTTGATCTTCGTCTCGCGCTCGGCCTCGAAGGCGGCGTGGCTGGCGTTGGCGGACGTCTCCAGCTCCGAGATCCGCGTACGCAGCGCCGCCAGCTTCGCGCTGTTGCCGTCGATGTCGTGGTTGCGGGCGAACGTGTCCGCCTCCTGGCGCAGCCGCCGGCAGTTGGGGCCGACGCCGCGCTGCCCGGTCAGGCCGGGCCCGGAGTCGCCGACGCACTCGCGCCGGGCCATGTCGTTGATGGTCCGCAGCTGCGCCGAGTCGGCGTCGATGGTCTTGATCAGCGCGTCGGCGTCGGCGCGGCGCGTCTGGAGCTCGCGCAGCGTCGCGACGGGCGACTGGTCGAAGTTGAACGTCTCGGTGGCCTTGCAGTCGCCCGGGGCGGCGTCGGCCGAGCCGGGCACCGGGTTGCACACCTTCAGCCGCCCGGCCAGCTCGGCCAGGTGCTCGGTGCGCTGGTCGGCGACGTGCTGCACCACCGCGGTCTCGAAGATCTTCAGCACCAGCGGCTCCGCGATGACGATGCCGAAGAAGACCGCCATCAGCACGCGCATCACCAGCACCGGCACGCGGCGGAACCAGCCCAGGCCCAGCCGGCTGGAGACCAGCCAGCGGTCGACGTTGAGGATGAACAGGAACCACACCGCGACCGGCACGACCACCAGCCAGTGCGAGCCGCCGATCGCCTGGCTGATCGCGAAGAACATGGAGAACGCCGCGATGGTCGCGGTGCCCAGCACCACGCCGCCCAGCGAGGTGTACCAGGCGCGCTCCTGCGGCACCCGGTCCAGCAGCGCCTCGTCCACCCCGGCCAGCACGCGCAGGCGTCGGCCGAGTTCGAGTCTGGGCCACTCGCGCCGCGGTCGCGCGGCGACCGGCTCGGGCTGGGGTTCGGCCGGTGGCGCGGGTGCCCGGTCGGTCTCGGCGGCGGGCAGCGCCAGCGGCTCGGTGTCGTCCACATCGGCCGCGTGGGCGGCCCGGTGTGGCGCAGGTTCGGGCTGTGCGTTCGGTTCGGTCGGGTACACGCCGCGCTCCCAGTGCCGTGGACAACAGGTTTCGATCCTCGCCTGCCGGACGCCTTCTGTCTCTCCGGAGGTTGTCGGGGATGCTCCCTACGGACGGCCGGGTCGATCTCTTCGGCCGAGGCGCCTGCGCAACGACTTGCGACAAGAGCGCAATAACCAAATGGACATACGAATCTGCCGGGCAAGGTTACGGAAAGATTTCAAGGGGTTCTTGTGGGAGCAGACATCGGCAACTTAGAGTCAGCTTCACCTCCTGGCGTCCGCTCCGCCGAGAGCGTCTTTGGCGTTCACCCCTCCGACAGAAACGAGTCAAATCGATGTCTCGGAGCATCACAGGAGCGAGGTGGTCCGGTCGGCGTTGGGCGCCGGTGGCCGTCGCCTCCGCCACCACGGCCGCCGTCGGCCTGAGCCTCGTGGTCGGCAACGCCGTCCCGGCTCTGGCCGCGAACGCCCCCGCCGCCCCGGTCGTGACCCGGGCGGCGCTCGACCCGTCGCTCGTCGCCGGTCGCGGTGCCGCCGTGGCCTTCGCCGAGCAGGAGGCCGAGAACGCGGTCCACAACGGTTCGGTCATCAGCGGCCGGGCCGCGTACACGCTGGCTGCGGAAGCCTCGGGCCGCAAGGCCGTGCAGCTGACCCCCGGGCAGTACGTGGAGTTCACGCTGCCCAGCGCCGCCAACGCGATCACGGTGCGCTACAGCATCCCGGACGCGCCGACCGGCGGCGGCATCACCGCGCCGCTGGACGTCACGGTCAACGGCAAGAGCAAGAAGACCATGACGCTGACCTCGCAGTACGCGTGGCTGTACAACCAGTACCCGTTCAGCAACGACCCCACCGCCGGACTGCTGCACGCCGACTGGTGGATCACCGAGTGCGGCTGCGTGCCGCAGTACACCGACCCGGCGCCGGTCATCAGCACCCCGTTCCGCCCCATGCACTTCTACGACGAGCAGCGCCTGCTGCTCGGCAAGACGTACAAGGCGGGCGACAAGATCCGGCTCACCGCCCCGGCCGGCACCAACGCCGCCACGACCACGATCGACCTGCTCGACTCCGAGCTGGTCGGCGCGCCCAAGGTGCGCCTGATCGCGGCGAACGTGCTGCTGTTCGGTGCCGACCCGACCGGTCGGCGTGACTCGGCGAACGCGTTCGACCAGGCGATCGCCTTCGCCAAGCGGTTCGGCCTCAGCGTCTACGTCCCGCCGGGCGTGTTCCAGGTCAACCGGCACATCATCGTCGACGACGTGACGATCGAGGGCGCCGGCAACTGGTACACCGTGATCAAGGGCAGCGAGGTCGCGCTGAGCACCCCCGCCGCCGACGGTTCGGTGCACACCGGGGTCGGCTTCTACGGCAAGTACGCCGAGGCCGGCGGCAGCAGCGACGTGCACCTGTCCGGGTTCGCGATCGAGGGCGACGTCCGCGAGCGCATCGACACCGACCAGGTCAACGGCGTCGGCGGTTCGCTGAGCGACTCCACCATCGACGGTCTCTACATCCACCACACCAAGGTGGGCATGTGGTTCGACGGTCCGATGGACAACCTGAAGATCACCAACAGCATCATCGCGGACCAGATCGCCGACGCGATCAACTTCCGCAAGGGCGTCACCGGCTCGTCGGTGTCCAACACCTTCATCCGCAACACCGGTGACGACGGCCTGGCCATGTGGTCCGACCAGGTCGCGGACGCGAACAACGTCTTCGACCACAACACCATCCAGACCCCGACCCTGGCCAACGGCATCGCGATCTACGGCGGCACCGACAACACGGTGTCGAACAACCTGATCGCCGACCCGATCCGCGAGGGCAGCGGCCTGCACGTCGGCTCGCGCTTCGGCGCCCAGCCGTTCACCGGCACGCTGGCGATCACGAACAACACCACCGTGCGCGCCGGCACGTACGAGCTGAACTGGAACATCGGCCTCGGGGCCATCTGGTTCCTCGCGCTGGAGCGCAGCATCGACGCCGACATCCAGGTCGTGGGCGACCACTTCCTGGACAGCACCTACAACGCGATCATGCTGGTCAGCGACTGGCCGGTGAAGGACCTGTACTCGATCTCGAACGTGCACTTCAAGGACGTCCGCGTCGACGGCACCGGCACCTCGGTGGTCAGCGCCCGCGCGGCCGGCTCGGCCTCGTTCGAGAACGTGGACGCCCGCAACGTGGGCGCGGTCGGCATCAACAACTGCGGGTCGTTCCACTTCACGCCCGCCGGTTCGGAGTTCTCCTTCAACGACCTGGGCGGCAACGACGGTGGCGGCACCACCGGCCCCTGGTTCGCCTCGTGGGAGCTGCCGAACACCATCACCTGCGACGACCGCCCGCCGGTCGTCGTGCCCCCGGCCCCCTCGGCCTGGTGAACTGAAGTAAGGAAGGGCACCTTCTGATCGGAATCCGATGTGGAAGGTGCCCCTACCAACCTCCGCAGAGGGGCGCTCAGGGTGACCTGGGCGCCCCTCTTCGGCTCGGTCTACGAGCAGTGCCAGACCAGGGCGCGCTGGAGCCCGTCGTGGCCGCCGTCGTCGTTCTGCCCGACGATGACCAGGCCGTCGTCGCTGATCGACTCCCCGAAGTTCATCCCGTACTCCGGGTACCGGGGGAAGATCTCTTCCAGCACCAGGTACCGGGTGCCGTCGGTCAGCACCGCCTGGTTCTTCGTGCTCATGCCGGTCACCCAGCCGTACCGGCTGACGTCGTTGCTCCACGTCAGCTTCGGCAACGACACGACCTTGCCGGTGGCCAGGTCCCAGCGCACCGAGTTGACCTGCTTGCCGGGGAACGTGGCGTAACCCGTGACCCAGCCGTTGGTGATCTTCCGGGCGTCGGTGTCGGTCGCGGTGACCCCGCCCAGCACCGGCGCGGGCAGCGCCCGTCCCTTGCCGGACGCCGACCACACATACGCGGTGCGGTCGCCGCCTTTGGAGACGTGGCCCACGATCATGCCGTCGTCGTCGACGTCGTTGGCGCTGCCCTGGGTGAAGCCCTTGGGCAGCGGCAGCGGTTCGGGGCGGCTGGTCAGCGAGCGCCACACGACCGGGTTGCCGCCCTTCTCGCCCACGACGACCCCGGCGGCGTTGACGCCGCTCGGGGCGGCCCCGTCGGCGCCGGGCAGCTTCGCCACACCGCCGTCGCGGTACACCATCGCGGTCACGCCGGGCGACTCGCCGACGAAGGTCACGCCGACCGCGACGCCCGAGGCGTTGACCGCCTCGAACCCGTTGTCCTCGCCGGGCATCGGCACGTCGACGACCTGCCCGTCGTGCCAGATCCGCGCGTTGGTCCCGTTGATGTAGGTGCGGTAGGCGACGTAGTGCCCGCTCGGGTCGACCGCGCGGGCGTAGCTGTGGCCGCCGCCGGGGGAGGGCAGCTCCGTGGCCTTGCACGCGGTCGGCAGCGGCGGGGCGTCGCCGCGGTCGTAGCGGGATGCGGCCTGGCTGGGCGACGCGGCCGCGGACGCCGTACCCGAACGGGACGCGCCCGGTGCGGCGGCCTGGTCGGCCGACGCGCGGTGGATGACCACCGGCACCGCCATCACCGCGGCCATGGCGACCGCGAGCAGGCCGGTCGTACCCACCGCGTGGCGGGTCCGCCGCCGCCTGCGCCCGGCCGCGACCACCTGGGACAGGTCGATCCGCGACGGGACGGGCGGTTCCCCGGCCAGCGGCTGGAGCAGCCGGCGGCCGTATTCATCCTCGTTGTCCAATGTCAACTCCTTGATTCAGCCAGAACAGGGATCAGGTCGACCCGGTCGCCCAGGTGGCCGCGCAGCGTGGCCAGGCCGTGTGAGGTCTGGCTCTTCACCGTTCCGGCGGTGCAGCCCAGCAGCAGCGCGACCTCGTCGACGGGCAGGTCGCACAGGAACCGCAGCACCAGCACGGCCCGCTGCCGCGCGGGCACCCGCGCCAGCGCGGCGCGTACGGCCAGCCGCTGCTCGGTGTCGTCGGCCCTGGCCTCGGGCTCGTACACCGGCTTCCCGAACAGCAGCACCTTCGCCCAGGACAGGCGCCGCTCGTTGAGGAACTCGCGCACCAGCATGGTGCGCAGGTAGCGGTCCAGCCGCTCGATGTCGCCGAGGCGGTGCCACCGCACGTAGAGCTTGGTGACCGCCTCCTGCACCAGGTCGTCGGCCCGGTGGGAGTCTCCGCACAGCAGGTATGCCGTCCGGCGCAGCGTCGGCAGCTGCGCCGAGACGAACTCCGAGAAGTCGGCATCCCGCTGGCGGGTTCTTTCCGATGCCATCGGCACCCCCGTCCTAGGTGTCCATTGCAGACCTCAGACGGTCCCGGCCGCCACGGGGGTTGTATGCCGGACCTGCCACGTGTCACGGGCGCGACATCGTGGTCGGTGGGTCGGATGAATCGGGGCGCGGACCGTCGTCCATAGGCTGGGCACATCTCACAGGGGAGGCAGACATGCAGTTGTCCAAGCTCCGCGGGACGGCCGTCGCCGCCGCGCTGACCGTGGCGGTCACCACCGCCGTCACCGGGGGTGCCGCCCAGGCCGGTGGCGGCTTCGGAGCCACCGCGACCGGCACCGTGTTCTACCCGAACCCGGTCCAGCAGCTGGGCGACCAGAACCTGGCCGACGCCAAGGACGCCGACAGCCCGGCGTTCGCGGCGGCGTACCGGCGGGTGACGCTGACCGACCTCGACGGCTCCGGCACCCTCACCGGCGCGTACGTCGTCGTCAAGAGCAAGACCGGCCAGCGGGCCCTGGCCGGGAACGGCTCCTTCGCCGACTGGCACCGGGACAAGGACCAGTTCGAGCAGGTCATGGGGTACTACTGGGTCACCACCGCCCAGCACTACCTCCAGCACCTCGGCTTCGGCAGCACGCTGCGGCCGGTCAACCAGCGCCAGATCGAGCTGCGCATCGACCAGTACGGCGGCGACAACTCGTTCTTCCGCGACGACAAGGCCAACATCACCCTCGGCAAGGGCGGCGTCGACGACGCCGAGGACGCCGAGGTGATCATCCACGAGTACGGCCACTCGGTGCAGGACGCCCAGGTCCCCGGCTTCGGCACCGACCTGGAGTCCGGGGCGATCGGCGAGGCCTTCGGCGACTACCTGGCGGTCGTGGTGACCGACTGGGCCACCGGGGTGCCGACCGCCACCGACGAGGCGTGCGTGGCCGACTGGGACTCGACGCCGTACACCGCCGCCCCGCACTGCCTGCGGCGGCTCGACGGGAACAAGATGTACCCGGCCGACGTGCGCGGCGAGGTGCACGCCGACGGCGAGATCTGGTCGCGGGCGCTGTGGGACGTGCACCACGCGCTCGGCGACGTCGCGGGCAGCACGGTGATCGTCGAGGCCCAGTTCGGCTTCGCCGCCGACACCAGCTTCCACGACGCGGCGGCCACCACCGTCGCCACGGCGCAGCGCCTGTACGGCCCCGCGGCCGCCGCCCAGGTCCAGGCCGCCTTCGCCGCCCGCGGCATCCTCTGACCGTGCGCACGCGGTCGGCTGTGGCCCTTCCCGCCCCAGCCGACCGCCGCGGCGAAGGCGGAGCGGGTCCTATGCGATGGCGGCGATGTTGCCGTCGTCGAAGTAGATCGCCTGGTGCAGGCGTCCACCGAGCGCGGCGGCGAAGCGGGCGAGCACATCCTGGCCGGAAATCTTGCCCTGCTCAATCTGGGACACGCGCCCCTTCGTCACCCCCATGCGGTCCGCCACCTCCTGCTGGGTCAGACCTCGGGAACGGCGCACCTCGGCCAGGCGATGTCCGAGCATCTCGTTGACGAGTTCCTGCTTGCCCGCCTCCACGGCCTGCTCGCCGCCGGCGCGGGTGACGTATTCGCCGCGAATGTCCTTCCACCGGACGTAGCTGCTCATGGCCGTCCTCCCTCCTCTTGCGCCCGTTCCTTCAGATAGATCTCGTAGCGCTGCTCGGCCAGGGGGATGGCGTCCCGGTACCAGGCGTTCCACTGCCCGGCCTTGTCGCCCGCGACGAGCAGGATGCTGGCGCGCCAGGGGTCGAAGGCGAAGAGGATGCGTACGGTGCCGGGACGCAGCTCCTTCAGGTTCGCGACAGAGGTGCCGTGGATCGTGTCGACGAGTGGTCGGCCCAGACCTGGACCGATTTCGGCCAGCAGATCGATGGCCTGCACCACCCGGGCTTGGGTGGCCCCGTCCAGGCCGTCGATCCAGTCCCGAACCTCCTCGACGACGTAGATCTCCCATTCGTCGGGCTCCATGGAGTGAGTATAGCGTTCGGTAAACCCGGGAGGGCGCCCGGTGGCGTTGCCGACCCTTGCTGGTCGGCCCGCGTCGGCTGTCGCCCTCTCGTGGTGAAATGTGGGGCGTGAGCAGCGGAGTTCAGCGGGAGTGGCGGCTGGTCCGGGGGAGTGCCCCGGACCAGCCGCCGCTGCTGCCCGACCCCGCCCAACTGCGCGCCGTCGCCCACGACTCCGGCCCGATGCTGGTCCGCGGCGGCCCCGGCACCGGCAAGACGACGACGCTGGTCGAGTCGGTCGCCCGCCGCGTCGCCGAGGGCACCGACCCGCAGCGCATCCTGGTGCTCACCTTCGGCCGCCGCGGCTCGCAGTCGCTGCGCCGCCGCATCGAGGCCCGCATCGCCCAGGGCATCGGTCACGAACCGCTGGTCCGGACCTTCCCGGCGTACGCGTTCGGCCTGCTCAGACGGGCTGCCGCCCTATACGACGACGCGCCGCCGCGGCTGCTGTCCGGCCCCGAGCAGGACCTCGTCATCCGCGAGCTGCTGCCCGGCGAGACGGCCGGCTGGCCCGACCGGCTGCTGCCCGCCCTGAACACCCGCGCCTTCGCCGAGCAGCTGCGCGACCTGCTGCTGCGCGCCGCCGAGCGCGGCATCGGCCCGGACGACCCGCTGTGGCGGCGCCGCGACGACTGGTCGGCCGCCGCCCGCTTCCTGCGGGAGTACGAGCAGACGATGGCCCTGCGCGACGCCACCACCCGCGGCTCGGTCGGCTACGACCACGCCGAACTCGTCCGCGCCGCCACCGGGCTGCTGCGCCGCGACCCCGAACTGCTCGCGGCCGAGCGCTCCCGCCTGTCGGCCGTCTACGTCGACGAGCTCGCCGACACCGACCCGGCGCAGATCGAGCTGCTGGAGCTGATCGCCACCGGGCTGCCGCTGACCGCCTTCGCCGACCCCGACAGCTCGACGTATGCGTTCCGCGGTGCCGACCCGGAGATCGTGCGCACGTTCACGCGGCGCTTCCCGGGCGCCGCCGAGGTGATCCTGCCGACCGCGCACCGGTCCGCGCCCACGGTCCGGGCGGCCACGGCGCGGCTGGCCCGCAGGCTGCCGGGGCACCTGCCCGTGGTGCCGGTGCAGCGCGACGACCAGCCCGCCCGCGAGCCCGACCCGGACACCGGCGTCGAGGTGGTGGCGCTGCGCAGCCGGGTCAGCGAGGCCGCGTTCGTGGCGCACCGGCTGCGGCGGGCGCACCTGGTCGACGGCGTGCCCTGGTCGCGGATGGCTGTGATCATGCGCTCGACCAACAACCAGCTCGCCGCGTACGAGCGCGCGCTGCGCCAGGCGGGCGTGCCGACCAAGGTGCTCGCCGAGGACCTGCCGCTGCACCAGCAGCCGGCCGTGAAGCCGCTGCTGACGCTGCTGCGCTGCGCGCTGCGGCCGCAGCTGCTCACCGAGGAGGCGGCGGTGGCGCTGCTGCACTCCCCGCTGGGCGGCGCCGACCCGATGGCCGAGCGGCGGCTGCGCCAGGGGCTGCGGGCGCTGGCGATGGCGGCCGGAGACGAGCGCGGCTCGGGCGAGCTGCTGGTGGAGGCGCTGCGCGACCCGGCGGAGCTGGCGGCGCTGGACCGGCGCTGGGCGGGCCCGGCCGCGCGGATCGCGATGCTGCTGACCACCGCCCGGGAGGCGGCGGCCCGCCCGGGGGCCACCGCCGAGGAGGTGCTGTGGGCGGTGTGGCGCGCCACCGGATTGGCCGAGCGCTGGGCCGGGGTCGCCACGTCCCCCGCGCTGGGCCTGGACCAGCAGCGGCGCGCGGAGACCGCCGACCGCGACCTGGACGCGGTCCTGGTGCTGTTCGACGCGGCGGGCCGGTTCACCGACCGGCTGCCGGGCGCGCGCATCGACACGTTCCTGGACCACGTCGCCGACCAGCAGCTGCCCGCCGACTCGCTGGCGGCCAGCGGCGACCGGGGCGAGGCGGTGCGGCTGCTGACCGCCCACGGGGCCAAGGGCCTGGAGTGGGACGTGGTCGTGGTCGCGGGCGTACAGGAGGGGGTGTGGCCGGATCTGCGGCTGCGCGGCAGCCTGCTGGGCTCGGAGCAGCTGGTGGACGAGGTGGCGCAGCGGGCGCTGGCGGGTGAGCGCGCCCAGCGGGTGGCGCAGACCGCCGCCCTGCTCACCGAGGAGCGCCGCCTGTTCTACGTGGCGGCGACCCGGGCCCGGCGCCGCCTGGTGGTGACCGCGGTCGACTCGGGCGCGGTCGGCGGCGCCGACGGCGAGGACCGGCCGAGCCGGTTCCTGTTCGAGCTGGCCCCGCCGGTGAAGGTGGACGAGGACGAGGTCGCCGAGCTGGAGCTCGCCCGGCCGCCGCGCGCGCTGACGCTGCCCGCGCTGGTGGCGGAGCTGCGCGCGGCCGTGGTCGGCCCGGACGGCCCGCGCCGTCACGCCGCCGCCCGCGAGCTGGCCCGGCTGGCCGCCGCGGGCATCCCGGGCGCCCACCCGGAGCACTGGTGGGGCCTGCCGGAGCTGACCGACGACGGGCCGCTGCACGGGCCGGACGAGCCGGTGCGGGTCACCCCGTCGACGATGGAGAGCGCGCTGCGCTGCGGGCTGCGCTGGCTGCTGGAGAAGCACGGCGGCGCGGCCGCCTCGTCCAGCGCGCAGGGCGTGGGCAACCTGGTGCACGCGGCGGCGATGCTCGCCGACGAGGCGATGAGCGACCCGGCGGTGCTGGTCGACTACGTCGCGGCGCGGTTCGACGCGATCGAGCTGGCGGCGCAGTGGCTGGCCGGGCGCGAGCGCGACCGCTCCCGCCTGATGCTGGACAAGCTCACCCGCTGGCTGGCCGAGAACCCGCGCCGCCTGGTCGCGATCGAGCGCGAGTTCGCGGTGCGCCTCGAACACGAACCACCGATCGACCTGGTCGGCCGGGTCGACCGGCTGGAGGTCGACGACCAGGGCCGCCTGGTCGTGATCGACCTGAAGACCGGCAAGACCACCACCGCCACCCGCGAGGAGCTGCCCGAACATCCGCAGCTGGGGGCGTACCAGGTGGCGGTGGAGGCGGGCGGGTTCCCGGAGGGGGACGTCTCCGGCGGGGCCGCGCTGGTGCAGCTGGGCACCACGCACAAGGACGCCAAGGAGCAGGTGCAGGAGGCGATCGGCGAGTCCGGCGACCCGAACTGGGCGCACGCGATGGTGCACCGCACCGCCGCCACGATGGCCGCCTCGACGTTCGTGGCGAAGGTCAACGACAAGTGCCGGATGTGCCCGGTGAAGTCGAGCTGCCCGGTCTCGGGCAAGGGGCGCCAGGTGGTCGAGCCGTGACCGCGATCGTCAAAGACGGGCCGCGCTGGACGCCCGACGAGCTGGCGGAGCAGCTCGGGCTGCATCCGCCGACCTCGGAGCAGGCCGCCGTCATCAGCGCGCCGGTCGCGCCGCTGCTGGTGGTCGCGGGCGCCGGGTCGGGCAAGACCGAGACGATGGCCGCGCGGGTGCTGTGGCTGGTCGCCAACCAGCACGTACGCCCCGAGCACGTGCTCGGCCTCACCTTCACCCGCAAGGCCGCGGGCGAGCTGGCGCACCGGGTGCGGATGCGGCTGGGCCAGTTGCGCCGCCACATCGGCGCCCGCGCGGTCGAGGGCTTCGACGGCGAACCCACGATCGCCACGTACCACTCGTTCGCGGCCCGCATCGTCACCGAGCACGGCCTGCGCGCCGGGTACGAGCCGAGCACCCGTCTGCTCACCGAGGCGTCGTGCTGGCAGCTCGCCGACGAGGTGGTGCGCTCGTACACCGGGGACATGACGTCGGTGGAGTCGGCGCCGAGCACGGTCGTCTCGGCGGTGCTGGCGCTGGCCGGGGAGCTGTCGGAGCACCTGGTCGAGCCCGACGACCTGGCCGCGTGGACCGGGCGGTTCCACGCCGAGGTGTCGGCCCGGCCGGGCCGGATGCTGGCCGACGTGCGCGACCTGCTCGGTCGGCAGCGGGCCCGGTTGCAACTGCTGCCGCTGGTCCGGGCGTACGCCGCGCGCAAGCACGCGCTGGAGGCGATGGACTTCGGCGACCAGATGTCGCGGGCGGCCCGGGTCGCGCTGTCGCATCCCGAGGTCGGGGCGGCCGAGCGGGACAGGTTCCGCGTCGTGCTGCTCGACGAATACCAGGACACCAGCCACGCGCAGGTCACGCTGCTGCGGGCGCTGTTCTCCGGCGGCACGCCCGAGACCGGCGCGGGCCACCCGGTCACCGCGGTCGGCGACCCGTGCCAGTCCATCTACGGCTGGCGCGGCGCGAGCGCGGGCACCCTGGACAGGTTCCCGCACGAGTTCCCGGGCGCCGACGGCGTGCCCGCCGAGATGGCGCAGCTCGGGCGCAGTTTCCGCAACCGGTCGGAGATCCTGGCGGTGGCCAACACCGTCTCGGCGCCGCTACGCGAGCGCGGGGCGCGGGTGGTGTCGCTGACGTCCGGCAGCGACAAACCGGGCATCGTGCTGGCGGGGCTGCTCGACACGTACCTCGACGAGGCCGAGTGGATCGCCGACCAGATCGTCACCGCCTGGCGCACCGAGGCGAAGACCACCGCCGACCAGAACCCGGCGCATATCCCGATCGAGCGGCGGCCCAGCTCGGCGGTGCTGGTGCGGGTGCGTTCGCAGATCGCCCCGATCGAGGCGGCGCTGCGCGCCCGCGGCCTGCCCGTCGAGGTCGTCGGCCTCGGCGGCCTGCTGGACACCCCCGAGGTGCGCGACGTCGTCTGCACCCTGCGGGTGCTGTCCGACCCGCTGGACGGGGCGAGCCTGCTGCGGCTGCTGTCCGGCCCCCGCTGGCGCGTCGGCCCGCGCGACCTGGTGGCGCTGCACCAGCGCGCCCGCGAGCTGGCCAAGGGCCGCTGGCAGGGCGGGCCGGACGCCGAGATCGCGGTGGACCGGCTCGACGAGGCGTCGCTGAGCGAGGCGCTGGACGACCTCGGCGAGCCGGAGCAGTACTCGCCCGCGGCGTACACCCGGCTGGCGGCGTACGCCCAGGAGATCGCGAGCCTGCGCACCCGCCTGGACCAACCGGTCAGCGACCTGATCGCCGACATCGAGCGCACCGTCGGCCTGGACGTCGAGGTCGCGGTGCGCGCCGGTGACACCGGCCTGGCCCGCGCCCACCTGGACACCCTCGGCGAGGTCGCGGCCCGGTTCGCGCAGGAGACCGACGGCGCGCCGCTCGGCGCGTTCCTGTCCTACCTGGCCGCGGCCGAGGACGAGGAGCGCGGCCTGACCCCCGGCGAGGTGGACGTGGCCGAGGGCGCGGTGCAGATCCTCACTGCGCACGCCGCCAAGGGCCTGGAGTGGGACGTCGTCGCCGTCGCCGGGCTGACCAAGGACGTGTGGCCGGGCCCCAGCAAGGGCTCCGACCACTTCCTCAAGGGCCTGGGCGTGCTGCCGTTCCCGCTGCGCGGCGACCGCGACGGCCTGCCCGAGCTCGCCGTCGCCGGCACCCGCGACCAGAAGGACCTGGCCGTCGCCGTGACCGGCTTCGAGCAGGAGTGGCGCGAGCACGACGCCCGCGAGGAGCGCCGCCTGGCGTACGTCGCGGTCACCCGCCCGCGCGGCTGGCTGCTCGCCTCCGGCTACTGGTGGGGCGACAAGGTGCGCAAGCCGCGCGGCCCGTCGCCGCTGCTGGCCGAGATCGTCGCGGTGTGCGAGGCGGGCCACGGGCACGTCGACGTGTGGGCGCCGCAGCCCGCCGACGACGCGGTCAACCCGACCAGCGGCGAGGTCGCCGTGACCTGGCCCAGCGACCCGCTCGGTGCCCGGCGGCCCACCGTGGAGGCCGCGGCGGCGCTGGTGCGCTCGATGCTCGACGACCCCGACGGCGGGGTCCGGCTGGCCGAGCACGACGAGGTCACCCGGCGCTGGCGCCAGGAGTCGGACCTGCTGCTCATCGAGCGCGACGAGCAGGCCCGGCGGGCACAGCGCGCCGACGTCGTGCTGCCCGCGCACCTGTCGGTGTCGCAGCTGGTCGCGCTGCGCAAGGACCCGCTGGCGCTGGCGCGGCGGCTGCGCCGTCCGCTGCCCGCCGCCCCCGACGTGTACGCCCGGCGCGGCACCGCCTTCCACCACTGGCTGGAGCAGCGTTACGGCGCCGACCAGCTGCTCGACCTCGACGACCTGCCCGGTGCGGCCGATGAGGACGCCGCCCCCGACGAGGCGCTGGCCGACCTGCGGGAACGCTTCGAGCAGAGCATCTGGGCCGACCGGGTGCCGGTCGAGGTGGAGACCCCGTTCGTGATCGAGCTGGGCGGCACCGTCGTGCGTGGACGGATGGACGCGGTGTTCCGCACCGGCGGCGGCTACGAGGTGGTCGACTGGAAGACCGGCCGGGTGCCCACGGGTTCCGCTGCTGCCGCGGCGGCGGTGCAGCTGGCCGCGTACCGGCTGGCGTGGGCGGCGCTGGCGGGGGTGCCGGTGGCGCAGGTCAGCGCGGCTTTCCATTACGTACGTGACAATCTCACGGTCCGTCCGGCCGATCTGCTCGACCATGACGGGCTGACCGCGCTGCTCACGAGCCTTCCGGCGGAAACCGACTGAGGCGGGTTCGGTCGTAAAACCGACTGCGTGATGTCGTACTCACGATGCAGAGTGGGTACCGCGTATGCATGCGGGAGGCGTTGTGGAGTCGTCGGTACGGGAGATCGCGCTGGTGGTGCTGCTCGCCCTCGCCGGCGTGGCGGTCGCCGGCGCGGTGGTGCTGGCGCCATGGCATGCCGCGCAGGCCGGTATCGTCGTGGACGTCCAGTGCCCGTCGGTGCCCTGACATCCCCGTCACAGCGCCGTGCGAACCTGTGGACCCCCTCGATACCCTGCCGGAGTGCGTGCGATGCCAAGTCGGATGAAACTGCTGTCGGCGGCCGTGCTCGGCGTGGCGCTGGTGCTGAACGCGGTTCCGGCGGCCGCCGCCGAGCCTGATGTCGTCCGCGGACTCCAGTGGCAGCTCGCCGCGCTCGACCTGCCGACCGTGCACCAGCGCGCCGACGGCAGCGGCATCGTGGTCGCGGTGCTGGACTCCGGCGTCGACGCCACCCACCCTGACCTGGCGGGCCAGGTGCTGGCGGGGCCGGACGCACTGGCCACCACCGATGTGGACGGTCGCGGCACCGAGCTGGCCGGCCTGATCGCCGGACGCGGCCACGCCGTCGTCACCGGCGAGCCGCTGGTCCCCGCCTCGCCGTCGGCCTCGCCCCTGCCGTCGCCGTCCGCCTCCGCCGCGGCTCCCGGTCTGGCCCCGAGCCTGGCTCCGGTGCCTCCGGCCGACGACCGCCCCTCGGGCGTGCGCGGCGTGGCGCCCGGGGCGAAGATCCTGCCGGTGGCGTTCGCGCCCGCCGCCGGGTCGGCCGGTGAGCCGGACAAGCTCGCCGACGCCATCGACTACGCGGTCGGCCGCGACGTGAAGATCATCTGTATCGGGCGCGGCGTCGCCCCCAGCAGCAGGTTGCAGGCGTCGGTCGACGCCGCGATCGCGCGCGGGGTGCTGATCGTCGTGGCCGACTCCGCGAAGGCGGGCCGGCCGTTCACGCCGTGGCCGGTGTCTTACCCGGGTGTGCTGGGCGCGATCGCGGCCGACCGCACCGGCTCGGTGCCCGTGCCACCGGTCAGCGGGCAGACCACCGGCATCACCGTGCCGGGCGTCGACCTGATCTCGACCGACGTCGGCGGCGGCTACCACATCGACGAGGGCGGCGCGAGCGCCGCGGCGGTGCTGGCCGGGGCGGCTGCGGTCATCTGGTCGGCGTACCCGCGGTCCACGGCCGCGCAGGTCGTGCAGCGGATGCGGATGACCGCGCTGGACCGGGGCGCCGACGGCCCCGACAGCCGGTACGGCACCGGCGCGCTGAACCTGACCGCGGCCCTGGCCGTGACGCTGCCCGAGCCGTCGGTGTCGCCCAGCCCGGCCCTCGCGCCGAGCCTGGCGCCCAGCCCGGCGGCGAGTTCGTCGCCGAAGCCGGTGGCGCTGGCCGACAGCGGCGACTGGCGCCGCTGGCTGGTCATCCTGCCGCTGCTGGGCTTCCTGGCCGCCCTGGCCCTCTGGGCCCACCGCAGCACCCGCCGCACCCGCACCTCCTGACCCCGGCGGGGAGATCGCTGTCTGCGGTCGGAAGATGCCTTGTCGTCGCAGCTTCTGACCGATGACAGCGATCTTCGCGCCACCGCGTGACCCACGCCCCGCCCCGCGGCGACGCCGTGTCAACAGAACGTTTCGTCGGGGCCGACCCGGACATGTCGGGCGGCCTGGGCTGGCTTCCGCCGCTCGAATATCCTATTCTTCCGGTAGGATTTATGGGTTTTAGGCTGGGTGGATGGCGCCACCTGCGGGCCGGGCCCTAAGTTGATCTGCTGTACGGAGGAGGTACCTGCCATGGGCATCGCGGTCGTGGTCGGCGGCGGCTGTAGCGGCGTGTTCGCCACGCGCGAGCTGCTGCGTGCCGGTTGGCAGGTCGTGCTGGTCGACCCGGGCGCCCGCCCCGGCCGCGGGCTGGCGTACGGCACGGCGGACCCGTGGCACCTGCTCAACTCGCCCGTCGCCGCGATGAGCGCCGACCCGGACCGGCCGGAGGAGTTCCTCGACTGGTGCCGCGCCCGCGCGCCGCGGACCGCGCCCGGCGACTTCGTGCCCCGCACCTGGTACGGCGACTACCTCACCGACACCCTGCTCGCCGCCGACCGCGGCGCCCCCGGGCGGCTGACCGTGCAGCGCGGCCGCGTCGCCCGGATCTTCGACTCCGGTGGCACCGCGCCGGGCCGGCTGACGGTGCTGCTCACCGATGACGTCGTGATCAACGCCGACCACGTGGTGCTGGCGCTGGGCCACCCGGCCCCGGGCACGCCCGCCCGCCTGGACCCGGCCCTGAACAGCTCCCCGGCCTACCTGGCGGACCCGTGGCGGCCGGGGGCGCTGGCCGCGCTGCCGGAGGGGCCGGTGCTGCTCATCGGCACCGGGCTGACCGCCGTGGACGTGGCGCTGACCCTGTCGCGTACCGGGCGGCACCACGCGCTGACCGCGGTGTCGCGGCACGGGCTGCTGCCCCAGCCGCACCGCCGCCCCGGCGTGCCCGGCGCCCCCGTGGACCCCGCCGACCTGGCCGCGCTGCCGGTCGGCTCGCCCGCCGCGCTGGTCCGCGCGTTGCGCGAGCTGGCGACCCGTACGGGCGACTGGCGGGCGGTGATGGACGCGCTGCGCCCCCGCTGGGACACGCTGTGGCAGGGCCTGTCAGAGCCGGACCAGCACCGCTTCCTGCGGCACCTGGCGCGGTACTGGGAGGTGCACCGGCACCGGATGGCGCCGCCGATCGCCGACACGATCGACGGGCTGCTGGCGCACGGCACGCTGACGGTGACGGCGGCGGAGCTGTGCGGCCTGGCGGCCGAGGACTCGGGCGTACGGGCCGTGCTGCGCGAGCGCCGCACCGGCGCGGTCGTGTCCAGCTCGTACGCGGCGGTCGTGAACTGCACCGGCCCGGGGCGCCTGGTCGAGTCCGACCGGCTGGTCCGCTCCCTGATCGCCGACGGGATGGCCCGGCCCGGCCCGCACCGGCTCGGCCTGGACACCGACGCCTCGGGGGCGGTGCTGCGGCGCGACGGCTCGACCGGCCGCACGCTGTGGACCCTCGGCCCGACCCGGCGCGGCCGGCTGTGGGAGACCACCGCCGCCCCGGAGATCCGCGCCCAGGCCCGGACGCTGGCCCTGGCGGTCGGCACGGCCCGGGTCGCGGTGCCGGTGCGCGTCGACTCGTAGGCGGGTGTGATCCGCGACGGGTGTGGCCGAGCCGTCCGGCTTGCTAGGGTCGGCGTTGTGTCCATGGAGACCAGCAGCATCCAGATCCCGCGCACCGCGTACGAGGTGGAGCGGTTCACGCTCGCCAACGGACTGCGTGTGGTGCTCAGCCCGGACCGCAGCGCCCCCGTGATCGGTGTGGCGGTCGTCTACGACGTGGGCATCCGCTCCGAGCCCGAGGGCCGCACCGGTTTCGCCCACCTCTTCGAGCACCTGATGTTCCAGGGCTCGGCCAACCTGGAGAAGCTGGCCCACTTCCGGCACGTCCAGGGCGCGGGCGGCACCTTCAACGGCTCGACCCACCTCGACTACACCGACTACTTCGAGACGGTGCCCAGCAACGCGCTGGAGCGCATGCTGTTCCTGGAGGCCGACCGCATGCGCGGGCCCCGGCTCACCGAGGAGAACCTGCGCAACCAGATCGACGTGGTCAAGGAGGAGATCCGGGTCAACGTGCTGAACCGGCCGTACGGCGGGTTCCCGTGGCTCAAGCTCCCGCCGGTCATGTTCGACACGTTCGCCAACGCGCACGACGGCTACGGCTCCTTCACCGACCTCGAAGCCGCCACGGTCCCCGACGCGGCCGAGTTCTTCGACCGCTACTACGCCTGCGGCAACGCCACGCTGGCGGTCAGCGGCGACTTCGACTCCGCGCACGCGCGCACCCTGATCGAGCGGCACTTCAGCGACGTCCCGGCCCGTCCGGCGCCGGTGCGCCCCGACTTCTCCGAGCCCGACCTGACCGCCGAGCGCCGCAAGTCGTACGAGGACGCCCTGGCTCCGCTGCCCGCCGTCGCCTCGGCCTGGCGCGTGCCCGACCCGATCAACGACTTCGAGGGCTACCTGCCGTACATGGTGCTCGCCGAGGTGCTGACCGACGGCGACGCGTCCCGGCTGGTGGAGCGCATGGTGCTCAAGGACCGCAGCGTCACCAGCGTCGGCGGCTACATCGGCTTCATGGGCGAGCCGTTCGAGGTGCGCGATCCCACGGCGCTGCTGCTCCAGTCGCACCTGCCGCCCGGCGGCAGCGTGGACAAGGTGCTCGCGACCGTCGACGAGGAGCTCGACCGGCTGGCCAACGACGGCCTGACCCCGGGCGAGCTGGCCCGCACCCAGGCCCGCCTGGCCACGCACCTGCTGCGGGAGACCGACGCCGTGCTCGGCCGCGCGCTGCGCATGGCCGTGCTGGAGTTGCAGCGCGGCAACCCCGGGCTGCTGAACGACCTGCCGCACGCGATCGCCTCGGTGACCGAGGACCAGATCCGCGCGGCCGCCGCCACCCTGCGCCCGCAGCGCCGGGCCACGATCGAGGTTGTGCCCGGAGGTAAGCAGTGACTCTCGCCCTGCCCGAACTGGACGCCAACCGTCCGCTCTCGCTGCCGCTGCAGGCCGAGCGCACGCTGTCCAACGGCCTGACCGTCATCGCCATCCGCCGCCCGAGCGTGCCGCTGGTGGAGCTGCGGCTGCGGGTGCCGTTCGCCAAGACCGAGCTGGCCCGGTCGGCCGTGCTGGGCCAGACGCTGTTCTCCGGCACCAGCACCAAGAGCACCGTCCAGATCGCCGCCGAACTCCAGACCGTCGGCGGCGGGCTGGGCGCGGGCACCGACCCCGACCGCCTGCTCATCAGCGGCAACTCGCTGGTGTCGGGTCTGGACCGGCTGCTGGAGCTGCTGGCCGAGGTGCTCGACGACGCGGCGTACCCCGACGGCGAGGTCGACACCGAGTCCGAGCGGCTGGCCGACCGGATCCAGGTGGCGCAGAGCCAGCCCGCGCACCTCGCGCGGGTCGCACTGCTGAAGCGGATCTACCCGGGGCACCCGTACGCGGTGCAGACCCCGAGCGTCGACGAGGTGCGCGCGGTGCGCCCGGAGGACCTGCGCGCCCTGCACGCCGAGCGGCTGCACCCGGCCGGGGCGACGCTGGTGCTGGTCGGCGACATCGACCCCGAGCAGGTCGTCGAGCTGGCGACCAAGCGCCTGGGCGGCTGGAACGGCCGGGGCTCGCAGGCCGAGCTGCCCGCGATCCCGGACCTGGTGCCCGGCCCGCTGCTGCTGGTCGACCGCCCCGGGGCGGTGCAGTCGTCGCTGCGCATCGCGCTGCCCGCGGTGGGGCGCACGCACCCCGACCACGCGGCGCTGCAACTGGCCAACATGGTCTTCGGCGGCTACTTCTCGTCGCGCTGGGTGGAGAACATCCGCGAGGACAAGGGCTACACCTACGGCCCGCACTCGGTGATCGAGCACTCGGTCGCCGGGTCCACCCTCACGGTGTCGGCCGAGGTCGCCACCGAGGTGACCGGCCCGGCCCTGGTCGAGACGCTGTACGAGCTGGGCCGCCTGGCCAGCCTGCCGCCGAGCGAGGCGGAACTGGAGCAGGCGCGGCAGTACGCGCTGGGCACGCTGCAACTGGGCATGTCCACCCAGGCCGGCCTGGCCGGGCTGGCCAGCACGTACGCCGGGTTCGGGCTGCGGCTGAACTACCTGGCCGAGCACTCGGCCCGGCTGGCCGCGGCGACCCTGGACGACGTCCGCCGGGTGTCGCGGACCCACCTGGGCCCGGCCGCCTCCGCGGCGGTGATCCTCGGCGACGCGGAGAAGATCCAGGCCGAGGTGGCCGCCATCGTTCCGGTGCAGGTCGAGTCGAGGTCATGAACCACGTACACGAGCAGCGGGCCGCCGAACTGAACGAGCGGCCCGCGCTGGCCCGGTCCTCCCTGGACCGGGCCGCGTTCCGGCGCGCCGATCCGCAGTGGCTCGCCGACGCCTGGCTGCGCGCCATGGTCGTCGTCATCGGTCCCGACAATCGAGCACTGGTCCGGGGCTCCGAGCTGGTGCTGCTGTCGTCGTCGGACACGCGGGAGCACCCGGCGGGGGACCCGCTGTTCCTGGGCGTCGAGCCCGACGGCACGCCGTACTTCGCGGTGCGCGGGCTGCTGCAGCTCATCGAGGGCGCGGAGCCCAAGCACCTGTATGAAGTCGGTGCCGATCTGACCGAGCGCGACGCGGGGCTGTTCACCCAGGCGCTGGCGCTGGTGGGCTGGCACCGCGACCACCTGTTCGCGCCCAAGTCGGGTCAGCCGACCACGGTCGAGCAGGGCGGCTGGGTGCGCCGCGACGCCGAGGGCGAGCTGCACTTCCCGCGTACGGACCCGGCGGTCATCATGATCGTGCACGACGGGGTGGCCGGGCCGCAGGGCCGCGCCCTGCTCGGCGCCAACGTCATGTGGGCGACGGCGGACAAGCGCCGCTACTCGACCCTGGCCGGGTTCGTCGAGGCGGGGGAGTCGGCCGAGTCGGCGGTGATCCGCGAGGTCGCCGAGGAGTGCGGCGTCACGGTCGCCGACCCGGTGTACGTCGGCAGCCAGCCCTGGCCGTATCCCCGCTCGCTGATGCTGGGCTTCACCGTGCAGGGCGACCCGGCCGAACCGATCCGCACCGACCCGGAGGAGCTGGTCGACGCGCGCTGGTTCACCCGGACCGAGATCGCCGCGGTGCTGGACGGCTCAGACGACAGTTTCGGCCTGCCGAACCGCTCCTCCATCGCCAGCCACCTGATCCGCCGCTGGCTCGACGGCCGCTGACGGCCGCGTCAGCCCGCGACCGGCCCACAGGTAGACGGCGGACACGGTCATCACCACGCCCATGGCCGTCATCAGGATGCGGTAGTCGACCAGGCCCACCAGGGCCGCACCGAAGGCGATGGACAGCGCCTGCGGCGCGCTGAGCAGCGCGTCCATCGCGGCGGAGGTGCGGCCCATCAGCTCGGTGGGCGTGGTGCGCTGGAGCAGCGTCATCAGCCCGACGATCGTGTACGGCAGCCCCAGCCCCGCCAGCACCACCAGCGGGACCGCCAGCCACACCCGGGGCAGCACCCCGGCGAACTGCCACGGCGTGAACAGGGCCAGGCCCAGCGTGATGGCGCCGATCTCGCCGAACCGCCGCACCACCTTCGCCGCGGTCAGCCCGCCCAGCAGCCCGCCGACGCCCTGGATGCTGATCAGCACGCCGAGGAACGTCGGGGGCCGGTGCAGGCCCTGGTCCACGTACGCGAAGAAGACCGACTCGCCGAAACCGAACACGGTGATGGCGATGACGACGCCGATGAGCACCCGGCGCATCGCCGCCGTGGCGACGAGCTGGCGCACGCCCGCCGAGACCTCGGCGGCCCAGCGCAGCTCGGTGCGCGTGGGGCGCCGCTCGTCCACCCGTACCGCGGAGATCACGAGCGCGGCCAGCACGAAGCCGGTGATGCCGACGGCGGCCAGCCCCCATCCCCTGGTGGCGCCGTAGAGGCCCGCGCCCAGCAGCGGGCCGACCAGGCGCAGGCCCTGCTTGACCGTCTGGAGCGCGCCGTTGGCCTCGGCGAGCAGGTCGTCCGGGACGACCTGCTTGATGAGGCCGTTGAGGGCGGCGCTGACCATGATGAAGGACAGGCCGTAGCCGACGCCCACGCTGAACAGGATCCACAGGTCGCCGCGCTCGTGCACGGCGAACAGCGGGGTCAGCATGACCGCCGAGCACAGCAGCACCGCGACGAGGAACGGGCGGCGCCGGAAGCGGTCCACGACGAAGCCGAGCACTGGGGCGAAGGCCATCGGGGCGACCACGGCCAGGATCGCCGCGCCCGCCATGCCGTTGGAGCCGGTGAGGTCCTTGGCCCAGATCGCCAGCGCCAGCAGCAGCACCGACTCGGCGGTCATGCTGAACAGCAGGCCGCAGAAGAGCAGCCGGAACGCGGGTCGGCTCAGGACGGCGCGCATGGTGGAGGTTCCTTCCGGGGGTGGGGCGGGTCAGATCGAGGGGATGCCCCAGGCGATGAGGCGCACGGGTCGGGCGCCCTCGGGCCGGGTGGCGGGATCGGCGATGCGGTCGAGGTGGCGGCTCATCAGCTCGGTCATCACCGTGTTGAGCTCGGCCAGCTCCTCGACGGTGAGCCAGGTGACGGACTGGTTGGTGTAGGCGGCGCGCTGCCAGTCGGCGGGCTCGGCCGAGCGGGTGGCCTCCCAGGCGTTGCGCTGCGCGAGTTCGAACGTGACCAGGGCGTTGCCCATCTCCTCGCCCGCCCGCACCATCTCGGGGGAGTCGTCGGGGTCGCCCCAGCGGTGGCCCGTGGGGATCCAGCGCCAGGGCCTGCTGCGGCCGACCCCGCCCTCGGCCTCCTCGACGTAACCGAACCTGGCCAGCTGCCGCAGGTGCCAGGAGCAGTTCGACGGTGACTCGCCCACCTGCTCGGCCAGCTCGGTCGCGGTCGCCGGACCGCGCATGGCCAGCTCGTTCAGCAGCCGCAGCCGCAGCGGATGCGCCAGTGCCCGCAACATCCGGGGGTCGGTGATCTCCCGGATCTCATGCCGCGCTTCGCCCATGCGTCGAAAGTACCCTTTCGAAAGAACTCTTTCAACCCTGGGGTCCGGCCGCACTTCGGGCCGTCAGCTAAAGGGTGAAAGGCCGCGTGTCGGGGCGGATCAGGAGGGGTAGGACAGCCTAGCCTGGGGGCTGGTTCGCCACGGAGGTCTCCCCTTGCCGCGAGGATCCAGCCCCATCGTCCGCCGCCAGCGCCTGGGCGCCGAGCTGCGCCGCCTGCGCGAGGTCGCCGGGCTCACCGGCGAGCAGGTCGTCGACCGGGTCGGCTGGGCGGCCAAGTCGAAGCTGTCGCGCCTGGAGAACGGCCGTAGCCGTCCCGACCTGGCCGACGTGCTGGACCTGCTCGACCTGTACCAGGTGCGCGGGCGCGACCGCGACCAGCTCGTCGCGATCACCCGCGACGCGGGCAACACCCGCGGCTGGCTGCGCGCCTACCCGGTCATGACCCAGCGGCAGCGGGGCTACGCCGAGCTGGAGGCGGGCAGCGCGGGCATCCGGGAGTACGCGCTGAGCATCGTCCCCGGACTGCTCCAGACCGCCGAGTACGCCCGCACCCGCATCCTGTCCTCGCCGACCCGTGGCCGCGCCGACGGCGTGCCCGCCCAGCGCCCCGCCCCGGCCGGCGGCCCAGCGGCCGAGACGCCCGCCGCGCAGGAGCCGGACACCGAGGTCGCCGCGCGGCTGGCCCGCCAGACCGTGCTCACCCGCCAGCCCGACCCGCCCCGCTATGAGGCGGTGCTCGACGAGCAGGCGCTGCTGGGCCGGGGCGCGCCGCCACCCGTACGCGACGGGCAGCTCGCCCACCTGACGAGCCTCGCGATGTTACCTAACGTGACGATCAGAGTACTGCCGCGCGAGGCGGCGGTCGGACCGGACTTCGTGCCGTATAGTGGATTTTCCATCTATCACTTCACCGATCCGGACGACCCCGAAACGGTGACCGTCGAAGCGCTTGCGCGTGAGCTGGTGCTCACTGACCGTACGGCCGTGGAACGGTACGCCCGGGTGTTCGACTGGCTGCGCGACGCGGCCCTCGATCCGGTCCGATCGCGAGCGTGGCTCGAGTCCCGGCTTGAGTGATCAAAACGCGCAAACGTTACGCTGAGTCACCCGTTCGGGCGGTGCTACCCGACGATCGTCGAGTCTTGCTTGATTCCACCTCAGGAAATGCACAAGCATGAGCACCAGCCGAACGTGGAAGTTCCACCCATGGACCCCACTTCGCCTCCGCCCGGCAGCCAGTGACGGAGCAGCGCATGCGGTACCTGATCGTCCGAACCGAGGTTCGACCGTTCGCCCCTGAGGATGTGGTGGCGTCGGTTCATGAAGAGCTGCCCCTGCGCGACGAGACCGCCAGTCCGGAGCAGCGGCGCCAGGTCGCGGAGGCGGACACGCTGGAGGCGGCGCTGCAACTGGCCAGGGCGCTGGCGTCGGTGGGGGCGGTCCGGTCCGGGCGCCAGCGGGTGAAGGTCGTCCGCCTCGACGCCCCGAAGTGGCCCAGCTGACCGCGACCGGCCGCCTGCCGCGTAACCCGGCTCACATCCCGATGCCCCGCGAGGGGGTCGCCGGCCCTGTTTTTTCATAGACGTTGGCCTATCACATCGAAGTGGATCTACAAAAACTCGATGTGATAGGCCAACGTCTATGAAGAACGGGAGTGGGGGCGCGCTCGCCGCAGTGAGGTCGGCGGGGCGGGTCGGCGGTCAGGCCGGGTCGGCGGCCGGCGCCAGGGTGGCGAGGCGGTCCTTGACCTGGATGATGCTCGGGTTGGTCAGGGCGGATCCGTCGCTGAACTTGACCGTCGGGACCGTCTGGTTGCCGCCGTTGACGCTCATGACGTACTCGGCGGCGTTCGGGTCCTGCTCGATGTCGATCACCGTGTAGGCGATGCCCTCGCGGTCGAGCTGGGTGCGCAGCCGGTGGCAGTAACCACACCAGGTGGTCGAGTACATGGTCAGCATGGTCATCCTCGGTTCGGGGGAGATGGCCTCCGCAGGGACTCTAGCCGCAACAACATCCACAGGACCTGGGATGATTCCGGGTGTGACCAAAGACCTCGCCGCCGACAGCGCCCCGGTCCGGGCGAAGCGGGTGCTGGCGGGGCTGGACGACGAGCAGCGCGCCGCCGTGGTCGCCCCGGCCGGTCCAGTGTGCATTCTGGCTGGTGCGGGCACCGGCAAGACGCGCGCGATCACGCACCGGATCGCGTACCGGGTGGTGACCGAGCAGGTCCAGGCGCGGCATGTGCTGGCGGTCACGTTCACCGCGCGGGCCGCCGCGCAGCTGCGCGAGCGCCTGGCCGCGCTGGACGCGCGCGGGGTGCAGGCGCGCACCTTCCACGCCGCCGCGCTGCGCCAGCTCCGCTTCTTCGCGCCCCGGCTGCTGCGCGGCCGCGAGATGCCGGAGCTGGTGGAGAGCAAGGCCCGGCTGATCACGCTGGCGGCGGGCCGCGCCGGGGTGCGGGCCGACCGCGTCGCCGCCCGCGACCTGGCCGGCGAGATCGAGTGGGCCAAGTCGTCCCTGGTGGAGCCGGGGGAGTACGCCGTCGAGGCGGCGAAGGCCGGGCGCGAGGTGCCGCTGGAGGTCGCCCAGGTCGAGGCGGTGTTCAAGGCGTACGAGCAGGTCAAGCGCCAGCAGGGCGTGATCGACTTCGAGGACCTGCTGCGCGCGATGTGCTGGGGCATCGAGGAGCACTCCGACGTCGCCGAGCAGGTGCGCGCGCAGTACCGCCACTTCGTCGTCGACGAGTACCAGGACGTCAACCCGTTGCAGCAACGGTTGCTGGAGGCGTGGCTGGGCGGCCGCCGGGACCTGACCGTGGTCGGCGACGCCGCGCAGACGATCTACTCGTTCACCGGCGCGACCTCGTCGTACCTGGTGGATTTCGCGCGCTCGCACCGCGACGCGACCGTGGTGCGGCTGGTGCGCGACTACCGGTCCACCCCGCAGGTGGTGGGCCTGGCCAACGCCGTGATCCGGCAGGCGAAGGGCAGTGAGGCGCGGCTGCGGCTGGACCTGATCGGCCAGCGCCCGCCCGGCCCGCAGCCGGACCTGCGCACGTTCCCCGACGAGGCGAACGAGGCGATCGCGGTGGCGCGCCGGTGCGCCGAGCTGATCGCGGCGGGCACGCCCGCGGCCGAGATCGCGGTGCTGTTCCGCGCCAACGCCCAGTCGGAGACGTACGAGCAGGCGCTGGCCGAGCACGGCGTGCCGTACGTGCTGCGCGGCGGCGAGCGCTTCTTCGAGCGCCCCGAGATCCGCCAGGCGATGGTGGCGCTGCGCGGGGCGACCCGCTCCGACGCCGGCGGCGACCTGGTCGGCACGGTCGGCGCGGTGCTGACCGGGCTGGGCTGGCAGCCGGACCGGCCGCCCGCCGGAGGCGCGGCGCGTGAGCGCTGGGAGTCGCTGGCGGCGCTGGTGCGCCTGGCGACCGAGTTCCGCCCCGAGCCGGACGCCCAGAGCGGACTCGTCGCGTTCACCGAGGAGCTGGCGCGCCGGGAGCACGCGCAGCACGCGCCCACGGTCGACGGGGTGACGCTGGCCAGCCTGCACGCGGCCAAGGGCCTGGAGTGGGACGCGGTGTTCCTCGTCGGCCTGGTCGAGGGCACCCTGCCCACCGGGTACGCCCGCACGCCGGAGGCGCTGGAGGAGGAGCGGCGCCTGCTGTACGTCGGGATCACCCGGGCACGGCAGTGGCTGTGGCTGAGCTACGGCGAGGCCCGCTCGCCGGGTGGCCGCGCCCGCCGGGCCTGCCGCTTCCTGCCCGGTCCGGCCGACGGCGGGGCGGTGCCGTCGGCGCGGCGCGCGGCGGCGGTGCCGGGTGCCCCGGCCGAGCGGCGGGTGCGCACCGTGATCGTGACCTGCCGGGTGTGCGGGGCGAGCCTGCTGACCGGCCCGGAGCGCAAGCTCGGCCGCTGCATGACCTGCCCGTCGACGCTGGACGAGGCGCTGCTGGAGCGGCTGCGCGACTGGCGCGGCCGGGTGGCGGCGGTGGCGCGGGTGCCCGCGTACGTCGTGTTCACCGACGCGACGCTGACCGCACTGGCCGAGCGTCGTCCATCTGACACATCGGGTCTGGTGGAGATCGCGGGCATCGGCCCGCGCAAGTTGGCGCAGTACGGCGACGCTGTACTGGCCCTGCTCAATGGCATGGCAGTGGCAGATCTGATGCCCGATCAACCCGATTCAGAAGATCTTCAAAAAGATTTGGCAACAGAGCCGTAAAACCGTTTGCGCGCCCCCGCCCCGGGGGCATAGCCTTCGGTCACACCTCAAAGAGCGCACATCTGTGCTGCTCGGAGAGTGTGATTCACGTTCTGTAGCGACTAGGGCACGTTCGGAGAGGAGGCGAGTCCCATGGAGATGACCAACACGATCACCCTGTCGGTGTTCGCTTCTGCCTGCGCGCCGACGTTCGCGTTGCCCGTGAACCCCGTCCTGCCCGTGGACCGTGCCCTGGTGGCCTCAGTCCCGGCAGTCGCCAGCCCGCTGGCGGCCCAGCTGATCGCCCAGCGACAGCTGCACTGGACCCCGAGGAACCCGATCCTGGCCACCGCTGCGGCGGGTGCCCCGGTCCTGATGAGCAACACGAGCATCACCAGCAGCAACAGCACCACCAAGGGTTACCGGAAGAACGAGTCCGAGGGCGTCAAGCTCGATGGATTCGGCGGCGTTCCACCTCGAGGTATACCGGTCTAGCAGACCGAACCGGCTCACCTCGAGGCCGCGGAACCCGTACACCGGGATCCGCGGCCTTAGTTATTTCCGGTCAACAGACCGGGCCCCCGATTTGCAGCCACCGCAACTGCAAACGAAGGAAAGGTGACCGAAAGATGAGTCTGGCGTTGGCCCCAGTCCTCGACTTCAGCGTCGAGCTGGGTGCAGAGCTGCCCTGCCGCAAGTTCGACCCGGACCTGTGGTTCTCCGACGCTCCCGCGGAGCTCGAGCTCGCCAAGTCGATGTGTGGCGAGTGCCCCCTCAAGGTCGAGTGCCTCGCCGGGGCGCTGGAGCGCGAGGAGCCGTGGGGCGTATGGGGCGGTGAGATCTTCGAGCGGGGTGCCGTCGTGGCGCGCAAGCGTCCGCGTGGCCGTCCGCGCAAGGACGACCTCGCCCGCGAGGCGGCCCTCGTGGCCGAGACCGAGGCGCGGGTCGCCGCGACGGTCACCGCGCGCGAGTCGGTCCGACTGGCCGCCTGAGCTCTGCCACCATCCACACCAGCCGCCTGCCGGCTAGCAAGTTCCCGAATGGAAGAAGAAATGAACGAGAAAATCGGAGTCACCGACATGTATATGATCCACGAAATCATGAGCCGGGCTCGAATGCCGAAGCCTCAGACCATCCCCTCTGAGGCTTCCCGTTCCGCTCGACAGGTCATCATCGCCGCTCAGCGGCGCGCCCGAGAGTTCTCGATGCGCTGAGAATGACCGCCTGACGCGTGTACACCATCGGATGCCCGCCGCTTCCCCAGCGGCGGGCATCCTTATTTCGTACGGCATTCCGTACGGCCCGGTCAGTGCTCCGGTTCGGCGAAGCCGGGCAGCCAGCGCTGGAGGATCTCGCGGTAGCCCGCCTTGGCTTCGAGCTGGCAGAGCACCCCGATCGATCCCAGCGTCACCCGGTGGATCATCAGGTACGACGGCGGCAGGTTGAGCTGGCGCCCCAGCTGGTACGCGGGACCGCGCGGGTTGGCCAGGCGGGCCGCCTCGTCGCGCAGCCACTGCCGGGTGAAGCGGAACTCCTCGACGGCCAGCGGCTCCAGCATCGGCCGGACGAAATCCAGCAGGGCCTGCGCGTCCACCTGGGTGTCGGGCCGCACGAACCCCTCGGCCCGCAGCCCGGCCAGCACCGCGTCGGACTGCCCGGCCAGCGCGAGCCGGGTGATCCGGCCGACGGGCTCGGGCAGCCCCTGGGGCAGCCGTGCCACCGCGCCGAAGTCGATCACCGCGAGCCGTCCGTCGGGCAGCAGCCGGTAGTTGCCCGGATGCGGGTCGGCGTGCAGTAGCCCGGCGCGTGCCGGGGCAGAGAAGTGCAGCGTGGCCATGAGCGCACCGGCCCGGTCCCGCTGGGCCACAGTGCCACTGCCGATGATCTTCGACAGCGGGATGCCCTCGACCCACTCGGTCACGATGACCTGCGGCGCCGCAGCCAGCACCTGCGGCACGAGGATCTCCTCATCCCCGGCGTACGCGGCGTGGAAGGCGCGCTGGCTCTCCGCCTCCAGCTCGTAGTCCAGCTCCTCCACGACCCGCTCGCGCAGCTCGGCGACGAGCGGCTTGACGTCCAGTCCGGGCTGGATCACCTTGAACAGCCCGGCCAGCCGCGACAGCTGGGTCAGGTCCGCGATCAGTGCCTCGCCGGCGCCCGGATACTGCACCTTCACCGCGACCGGCAGGCCGGTGCGCTTGCGGGGCACCTTCCACTCGGCCCGGTGCACCTGCCCGATGCTGGCCGCCGCAGCGGGGGAGTCGTCGAACTCGCGGAACATGGTGCGCCAGTCCGGCCCCAGCTGCTCGGCCAGCACCTTGTGCACGGTCGCGGCGGGCAGCGGCGGGGCCGCCTCCTGCAACTTCACCAGCGCCTCGCGGTACGGCTCCGCCAGCGCGTCCGGCAGCGCGGCCTCGAAGACGCTCAGCGCCTGGCCGAGCTTCATCGCCCCGCCCTTGAGCTGCCCGAGCACGCTGAACAGCTGCTCGGCGGTGCGCTCCTGGATCTCGGCGCTGATCACGTCGGAGGCGAGGCCGGTCATCCGCTTGCCGAAGCCGAGCACGGTCCGCCCGGCGAAGCCGAGCGGCAGGGACGCGAGTTTGGCGGTCCGGGAGACGGCTCGGCGCGGAATGTCGGTCACCGTGCCATTGTCGCCGACCTCGGGCCGGATGGGTCGTTGCGCGGTGAAGACTTCGTGAAGGGCCCCCCGCCGCTGCTGATCATCTGCGCCGCCGGGTGCAGTCGCAGGCAGGGTGCGGTGCCCACGAGCGCCGTCGCCACGGCGCCACCCCGTTGATCTCCACGGTGGTGCCGATCGTGGTCGGTTCGGCGCCGTCGAGGTAGGCCAGGACCTCCGCGGCGGCGAACCCGGCCGCGGTGACCCGGGTGGCCGCCGCGCACGGATCGCGTTCCGGCACCGCCTGCACCAGCTGCGCGGCCAGGTCGGGCCAGCACGGGTCGCGGTCGGCCCGGTGCAGCTCCAGGCAGTGCAGGCAGGGGCCGCCGGTGGCGGGCACCAGCGGGCCCACCACGGCGGTGCCGTCACGCACGCCCAGGGCCAGGTGCGGCACGCGGCGGCGGGTGCCCCGGCCCGTCACGGCGGGACCGACCTGCACCCGGAACGTGGCGTCGGTGGCGCGCATCGGGTGCCGGGCGGCGCCGGAGACCCGGGCGGTGCCGCCGGGAGTGCGCACCCAGGCGACGGTGCCGACCCCGGCGGCCTGCAGCGTCTGGCCGAGCAGGTCGGCCAGCGGGCCGGTGCCCGCCACCACGATCCGGGCGGCGCCCCGGCGGCGCAGCGTCCGCGCCGGGCGGGCGCCGTGCTGCCCCGCCTGGCGCAGCGCCAGCGCGGTGGCCTCGTCGCGCAGCTCGTCGCGCCGGTCCGGGGGCAGGGCGGCGGGCAGCAGCGCGTCGGCGGGCACGACCAGCCCGGCCTCTACCAGCGCGCCCAGGATCTCGTGCACCTGCGCCGCGGCCATGCCGATGCGGCCCATCTCGGCCAGCACCGCCCGCTCGGTGCGGGCGCCGTCGAGCAGTTCGAACAGGCGGGCGGCGGCGGGGTGCGGCAGTTCCAGCACGACCGCCTGGCCGGGGTCGGTGCCCAGCTGCACGGTGTGCCGGTTGCGCCAGAGCAGGCGCAGGCCGGGTAGCAGCGTCGGGCGCGGCATCGGATGACGTTCCACGGGGTGAGCCTGCGGTGCCGCGCGGCTGTCCACCGGGTTATCCACAGCCCATCCCCGTTGATCAAGGCGTTTTCCACAGCCTCGGCCGTAGTTATCCACAGATCTTTGAGAGATTTGTCGGGTGTACGACAGAAGGCCCGCGTAACCTCGCGGGCCTCCTGTGCTGCGTGTCGGACGGTCGGCGGGCTCAGGCCTTGCCGAGAATGCGGTTCACCGTGGTGCCGCAGACGGGGCAGGGACCCTTGGCCATCCGCATGCCGGTCTTGGAGATCTCCACCTTCCCGGTGAAATCCCGCTTCTCCTTGCACTTCACGCAGTAGCCGTTGTACTTCTCCTCGGACACGATTCCTCCTCCATGATCGACAATGACGGGCGCTGGTGGGGAGCTGACAACCGACCGCCGGGTCAGGGCGGACGGCCGAGATGAGCCACTAGCGACGGATCGCCTGGCGCCACCGCCGGGGCGCCCGTGCTGTGACGGTCGAAGTCTGCCTGTCCGGATCGATCTGACTAGTCAGGTTACGCGAGACACGCCGGAGTCATCACGCTTGTCGAAGATGAGGCATTCTCTGGAAGTCGCCTGCGTATTGAGCAATGTCCCTTATGACAACCTAGGCGATCATGCTCTTCGCCAAGAATTTTCTTGGCGAAGAGCACCTATCCCCGCAAATCTGGCGATGATCACAAGATTGACCCTTGCGGAACCCTGGGAGGCGGCCGCTAGCGTCCTTGCCGTGAGCAACACCCCCCTGGTTACCCCCGCAAACCGCCTGGCCCGTGCCGGTCGCTGATGGCCGCCGCACGCAAGCCCGTGGTCGAGGTCCGGCGCAGCGAGCGTCGGCGTCGGACGGTGTCCGCCTACCGGGAGGGCGAGCGGGTGGTGGTGCTCATTCCGAGCCAGTTCTCCCGCGCCGAGGAGAGCGAGTGGGTCAACAAGATGCTCGCCCGGCTGGCCGCTCGTGATCTGCGCAGCCAGCGCAGCGACGCCGACCTGGAGATGCGGGCGCGGCAGCTCGCTGGACGCTACCTGACCGAGTTCGGGGCGATCGCGATGCCCGCCAGCGTCCGCTGGGTGAGCAACCAGAACGGGCGATGGGGCTCCTGCACCCCGGCCGACCGCACCATCCGGCTGTCGGAGCGCGTGCGCGAGATGCCCGGCTGGGTCGGCGACTACGTGCTGCTGCACGAGCTGGTGCACCTGATCGTGCCCAGCCACAACGCCCGCTTCTGGGAGCTGGTCGGCCGCTACCCGCGCACCGAGCGCGCCCGCGGCTACCTCGAAGGCATCGCCGCCTCCGGCCACTGACGGGCCGCCCGCCCACGCCGCCCGCGCCGCGCGCACACCAAGATCGGAAAAGTTGCCGGGCAATCGGGCGTATTCACCTTCAAGATACGCACGATCGCCCGGCAACCTGGGTGATCTTGGGTCAGTGGGGGCCGTCGGGGTTCTGGTCCGGGTTGTCGTCGGCCGGGCCGGGCTCCGGGTTGGGGGCCAGGTTCTCCAGGGCGCTGATGTCCCAGTCGGTCTCGGCGTGGGTCGCGTACGCGACCGGGTCGGCGAACGCCTCGTCGTCCGGGAGCAGGTCGGGGTGGGCCCAGAGCGCGTCGCGCCCGTCGACGCCGCGGTGCTCGGTCAGCGCCGTCCACAGGGCCGCGGCCTCGCGCAGGCGGCGCGGCCGCAGTTCGAGCCCGACCAGCGCCGCGAACGTCTGCTCGGCCGGTCCGCCCGCGGCGCGGCGGCGCCGGAACGTCTCGGACAGCCGGACCACGTTGGGCAGGCGCCCGGCGGCCGCGGCCTCCACGGTGTGGCACACCCAGCCCTCGACCAGGGCCAGCGTCGTCTCCAGCCGGTTGAGCGCGGCCCGCTGCTGCTCGCTGTCCTCGGGCGTGAAGATGCCCTCCAGGCGCAGCTCGCTCATGGACTCGGGGTCGGCCGGGTCGATGCGGCCCAGGGCCTCCTCGATCGCCTCCCGGTCCACCTTGATGCCGTTGGCGTACGCCTCGACGGCGCTGAGCACGTGCCCGCGCAGCCACGGGACGTGGCCGAACAGCCGCTGGTGGGCGGCCTCGCGCAGGGCGACGAACAGGCGCAGCTCACCGGCGTCGAGTTCCAGGCCCTCGCCGTACGCCCGGATGTTGGCCGGGACGAGTGCGGCCGTGCCGGCGGGGCCCAGCGGCAGGCCGATGTCGCCGGCCGACAGCACCTCGGTGGCGAGCTTGGCGAGTGCCTGCCCGAACTGGCCGCCGAACAGCGCGCCGCCCAGGCCGTTGATCATCGCGGCCATCGGGCCGAGCTGGGCGCGGCGCTCCGGCGGGACCAGGTCGCTCATGGCGGCGACCATCCGCCCGGCCACCGGGTCGGCGAGCTTGCGCCAGACGTCCAGCGTGTTGAAGATCCACTCGTTGCGGTTCCAGGCCGCGGTGCTCACCAGGCCGCTGGGCAGCGAGGTGACCGGTTCGAGCCACAGGTCCGCCAGCCGCAGTGCCTCCCCGACCTCGGCGCGGTCGGCGGCCGACACCGCCGGGTCGCCCTCGGTGTTCAGTGCGGTGGTGGCGACCTGCCGGGCGAGGTCCCAGTTCACCGGGCCTCCGCCGGGCTGGCTCATGGCCATGAGCTGCTGCAGACCCGCCAGGAACTGCTGCATCTGCTGCGGGTCGTTGGGGTCTGGTGGTTGGCCGCCGGGGAAGGCGAACCCGAATGGGGTGTCAGGCACGCCCTCCACCGTACGCGAAGTTGAGCCGAAGTGACTCATACCCCGGGCTGATCGGGGACAATTCAGGGTCGGCGGCTCTAGGAGCCGGGAACCCGGCGGCGGCGGCTACGCTGGCCCGCATGAAACGTCGCGGTGTGACCGTACTGGCGGGCTTCGTGCTCGCCGTGCTGCTGGTGGCCGGGATCAACCTGGCCCGGGTGCCCTACGTGGTGATGAGCGCCGGTCCCACCGTGAACACCCTGTCAGCCGTGGACGACAAGGGGCGCGCGTGCACCGTTGGCGCCAAGGACGCGCCCAAGAGCTGCCAGAACGTGATCCAGATCGCCAAGACCGACGCCTCGGCGTCGAAGGGGCAGCTGCGGCTGGTCACCGTCAACGTGCAGTCCAGCGTGAACGTGCTCGACGTGATCAAGGGCTGGTTCTCCGACGAGCAGGCGGTCATCCCGTACGAGTTCGTCTATCCGCCGGACCGCACCAAGGACCAGGTCGAGCAGCAGAACCAGGAAGAGTTCAAGAACTCGCAGAGCAGTGCGGAGACCGCCGCGCTGCGCAAGCTGGGCTACCCGGTGCGTGTCGGCGTGGGCGGGGTCACCGCGGGTGGCGCCGCCGACGGTCTGCTGAAGAAGGACGACGTGATCGACGCCGTCGACGGCACCAAGATCGAGTCGCCGTCGCAGCTGATCGAGCTGGTCAAGGCCAAGCCCGCCGGGACCGTGCTGAAGTTCGAGGTCACCCGTGACGGCAAGGCCGAGACGGTCGAGGTGACCACCCGGCCCGCGTCGGACACCGACAAGACCCCGCGCATCAACATCGAGGTCACCACGGTGCAGCCGCACCCGTTCGACCTGACCATCAAGCTCGACGACATCGGCGGCCCGAGCGCCGGCCTGATGTTCGCGCTGGGCATCATGGACAAACTGACCCCGGAGGACCTCACCGGCGGCAAGATCATCGCCGGTACGGGCACCATCGACGACGACGGCAAGGTCGGCCCGATCGGCGGCGTGCCGCAGAAGCTGTACGGTGCCCAGGCCGCCGGGGCCGTCGTCTTCCTCACCCCGGCCGACAACTGCGCCGAAGCGAAGGCCAACGCCCTGCCCGGCCTGCCGCTGGTCAAGGTGGCGACCCTGGACGACGCGCTGAACGCGCTGGCCACGCTGCGGGCGGGCGGCCAGCCGCCGACCTGCTGACACCGTCGGCCCTGCGACGCAGGTCACGTGGTTCTTGCGCGGCCACGTAGGCTTCCTACGTGGTGACCCGATCAAGTCAACTGCCGCACATGAGCCGCCGCGGCCGCGCCTGGCTCATCGTGCTGACCGGCCTGCTGGTGTTCTTCGCCCTGATCGGATGGGTGGTGGACGCCTGGACCGAGTGGCTGTGGTTCGACGAACTCGGCGCGACCAGGGTGTTCACCGGGCAGCTCGGCACCCGGATCGGCCTGTTCGCGGTCGTCGGCCTGATCATCGGGGCGTTCCTGTTCGGCAACCTGTACCTGGCGTACCGGCTGCGGCCGTTCCTGCCCCCGACCGGGGTGGAGCAGCAGACGCTGGAGCGCTACCGGTATCTGCTCGGGCCGCACCTCAACCGGTGGTTCGCGCTGCTGTCGGCGGCGATCGCGTTCTTCGGCGGCCTGGCCGCGCAGGGCCACTGGCAGCAGTGGCTGCTGTTCGAGAACGCGGTGCCGTTCGGGCAGAAGGACCCGCAGTTCGGCACCGACATCGGGTTCTACGTCTTCAAGCTGCCGTTCTGGCAGTACCTGCTGAACACCGGCTTCACGGTCACGGTGCTGGCGCTGCTCGGCGCGATGGGCGTGCACTACCTCTACGGCGGGGTGCGCCTGGCCGGGCCGGGCGACCGGATGACCACGGGCGCGCGCGCCCACCTCACCAGCCTGGTGGCGCTGTTCGTGGTCCTCAAGGCGATCGCGTACGTGCTGGACCGCCGGGCGCTGCTGCTGGACACCATCACGGGCACCGGCCTCACCGGCGCCGGCTACACCGACGTGCACGCGCTGCTGCCCGCCAAGGAGATGCTGACCTACATCTCCGTGATCGTGGCGATCGCGATCCTCATCTTCTCGAACGCGTGGCTGCGCAACCTGACCTGGCCGGGTGTGGCGCTGGGCCTGCTGGCCATCTCGGCGGTGGCGATCGGTGGCATCTACCCGTGGGGCGTGCAGACGTTCCAGGTGGACCCGAGCCGCAACAGCCGGGAGGCGCCGTACATCGAGCGGGCCATCGCCTCGACCCGGACCGCGTACGGGCTGGACACGGTGGCGAGCACGCCGTACTCGTCGGAGACGCTGGTGCCGCCGACCACCCTGGCGCAGGACAAGACGATCGTGCCGAACATCCGCCTGCTCGACCCGGCGGTGGTCTCGGAGACGTACACGCAGCTGTCGCAGGTGCGCAGCTTCTACCAGTTCGGCGACAAGCTCGACATCGACCGCTACATCGTCGACGGCAAGCTCGCCGACTACGTGGTCGGCGTACGTGAGATCGAGTACAGCAAGCTGTCGGCGGCCCAGAACAACTGGATCAACCGCCACACGGTCTTCACCCACGGCTACGGCCTGGTGGCGGCCCCGGCGAACACCACGGTCTGCAACGGGCAGCCGTTCTTCGTCTCCGGCTTCTTCAGCGGGCAGCAGCAGCAGGCCAGCGAGCAGGGCTGCTCCTCGACCACCGACAAGCTGCCGGTCGACCAGCCGCGCATCTACTACGGCGAGCGGATGAGCGACTACGCCGTGGTCGGCAAGACCGACGGCGGCACGAGCGCCGAGTACGACCGCCCGACCGGCGACACCAGCGACGCCCGGTACACGTACACGGGCAACGGCGGCGTCTCCATCGGCTCGACCTGGCGCCGGCTGCTCTACTCGATCAAGTACGCCGAGTCGAAGTTCCTGCTGGCCGACGCGGTCAACGCGAACTCGAAGATCCTGTACGAGCGCGACCCGCGCGACCGGGTGCAGAAGGTGGCCCCGTTCCTGACCCTGGACGGCGACCCGTACCCGGCGGCGGTGAACGGCCGCATCGTGTGGATCGTCGACGGCTACACCACCAGCGCGAACTACCCGTACGCGCAGCGCATCGACCTGCAGGACGCCACCAGCGACTCGCTGACCGGCGACGGCACGTTCCGGCTGGCCAAGCAGGAGATCAACTACATCCGCAACTCGGTCAAGGCCACCGTCGACGCGTACGACGGCAAGGTCACCCTGTACCAGTTCGACGATAAGGACCCGGTCCTCCAGGCCTGGAACAACGCGTTCGGCGGCAAGCTGATCACCCCGAAGGACAAGATCCCGGCGGAGCTGGCGGCGCACTTCCGCTACCCGGCGGACATGTTCAAGGTGCAGCGCGACCTGCTCACCCGGTTCCACGTCAACAACGCCAACGACTTCTTCAACGCCCCCGACTTCTGGGCCGTGCCCAACGACCCGGCCGGTCACGGCGACGCCAAGCAGCCGCCGTACTACCTGCTCACGCAGCTGCCCGGTCAGACCGAGCCCCGGTTCCAGCTCACCTCGGCGGTGACCCCGGCGGCCCGGCAGAACCTCGCCGCGCTGATCTCCGGGTCGTACGTCGACGGCAAGCCGGTGCTGGAGGTGCTGGAGCTGAACAAGGACGGCCGGATTCCAGGCCCGGGCCAGGCCCAGCAGCAGATGGAGAACGACGGCGCGGTGCGCCAGCAGCTCAACATCTGGGGCGCGAACGTGGTCAAGGGCAACCTGCTGTCCCTGCCGTTCGGCGGCGGCATGCTCTACGTCGAGCCGATCTACCTGCGCTCCAACGGCGAGAAGGCGTACCCGCTGCTGAAGAAGGTGCTGCTCAACTACGGCGACAAGGTGGCCTTCGCGGACACCCTCGCCGACGGCATCAAGCAGCTCGTGGGCACCACGACCAACACGCCGCCCGTGGTCACGCCGGAGCAGCCGCCACCGGTCACGGGCACCCCGCTGGCCACCGCGGCGGCGAAGGTCGACAAGGCCATCGACGACCTGCGGGCGGCGCAGCAGAAGGGCGACTTCGAGGCGTACGGCAAGGCGCTGGCCGCCCTGGACGCGGCGATCAAGGAGTTCGAGGCGGCCAACGCCGCCGCGAACCCGCCCAGCGCCACGCCGACGCCCGCCCCGAGTCCCACGCCAACAACGGGCTGACCAGCGCGTACGGGGTGATCCGGAACATATGTCCCGGAACACCCCGGCACCGATTTGCAGCCCCGGCGATCAACAGGCTAGTGTTAAGGAGCCGACGCGGGGTGGAGCAGCTCGGTAGCTCGCTGGGCTCATAACCCAGAGGTCGCAGGTTCAAATCCTGTCCCCGCTACAAAGAAGTTCGAGGGCGCTCATCCGGATCACCGGGTGAGCGCCCTTGATCGTTGGCGGGTCAGCCCCGCAGGGTGGCGATGGCCTTCTCGATGCGCCGCTGGCGCGTCTCGGGCTTCTTCGCGCTCTCGATGGCGTGGACGTGCTCGCGCTTGTGGCTGTACGCCAGCTTGTCGTACGCGGCGCGGGCGACCGGGTCGTCGTCCAGCGCCTTGGCGAAGTCGGCAGGCTCGGCGACGACACGCGGTTCGGTGTCCAGCTCGACCTCGACCTCGACCTCCTCGCCGATCGCGACACCAGCGGCCAGCCGGTTGGCGTTGCTGAGGCCGAGCAGGTGGCGTCCCCGCATGATGGCGACGCGGCTCTGCCAGGAATGCCCGCCGACCGTGATGGTCACCGCCGGGCGTGCGCCCCCGCCGAGCGCCGACACGACCTCGGGCGGGACCTCCAGCCCTCGCATGGGCTCCGGCGGCTCGACGACGGTCCGAAACTTCATGGTCTTATCCTCCTGCTCTGCCGGCATCGCGGCGGCCGTCCTGGGCACCGCTGCCGGCTACTCCGCGTAGGGCTGGTCCTCGCCCTGGGCGCTGTAGCCGAGGCTCCAGACGTAGCCGTCCGGGTCGGCGAAGGTGCCGCCGTATCCGCCCCACGGCAGGGCGCCGGCGGGCTTGAGGATCGTGGCACCAGCCTTCTCCGCTTCCGCCATGATCTCGTCGACCCGGGCCTCGGTGCGGACGACGTACGTCAGCACCAGCCCGCTGAAGCCGCTGCCCTCCGGGCTCGTGCCCACCTGGCCCGCCAGCCCCTCGCGGCTGTAGAAGCCGACAGGCGAGGCGCCGTCGGACTCGAAGAACACCGAGATGCCGTAGTCGTTCTGGACCTTCCAGCCGAGCCCTTCGGTGTAGAACTGCTTGGCCCGGTTCATGTCCCGAACGCCGAGAAGAATCGAGCTGACGTGTGCCTTCATGTCTTACTCCTGGTGGTGGGGCGGCTGAGCGCTGATCGGTTACGAATAGAGCTTCTCCCGGCCGCGGTCGGCGGGCATCCGTGCCGACCACGGAGACCACCACGGACCCGTCCTACGGGTAGGCACAAGAATCGGGGCGCTCATCCGCTGGATGAGCGCCCCGATGGCTTTCGGCCGGGGTGTCAGTGTGCGAGCAGCGCGTCGTAGAAGTCGCGGTAGCGCTGCACCGCCTGCCGCAGCTGCTCGGTGTCGGTGCCCGCGTCCTGCGCCACCGACGCCAGCTCGTCGTGGCGTCGGGACAGCTCCTCCTGCATCGTGCGCAGCGCCTCCTCCACGAGGTCACGCAGCTCGGCCGTGATCGCGGCCGGGTCGTCCACGAACCGCAGCTGGAGCGCCTCCCAGCGGTCCCGCAGCCGGTCGGTCTGCCCGTCCGCCCACAGCGTGGCGGGCAGCGGCCGGCTCGGGTCCTCCGCGGTCGGCACGGCCGCGACCCCGACCGCCGGGCGGTCGGCGTCCAGCGTCGGCGCGTCGGCGCCCGCCGCCGCAGCAGCCGCGGCCACCTCGGCGTCGCTCAGCGCCTCCTCAGCCGTCGCGGCCTCCTCGGCCGTCGCAGTCTCGTCCCGCCGCGCGACCTCGTCCCGCAGGTCGGTCTCATCCCGCAGGTCGGCGTCGGTCCGCAGGTCGGACTCGTCGCGCAGGTCCGCGTCGGTCCGGTCGCCGTCGGCGGGCACGTCGTCGTCGAGGTGCTCCGACAGCGGGGCCGCCTCGTCGGTCTCCGGGCGGAACTCGCCGGGCCGGTCCTCGTCGGCCAGCCCGTCGTCCTCGGTCTCGTCGCCGGTGGCGGCGTCGGACGGCACGTACACGCCGTCCCGCTCCTCCAGGTCGATCGCCTCGTCGTCGCCGCGCGCCTCCGGGCGCTGCGGTGCGTCCACGTCGACCACCTCGCCCTCGGCCACGTGGTTGCCCTCGTAACCGCGCGGCGCCTCGGCACGCGGCATGTCCTCGTCCTTGTCCAGCTCAGTTCGCGTGTGCGTGTCGTACGTGGTCATGCGTGCACCTCTTTCGGCTGCGGGGCGTCGTCGGTTCGGGGGGACTCGCGCTCGGTCAGGGGCGCCACCGGTTCCTCGCCCAGCAGCTGCGCGGCCAGCTTGCGGTAGTGGACGATCGCGACCCGCAGGTCCTCGGTGTCCGCCTGCCCGGCGCGGTCGCGCTCGCTGATCTCGTGGGCGTGCCGGTACGACTCCAGCGTCCCGGCGTGGTCCACCGACAGCTGGGCCAGCTGCTCGTCGTAGTCCCCGGTGGGGTAGCCCCGGGCCGCCACGAGTTCGGTGATCAGGTCGTCTGCCTCCGCGACGGCCGCCGAGGGCTCGTCGACGAAGCGGTGCTGCACCTCGCGCCACCGGGCGGCGAACCCGGCGCGCTCGTCGTCGCTCAGTTCGCGCAGCTCCAGCTCGGCGTGGCGGCGTTCGCGCTCGCGCAGCTCGTGCTCGGCGGCGGTGCGGGACTCCTGCTCGGCCAGTACGCGGTCGTATTCGGGCCCGAACCGCTGCCGCAGCGCCGCCCGGCGGGCGACCAGCCACGCGCCGACCCCGCACAGCACGAGGACGACCACTACCGCGATCAGCAGGACCAGCTGTGTCGATGTCATGGTGGGGTACCTCCTTCAGAGGCGGAGATACCCGACCGCCGACCGGTCAACCCTCCGGGCGCGATCTCAGCGGGCGGGCGCGTCCTCGACCAGCAACCCGAGGTCGTGCAGCTCCTGGTCGGACTTGTCGTGCAGCTTGCGGCCGAGCAGCACATGCGGCTTGTGTACGACGATGCCCGCGGGCTCCGACGCCAGCGGCTCCTCCCAGCCGTAGAACAGCGCGGCCAGCCGGAAGCAGAACCCCGCCGTCACCGGGATCCACGCCGACCACCAGGTGCTCAGCCCGGCGGTGTCGCAGGCGATCCACACCACGCCGGTGAGCAGTGCGGTGCCGACGAACCACTCGCTGCGGATGAACTGCTTGGGCGGGACGCCGCTGCACAGGTCGATGTAGAACCGCCCGGCGGTCGGGCCGATGACGGCCAGCAGCAGGATGCCGATCGCGGGGATACCGGCGGCGGCCGACTTCTCGGCGGCGGCCACGGCATACCAGGGCAGCGAGAAGGCGGTCATGAGCTGGAAGAAGCCCTCGCGGAACAGCTGCCCGGGGCCGTAGGCGACCTTGTAGCCGACGTATCCGAAGATCACGCTGAGGGTGATGAACGCCGGGTTGGTCAGCGCGCTCGGGACCTGGTTGATGAGCACGTCGCGGGTGACGCCGCCGCCGATGCCGCCCAGCAGCGCCATCAGGATCACGCCGATCACGGTGTACTGCCGGAAGTGGTCGGGCCGCCGGGCCAGCAGGGCACCGTTCAGCGCGTTGGTCGACGCGGCGATGAGGTTGATCAGGGTCTGATCGCCGAACCACTGCCACCCGCCGAACTGGATGGAATGCCCCAGCCCACTCATATCCGCAGCGTATCGGCGAAACCCCCAAACCAGTGCAGTATCACCAACCACGCCCCAGCCACCTCACACCCGCAGCCCAATCTGCGCCGACCCCGCCGATCTCCGCCGATCTCCGCCGATCTCCGCTGAAGATCGCTGCCTGCGGTCAAGACATGCACTAGAACCGCCCTCCTTGACCGGAAACGGCGATCTCCGACCCTTGCGCGCCGAGGTCAACGGCGCGGATCTGGCGATCGCCGGTCCGCTGCAGAAGGGCCGATTCGTGGCCCTGTGCTGGATCGGCCAGATCTACCGCCACATCGCCGACCCCAAACCCGCCTACGTCGCGGATTGGGACCTCCTGCCGCCCTGGCAGCAGGAGACCGACGCCGACATCTTCGAACGTGTCGAAACCATGATCCGCTGACCGTAGCCGTTGAAGATCGCTATCTGCGGTCGAACCGCAGCGCTGGACTGCGCAGTTCGACCTAAACCCGCGATCTTGGAGCGCGCGGAGCCTACGGGAAGCGGAGATGTCTAGCGGATTCCTCGCCGAAACGACGATCTACTGCTGAAGATCGCTGCCTGCGGTCAAAAGGTGCGCTCGAACTGCACTCCTTGACCGGAAACGGCGATCTTCGACCGCCGCCGCCACCACCGCGACCCGGCCGCGTTCGGCGTGACCCGGCCGCGTTCGGCGTGACCCGGCCGCGTTCGGCGCGATCCGCCGCGACCGGCGCGGTCAGAGATCGCTGCCTGCGGTCGAATAACGGCGCTGGACTGCGCAGTTTGACCTGAAACCGCGATCTTGGCGGCGCGTCGGGGCGCGCGGGAGGCGGAGGTGTTCCGGGAGGCGGAGGTGTTTCGGGAGGGCGGGGACGGGTCAGGCTTCGGCGCGGCCGTGGCGCCAGTAGCCCATGAAGGCGACCGAGGCGCGGTCGAAGCCGAGCTCCGTGACCAGGTGGCGGCGCAGGGTACGGATCATCGCCGCCTCCCCGGCCAGCCAGGCGTACGCGGTGGTCCCGGCGTTCTCCGGCACCTCCCACAGGATCCCGGCGTCGACGTCGACGTCCTCGATCTCCGCGCTGGCGCCCGCGCCCGGCACCAGGCGCGCGGCCGCGGCCTGGACCGCCGGGATCAGGTGGGTGCCGTGGGCCCGGCCGTCGCGGGCCAGCCACTGGATCGTCACCCCGGCGGGGGCGACGAGGCCGAGCTCGTCGGCGGCGACCGGCACCTCCAGGATCGCGGCGCCGACGGTGTCGTCGGGCAGCCGCTCCAGGATCGCCGCGATGGCGGGCACCGCGGTCTCGTCCCCGGCCAGCAGCACCGGGGTGCCGGGCGCGGGCGGCCGGAACTCGACGCCGCCGTGCTCGCCGGGGTACGCGGCGTTCGGTCCGAGCAGCATGATCTCGTCGCCGGGCCGGGCGGCACGGGCCCAGCGGGAGGCGGGGCCGGTGTCGCCGTGCAGGGCGACGTCCACATCGACCTCGCGCAGCTCGGGGCGTACGGCGCGGGCGGTGTAGGTGCGGATCGGGTTGCGCCGCTCGACGGGCAGCGACCGCCACGCGGTGTACCAGTGCTCGTCGGTGGGCAGTTCGGCCAGCCCGAGGCCGGGCAGCGGCAGGACGAGCTTGATGCGCTGGTCGTAGCCGTTGTCGGCGAAGGTGTGCAGGTCGGCGCCGGTGAACGTCAGGCGCAGGAACGAGGGGCTGAGCTCGGCGGTCCGTACGACGGTGGCGGTGAAGAAGCGCCAGGGTTCGGTGACGGACATGCCGGGCCTCCACGGGGATGTGCGATGCCGCCCCGCCGATGGCTCAACCGGCGGGGCGGCGATTTAGGTTAGGCTAGCCTATCCATCGGTGTCTAGGCCACGAGGTCGAGTTCCGCCGGTGCGGCCGCCGGGGCGGGGTCGGCCGCGACCTGCGGGACCCGGCGCAGCGCGATCAGCGCGATCACGGCACCGAGCGCCATCACCGCGACCGCGCCGAACGCGGCGGCGTGCATCCCCGTGGAGAAGGCGGCCTTCGCCGAGGTCAGCAGGTCGTGCGCGGCCGGGCCGGGCAGGGTGCGGGCGACGGCCGCCGCCCCGGCCAGGGTCTCCCGGATGGTGCCGGCCGAATCCTCCAGCCCGGCGGGCACCGGCACCTCGTGCCGGTAGACGGCCGCGCCGAGGCTGCCCAGCAGCGCCATGCCGAGCGCGCCGCCGAACTCGGTGCCGGTCTCCGACACGGCCGAGGCCGCACCCGCCTGCTCCACCGGCACCGCGCCGACGATCATCTCGGTGCCCAGGGACATCACCACGACCAGGCCCACTGCGTACAGCATCGCGCAGACCAGCAGCAGCCACAGCGGGGACGTCGCCTTGACCAGCTGCAACGCGGCGAACCCGACCAGCGCGATCAGGAATCCGCCGCACACCAGGTGGGCCTTGCGCACCCCGCGCTGGGCCAGCGCCGCCGCTCCCGGCGCCGCACCGCCCACGACCAGCGACGGCGCCAGGCTCCACAGCGCCGCCTTCAGCGGCGTCATGTCCAGCACGGACTGCAGGAACTGGGTGGTGAAGATGGCGAAGCCGACCAGGCCGAACATGGCGATCACGCTGACCGCGATGGCGCCGCCGAACGCGGGCCGCCGGAACAGGGCCAGATCCAGCATCGGGTACGCCGCAGCGCGCTGGCGCCACACGAACCCCGCGCCGAGCAGGACCCCGACCCCGATCGCGGCCAGCGGCCGGGCGCTCACGCCGTTGGCGGCCAGTTCCTTGACGCCCCAGATCACCGGCAGCACCGCGCCCAGCGACAGCACCGAGCCGGGCAGGTCGAACCGCCCGCCCTGGACGTGCTTCGACTCGGGCACCAGCGCCGGGGCGAGCACGACCAGCAGCAGCATGAACGGCACGTTGATCAGGAAGACCGAGCCCCACCAGAAGCGCTCCAGCAGGAAGCCGGACAGGATCGGCCCGAGCGCTATGCCCGAGGTCAGCGCGGCGGTCCAGATCGCGATCGCGGTGGCCCGCTGCTTCTCCTGCTGGAACATGTTGCGCACCAGGGCCAGCGTGGACGGCATCAGGGTGGCGCCGCCGATGCCGAGCAGGGCGCGGGCCCCGATGAGCGCCCCGGCGGTGTGCGCGTACGCCGCGGCGGTGGAGGTGGCGGCGAACGCGAACGCGCCGATCAGCAGCAGCCTGCGCCGCCCGATCCGGTCGCCGAGCGCGCCCATCGTGATGAGCAGCCCGGCCAGCACGAAGCCGTAGATGTCGAAGATCCACAGCTGCTGGGTGGCGCTGGGGTGCAGGTCGAGGCTGATGAAGGGGACGGCGAAGTAGAGCACCGACACGTCCATGGAGACCAGCAGCAGCGGCAGCAGCAGCACCGTCAGGCCGATCCACTCGCGCCGGCCCGCCAGCGGGGCGATCTGGGGACTCATGGGAGACCACCTTCTGCGTACATAGTACGCGCTTCTGTGTATGCCATACGCTTTACTGTGTACGTTATACGCGGTACTAGGATTGGCGGTCAAGCGCGAAGTCGCGCACCGAACAGAGCGGGAAGCAGATGGAGCTGGACAGCACGGCCCTGCCGCCGAACATCGCGGCTGCCTGGGGGCTGCGCGAGCGGCCGGGCAAGGGGCCCAAGCCCGGCCTCAGCCTCGACCTCGTGGTCGCCGCGGGCATCCGCGTCGCCACGGCCGAGGGCATCGGCGCGGTGTCGATGAGCAAGGTCGCCGCCGCGGCGGGCGTCTCGACTATGGCCCTCTACCGGTACGTGCGCTCCAAGGACGAGCTGCTGGAGCTCATGGTCGACGCCTGCATCGACGCACCGCCCCCGCTCGACCCCGCCCTGGACTGGCGCGACGGCCTGACCGCTTGGGCCTGGGCCGTCCGCACCGTCTACCTCGCCAACGCCTGGGCGCTCAAGGCCCCGATCAGCGGCCCCCCGGCCACCCCGCACCAGCTCGCCTGGCTGGAGGCGGGCCTGCACTACCTGACCGGCGCACCCCTGTCCGAGGCGCAGAAGATGTCCGTGATGCTGCTGCTCAGCGGGTACGTGCGCAACGAGGCGACGCTGACCGCCGACATCACCGCCGCCACGGCCGCGGCCTCGGCGACGATGGACGACGCGCTGGCCATGTACGGCAAGCTGCTGCGGATGCTGGTCGACCCCGCCAAGCTTCCCGCGCTCGGGCGCGTGGTCGAGGCGGGGGTGCTGGAACGGGCCGACGACCCGACCGAGGAGTTCCTGTTCGGACTGGAGCGCATCCTCGACGGCGTGGGATTGCTCATAGCCCGGCAGGCCTGACCGGCCCACCGTCCGCACCCGACAGCGGGTAGCGTGCTCGCGTGTCCGACTACCCCTCTCCCGTCGTGGCGGTGCGCCCGCGGCACGGCCTGATCTGGTCGGTGCGGCACGTGTTCGCGGTGCTCGGCACGACCGCCGCCCTACTCGCCAAGCACCTGCCGGTGCTGCTGGCGCTGATCTTCGCCGGCATGGCCGGGCGGCGCGGCCTGATCTGGGCCGCCGTGCAGCTCAGCGACGTCAACGGCTTCGCGGGCATGCTCGTCTTCCTGATGACGCCGGTGCCGATGGCGCTGGCCGTCGTGCTGATGCTGCGCACGGTGTCCGCCTCGCTGCCGTCGCGCTTCATCGACGAGGGCACCGGCCCGGCCGGCCGCCGGACGCGGGTGCTGCGGCACTGGGCCAGCGTCATCGTGCCGTTCGCCGTCGTGTACACCGACTTCGGCTTCTTCGAACACGACAAGCTGGTCTACGTGTACGAGGTCCGGCGCGACGAGATCTTCAACAACGGCGACGCGTACACCAGCTCGCCCACCGACCCGTTCCAGTACCACCCCGAGGCGATCAACATCGACGAGCGGCTGCCGTTCGACCGCGTCGGCACGCTGTTCCTCATCCTGGTCGCGGTGCTGCTGCTGCGGGCGCTGCTGGGCCTGCGCGCGAAGAACCTGTGGCACTGGCTGAGCATGGTGCGGGCCTACCTGGAGGTCACCACCGTCGCGGTGGCGCTGGTCATCCTGCGAAACCTCAAGGAACCCGTCGTCACGTACGCCGAGAACCGGGTGTCGGTCCACTGGGGCGTCGGGCTGCACGACCGCCTGCCGGCGCCGGTGACCGCGGTGTGGGACGGGGTCGTCTGGCTCATGTCCGACGTCAGCTCGGTGCTGATCGCCCCCATCGCCTGGCTGGCGATGGCCGCCGTCGTCTACGGCCAGTACCTGGGCGCCACCGTGCTGAAGGGTAAGGCGTTGGCCGCGGCGGTGCGCCGGTGGCGCCGGGTGCCGGGGCGGCTGCGCTCGTTCGCCCGTACGGCCACGGCCGACGGCCGCGACTCGCTCGGCCCGCTGCTGCGGGTGCTGCGCACCCTGGCCACCACCGGCCGGGTGCCGGTGCTGCTGTTCTGCGTGCTGTTCGTGGCCACCCAGCTGCTCGGCGGCGGCCTGTTCGAGCTGGAGCGGATGCTCATCGGGCCGAACGACCGCATCCTGTTCTGGATGCCGGTGGGCTGGGTGCTGGACACGTTCAACGACGCGCTGGTGCTGACGCTGCAGATCGGCCTGGCCGCGGCCACGGTCGACCGGGTGCTGCGGCTGGACCGGCTCTCAGCCCTGCGGCGTCAGCCGGTAGTCGTGGTAGGCGTCGGAGGGGAAGTGCAGCCGTACGGCCACGGCTTCGGTGCCGACGGGCGTGGCGAAGTAGGCGACGGTCTCGTACACGCGTGAGCCGCTCGCGGCGTCCGGCCCGCTGGTCGGGCTGGGCGCCGCCCCGGGCGAGGCGGACGCGGTGGGTGAGGCGGACGCGGTGGGCGAGGCGCCGGGCGCCGGGCTCGCGTCGGCCTTGCAGGTGGCGAAGTCGGTCCTCGCGCGGCTGATCTCGTCGGCGCCGGTCTCGTACACGCGGCCCGCCGCGTCCTCCAGCGCGATCTCGCAGTAGTCGTTGAGCGTGGGGTCGGCCGACTCCAGGCGCAGCACCGCGCGCCAGGCCATCACCCCGTGCGGCAGCTCGAACGGCTGGTCCCCGTACGTCGTCAGCTGCGCGGGGCTGAGCTCGACCAGGGTGACCCGGGCCCCGGCGAACGTGACGCTGCCGTCGGCGGCGGCGGGCAGGACGGGCAGCTCGTGGCGGCGCCACTGGTCGAGGTTGGGCAGCAGCGCGGTGAACACCATCGCGGCCAGCGCCGGGAGCACGGCGACCAGGCCCCAGCCGTTGCGCCGCCACCAGCCCCGCTTCACGCGACGGCCTTCGGCAGGAAGACCGGCGCGGGCGCGGAGTCTGGCAGCAGCCTGCCGACGTCCGAGATGGGCAGCGGGATCGCGATCATCGTGTCCATCTCCCGTTCGAGCGAGTTGTACGCCAGCAGCAGCGTGAGGTCCCCGGCCGCGTCGACCGGCACCTCGAAGACGATCTCGCCCTCGACCGGGATGCCCGGCTGGAGGTCGTGGTTGAGCATGAACTGCTGGAGCCGGTCGCTGGTGAGGAAGGTGCGCCCCCGGCCGTCGCGCAGCGCGGACCAGCCGATGTGGGTGGTGCGGTCGCCGGCCACGGCACGGATCTTGGCGATGACCCATACCCCCTGGGTGTCCAGGATCGCCTCGCCGAGCTTGAGCTTGGCGGCGCAGCGCACCCGCACGCCGGTGGCGTCGAACTGGCGGCCGTGCACCCGCTGCGCGAAGTCGCCGCGCACCTCGAAGGGGCGGTCCGCGGTCCAGTCGTCGGCGACGTGCAGCAGGTAGCCGCCGACGGCGAGCGTGACCAGGACGAGCGCGAGGGTGCCCAACCGGTGGGCCAGCCGCCTCACTTCGTGTCTCCCACCACGACGGGGGTGGTCACCGTCGCGGTCGGGTCGGTGTCGGCCAGGTATTCCGGCATGCCCAGCTCGGGATCGTCGTCATGGGTCTCACACAGCACGGCCACCGGCACCGATGCCGGTGCGGGCTCGGTGCCCGCCTGCTCCCACACGAACGCGACCCGCTCGGGCATGTCCGGGTGCAGCCGCTGGATGTCGTTGCCGTCGCGGGAGAGCAGGATCCGCTCGGGCTCCTCGCGGGTCAGGCCCTTCACCTCGGGCAGGCGCACCATGCTGATGAGGTTGTTCATGCTGGTGTCGGCCGTGATGGTGATCGTGACGATGACGGCGAGCCAGCGGTCGCCGTCCTTCTTCAGCCGCAGGTCGCCCAGCGTGGTGAAGGACTTGACGGTGGTCACCGCGATGTTCCAGCGGCCGCAGTCGACGACCTCGCCGACCGCTGCGGGCCTGCCCCCGGCCGGGGCCGGCGGCACCTTGTTCAGGCCGCCGAAGGCTCCGGTCACCGCCACCAGCCCGGCGGCGAGGAGGTAGTAGACCTTGCGGAAGACCGCCTCGAACAGCTCGCCGACAACCTGCCGGACGGCCCCGCCCCCCATGTCTGACACAGCGGCGAGCATACTGACCGCCTGTTCGCGCGGACAGCGGGCGTCCGAAGTGGGACGCCCGCCGCCGGGAGCCGTTGCGGCTCAGCCCATCCAGGCGAACGTCGCCGGGTCGGGGCCGATGCGGCCGCCGTTGTCGAGGGCACCGATCGCCGCCATGTCCGCGTCGTCCAGGGCGAAGTCGAAGACGTCGATGTTCTCGGCGATCCGGGCCGGGGTCACCGACTTGGGGATGACCACATTGCCCAGTTGCAGGTGCCAGCGCAGTACGACCTGCGCCGGGGTCTTGCCGTACTTCGCCGCCAGATCGGCCAGCACCGGCTCGGCCAGCAGCGCCTTGCCCTGCCCGAGCGGGCTCCACGCCTCGGTGGCCACGCCGTGCTCGGCGTGCAGGGTGCGCATGGCCTGCTGCGGCAGGTACGGGTGCAGCTCGATCTGGTTGACTGCCGGAACCACCTCGAACCCGTCGACGAGCCGGGTCAGCGCCTCGGCGGTGAAATTGGACACACCGATCGCCCGCGCCCGCCCGTCGGCGTAGATCTTCTCCATCGCGCGCCACGCCTCGGTGAAGAGGTCCTGCGACGGCACCGGCCAGTGGATGAGGTACAGATCCAGGTAGTCCAGGCCGAGCTTGTCCAGGCTCTCGTCGAAGGCGCGCAGGGTGTCGTCGTAGCGGTGGTCGGTGTTCCACAGCTTGGTGGTGACGAACAGCTCCTGGCGGGGCAGCCCGCTGTTGCGCAGCGCCCGGCCCGTCCCCTCCTCGTTGAAGTAGATCTTCGCGGTGTCGATGCTGCGGTAGCCCACCTCCAGCGCGGTGGTCACGGCCTTCTCGGCCTCGTCGTCCTCGACCTGCCACACCCCGAACCCGAGCTGGGGCATCGCGACCCCGTTGTTCAACGTCACCTCAGAAACCGTCATACCCCCATCTTCTTATCCCGGCCTGGGCGCGCGGGCGGGGGAATGCAGTTTCGGGGAAAGTGCTCGAATCGGCGCCAAGATTCCAGCACTTTCCCCGAAACTGCGCCATCACGCCGGGGCGCGGGAGTGCGGGAAAGTGAGGGGTTGCGATGGAAGCGCTCCCATGAAAGACTGGGCGCACTCGCGACCGGGAGCCAGCGTCGCGCGAAGCGGCACGTCAGGGCACGGACGAGCCGAAGCGACACCGTCGCCGTTCCGCCCAAGGGACTGCGACGGCAGCAGGTTTCCACAGCCGGGCGTCGCGCCCGGCGCATCCGCGAGGAGTTCATCTTGTTGCACACTCTGCGGCGGTCCCGCCACAGAATCTTCCGCAGGTCCAGCGCGGTCGTGACCGCCGCTGTGGTCGTCATGGGCGGCCTGGCCGTCGCGGCGACCCCGGCTCACGCCGCCGTCGCCTGCGAGGTCGTATACACCGCGAGCCCCTGGACCGAGGGCCCCGGCACCGGCGGCTTCACCGCCAACATCACGCTGAAGAACCTCGGCGACGCGTGGAGCAGCTGGTCGCTGACGTACGCGCTGCCCTCCGGCCAGTCGGTCACCCTGCCGGGCTGGTCGGCGAACTGGGCGCAGTCCGGCCAGAACGTGACCGGCACCAACCTGAACTACAACGGCAGCATCGGCACCGGCGGCAGCACCGGCATCGGCTACAACGGCCGCTGGAGCGGCACGTACACCAGCCCGACGTCGTTCAGCGTCAACGGCACCGCGTGCACGGGCGCGAACCCGGCCCCGACGGTGAGCATCACCGCCCCGGCCAACAACACCCACTACACCGCGCCCGCCTCGTTCACGATCGCGGCGAACGCGGCCGACACCGCCCCGGGTTCGGTGGCGAAGGTCGAGTTCTACCGCGACGGCCTGCTGCTGGGCTCGGACACCGCCGCGCCGTACACGTGGGACGTGTCGGCGCTGCCCGCGGGGACGTACGTGTTCCAGGCGAAGGCGACCGACAACCAGGGCGCGTCCGCGACCGCGAACACCACCGTCGTCGTCGACCCGTCGACCGCGCCGAAGGTGCTGGTCAACGGTGCGAGCACGGCGGCGGTCAGCGTGACCGAGGGCAGCACGAACACGTTCAAGGTGAAGCTGTCGGCCGCGCCGACCGCCAACGTGACCGTGGCCGTGGCCCGCACCGCCGGTGACACCGACCTGACGGTGTCGACCGGCGCGACGCTGACGTTCACCTCGGCGAACTGGGGCACCGAGCAGTCGGTGACCCTGGCCGCCGCGCAGGACGCCGACAACGCCAACGGCTCGGCGACGATCACCGCCAGCGCCACCGGGTACGACCCGGGCGTGGTGACCGCGACCGAGGCCGACGACGAGGTCAACGTCTACACGCAGCGCTTCCTGGAGCAGTACAACAAGATCAAGAGTGTCGCGAACGGGTACTTCTCGCCCGAGGGCGTGCCGTACCACTCGATCGAGACGCTGATCGTCGAGGCGCCCGACTACGGTCACGAGACGACGTCCGAGGCGTTCAGCTACTGGCTGTGGCTGGAGGCCTACTACGGCCGCTTCACGCAGGACTGGACCAAGTTCAACCAGGCCTGGACCGTGATGGAGCAGTACATCATCCCGTCGGCGACCGACCAGCCCAACGCGGGCGTGGCCGGCACCCCGCAGTACGCCGCCGAGCACCTCACGCCGGCGGAGTACCCGTCGCCGCTGGAGCCGAGCATCCCCGTCGGTGTCGACCCGCTGCGCAGCGAGCTGCAGAGCACCTACGGCACCGGCTCGATCTACGGCATGCACTGGCTGCTCGACGTCGACAACAAGTACGGCTTCGGCCGCTGCGGCAACGGCACCACGCGCCCGGCGTACATCAACACCTTCCAGCGGGGTCCGCAGGAGTCGGTGTGGGAGACCGTCCCGCAGCCGAGCTGCGACAACCTCAACTACGGCGGTTCGAACGGCTACCTCGACCTGTTCGTCAAGGAGTCGAGCGCCCCGGCCGCGCAGTGGAAGTACACCAACGCCCCCGACGCCGACGCGCGTGCCATCGAGGCCGCGTACTGGGCGCTGACCTGGTCGACCGAGCAGGGCAAGCAGGCTCAGGTCGCGTCCACCATCGCCAAGGCGGCGAAGATGGGCGACTACCTGCGCTACGCCATGTTCGACAAGTACTTCAAGAAGATCGGCAACTGCGTCGGCGCCAGCACCTGCGCCGCGGGCACCGGCCGTGACTCCGAGCACTACCTGCTGTCCTGGTACTACGCCTGGGGCGGCGGCCTGAACTCGGCGTGGTCGTGGCGGATCGGTTCCAGCTTCAACCACTTCGGGTACCAGAACCCGCTCGCGGCGTACGCGCTGTCGAACGTCACCGGCCTCAAGCCGCTGTCGCCGACCGCCAACGCGGACTGGAGCACCAGCCTCACCCGTCAGCTGGAGTTCTACCAGTGGCTCCAGTCGGCCGAGGGCGGCATCGCCGGCGGCGCGACCAACAGCTGGGCCGGCTCGTACGCGCAGCCCCCGGCGGGCACGCCGACCTTCTACGGCATGTTCTACGACGAGAAGCCGGTCTACCACGACCCGCCGTCGAACCAGTGGTTCGGCATGCAGGTGTGGTCGATGGAGCGCATGGCGGAGCTGTACTACGCGACCGGCAACGCCAAGGCCAAGGCGCTGCTGGACAAGTGGGTGCCGTGGGCGCTGGCCAACACCACCGCCAGCGGCTCGAACTTCGCCGTCCCGTCCGAGCTGGGCTGGTCCGGCGCCCCGGCGACCTGGAACCCCACCAGCCCGGCGACCAACACCGGCCTGCACGTGACCGTCACCAGCACCGGCCAGGACGTCGGCGTCGCCGCCTCGCTGGCCCGCACCCTGCTGTACTACGCGGCCAAGTCCGGCAGCACCGCGGCCAAGGCCACCGGCAAGGCGCTGATCGACGCGCTGTACACCAAGGCCGAGGCCAAGGGCGTGTCGACCACGGAGACCCGCACGGACTACGCGCGGTTCGACGACCCGTACAACGCCAGCACGGGCCAGGGCATCTACATCCCGTCGACCTGGACCGGGCGCATGCCCAACGGCGACACCATCGCCGCCGGGAAGTCGTTCATCGACATCCGCTCCTGGTACAAGCAGGACCCCGACTGGGCGAAGGTGCAGACCTACCTCGGCGGTGGCGCTGCTCCGCAGTTCAACTACCACCGGTTCTGGGCGCAGAGCGACGTGGCGATGGCCTTCGCCGACTTCGCGGCGTTGTTCCCGAACGGCTGAGTGAGCAGCCCGGCCTGACGGCCGGGCAAGGTCCCGGCAGCCTGCTCCGGCGGGCGGGCCGCCGGGACCGGCAATCCCCTCTCGCAGGTGGGGACGCGGGGGTACGGGCTTCGGCCCGTACCCCCGCGAGCTTTGCCCCGCGGCATCGTGCAGTTTCGGGGAAAGTGCACGAATTCCGGCCAAGATTCCAGCACTTTCCCCGAAACTGCACCGATCTTGAGGGGGTGCGGGCGGAGAGGAGGTGGGTCAGTCGCCCGTGATGAGGGTGGCGGGGAGGTGGGGGACCTCGCCGAGGCGGAAGGTGCCGCCGCCGTCGCCGTCCAGGCGGAGGTTGACGACGGCCGTGTTGGGCACGGTGAACGCCAGTGAGAAGGCCCGGAACCGGCGCATCTGCGCCGGGGTGGGCTCGGCCGGTTCGGTGAGGTGGGCCCACAGCACCGCGCGCATGAAGACGCCGTGGGTGAACACGGCGACCGGTGCGTCCGGACGCCGGTGCAGCCGTCCGAGGAGGGACCGGGCCCGGTCGAGCAGGTCGGCGAAGGATTCCGCGTCAGGGCCGTCGACCTGGTGGGGGTCGGCCCGGCGCCAGTACTCGTCCACCATCGGTCGGCGCTGCGCCGCCGTCGTCGGTCGGCCGTGCAGGCTCGCCAGGTAGCTGAACTCCTGCACCGGCCATTCCTCATGTGCGACGTCGGGGAACCGGTCGCGGGTGGGGGCCGCGGTCTGTTTCGTCCTCAGGTAGCCCGAGGTGACGATGAGGGCGGGCGGCCCGGGGAGCGCCGCGGCGAGGTGGTCTGCCTGCGCCCTGCCCCGTTCGGTGAGGGGGATCGTCACCGGATGGTCCGTCGCCCCGCCCGAGTTGGCCACGCTCTCCGCGTGCCTGATCAACCACGCTGTCATCGCGATCTCCCTTCAGCGTCATGCCGCAGTTTCGGGGAAAGTGCACGAATCCCGGCCAAGATTCCAGCACTTTCCCCGAAACTGCAGCATGGCCTCACGTGTCACGTGTCCGTGCGGTGGCGGTGGTCGAGGGTTGGTGGGGTGGCTGGTGTGGCGGTGGTGTCCGTGACGCCGCCCCAGGGGTCGCGGCAGGTGTAGGAGAGGCTGGCGTGGATCCACGTCCCACTGTTGTCGCGCAGCACCGGCACGCGGCAGTGCCGGCAGGGTGAGACGCGGGGGTAGGTCGACGACGTCATCCCGAGCTCCTGTCTGTGACGGCCGTGCGCCGGAGCGGGTGGTTGCGAGGCCATGGGCCCGCTCCGGCGGGCGATCCGACAGGCAGGCGGCAGGACGGGATGTTCGTCTAATGTGTACGAAATCACGGCACTCGGCCTGGTCGGAAAGCCGGAAGAAGCATCACCCGCGATCGCGCCGCCGGTCGCCGTTGTACGTTGACCCAACCACCGTTGCGCCAACAGCGGAGGGCGCCACCATGATCACTGGAATGGATCTGCGCAACGCCCGGGAAGCGCGTCAGCTCACCCTCGGCACGTTCGCGCGACGGATCGGCCGCAGCAAGAGCTACCTGAGCCGGGTCGAGCGGGGCCTCTATCCGGTCAACGCCGCGCTGGTCCGTGACTACGGTCGAGCGCTCGGCATCAGCGTTGCTGCAACGGTCGACCCTGTCGCCGCAACGGCTCCCGTGCCTAACCTGGACGACATGAGAAGGCGCGACCTGCTCGGCGCGGTCGCCGCCGCGTCCGTGGGAGCCGCGTCGGCGCAACCGCTGCTGCAACTGCTCGACGGGGTCACGACCCGCCTGCCCGCCTCGGTAGGCGCTGCGGAGGCCGCCGCGGTGGAGGCGGCCGCCGACCTCTACATGCGGCTGGACCTGGCGCACGGCGGTTCTGCCGCAGCCGCGCTCGCGCGGGGCACCCTCGACTGGGCGGTCGGCCTGCTCGGACAGCCCATGGCCGAGGCGACGCGGACCCGCCTCTCGTCAGGAGTCGGGCTGCTGGCCGACCGCTTCGGCTGGTCGCTGTATGACATCGGCGAGACCGACGCCGCCGCGCGCGTGCTCACGTTCGCGCTCGACGAGGCGGCGCGGGGCGCCGACCGGGACCTGCGCGCGCACGTCATGCTCGACCTGTCCACACTGCTGGCCGACACCGGCCGCCCCGCCGACGGAGTGGACGTGCTGCGGATGGCGCTGGGCGACGAGCGGGTCAGCCCGGCCGAGCGCGCCAACCTGCACGCGGTCTGCGCCCGTCACTGTGGATCGGCGGGGATGCGCGACGCCGGGCTGCGGCACGTGGCACTGTCGGAGGAGGCGGCCCTCGGCACCGATACCGCTGACAAGCCCGACTGGGCGCACCGCATCACCCTGTCGCCGGGGCACCACGACAGCGCCCTCGGCCTGGCCCTGTTCGAGCTGGGAGACGACGTCCGAGCCAGGGAGCGGTTGAGCCGGGCGCTGGCCGGGCTCGGTTCCGGGCGCACCCGGACAGGGTTGCGCTGCCGGACCCGGCTCGCGGTTCTGCATCTGCGGGCGGGGGAGTTCGACATCGCGGCGGAGCAGGCGCACCGGGCGATCTCGGACGCCGTCGGGGTCCGTTCGCGGCGGGTCGCCGCCGATCTCCGGTTGATGGTCACGGAAGCGGACCGGCTGGGTCGCGGCATGCTCGCCGCGGACCTGACCGCACTGGCCGAGGCGGCCTAGCCGCAGGCGCACGGGGGCACGGCTCAGCCGCACCCCCGTGCGGTGTTTCCGGGCCGGAACGTGACGGGTGAACCGGTGCACCACCCCCGTTTGACTTGCGGTGCACCGGTTCACGACCGATCCGCGGGTCCGGCCCGCGTATAGGGGTAGACGACGCGCCAGAGCCTCAGCTCAGGGGCGGCCGTCAGCGACCGCTCGACCAGGCGCCGCAGGCTGTCGTACGCGGCGGCGGCGCTCGGGGCGAGCAGGAAGCCCGCCAGGTGCAGGCCGGTGGCGTTGCCTCTGACGTGCAGCAGTTCGAGCCGGTCGGCCGCCGCGCGATGCCGCCACACCAGGTCGTGCACGGCCTGCGGGTCGACGCCGGCCGGCCCGGCCAGCGGTGCGATCCGGATGATCGCCAGCAGCATCGGAGCCTCCCGAGCCGGTCCGGGTCCGGGAGTCGGCGGCCGCGTACGCGATCTCAATTAATCGATACATGACGATGTATTTGCGCCTTCTGCCTCGCTGGGCGTTGTCGGGGATCTGTGGCGTGAGCTCGCCTGTGTATCGAGCATGCCGGGCTGCCGGGCTGAAGTCAGCACCTGCGGCCTGGCGCGAACCCGCCCGGCGGGTTCGTGCCACCCGGAATCGCCGCGGCGTGGCGCGTTCGCGTCCGGCGGCATAATGGATCACGCGACCGCAGGGGGAGGAATCGATGCTGGGTGCACTCGGTCTGTCCGATACGGACGAACGCGTCTACCGCTGCATGCTCGATCAGCCTGGGCTCGGCGTCGCGGAGATCGCCCAGCGGTTGTCGATCGAGGCCGACGTCGTGCGGGCCGCCTTGACCACCCTGGCCGACCTGGCCCTGCTGCGCGTGACCGGAGAGGCGCTGCGGCCGGTGCGGCCGCAGGCCGGGCTGCTGGCGCTGCTGGCCAAGGCGGAGGCCGACGTCGTGGCGCGGCAGCGGGAGATCGAGGCCACCCGTGCCGCGATCAACAGCATCGCCGCCGTGCACGCCGAGGCCGAACGCCAGGACGAGGGGCGGCGGCTGGAGGGCATCGAGGCGGTGCGCGAGCGCCTGGTCGAACTGCAGGAGCTGACGCGCTTCGAGTGCCTCTCGTTCAGCACCGGAGGCGCGCAGCGGCCGGATGACATCGACGCGGAGAAGCCGCTCAACCAGATCGCCCTGGAACGGGGTGTGCGGATCCGCAACCTGTACCTGGACAGCGTCCGCAACGATCCGGGGACGCTCGCGCACGCCCGCTGGATGATGTCGATGGGCTCCCAGAGCCGGACCGTGCCGACGCTGCCGATGCGGCTGGTGATCATCGATCGGGAGGTGGCGCTCGTGCCGATCGACCCGCACCGTACGCGGGCCGGTGCGCTGGAACTGCGCCAGCCCGGCGTGGTGGCGGGGTTGGTGGCGCTGTTCGAGCACCTCTGGACGACCGGCACGCCGTTCGGGCAGGCCATGCCGCGTGACGAGCACGACCTGAGCCCGAACGAGCTCGCGCTGATCCGGCTGCTGGCCGACGGGCATACCGACGAGTCGGCGGCGCGCAAGCTCGCCGTGTCGGTGCGCAGCGTGCAGCGCATGATGACGGGCCTGACCGAGCGGCTGGGCGCCGCGAGCCGCTTCCAGGCGGGCGTCGAGTCGGCCCGCCGCGGCTGGCTCGACCAGCAACCGCCCCAGGAATGAAGAAGGGCACCCTCTCCATCGCAAAGCGATGAGAAGGTGCCCTTCTTTACTGTGTCAGGAGGCGGTGCAGGTGTTGCCGTTGAGGGTGAAGGCGGTCGGCTTCGGGTTGGACGCGGTCCACGCGCCGTTGAAGCCGATGGTGGTGCTGGCGCCGGGGGCCAGCGTGCCGTTCCAGCCCAGGTCGGTCGCGGAGACGTTCAGGCCGGTCTGCGTCCAGGTGGCGCTGTAGCCGTTGGTCACCGCCTGGCCCGTGGCCGGGAAGGCGAACCGCAGCGTCCAGCCGCTGATGGTGCTGGTGCCGGTGTTCTTGATGACCACCTTGGCCGACATGCCGCCCGGCCACTGGCTCTCGATGGTGTACGCCACGTCGCAGGACGCGCCGCCGCCGGTCGGGAGCGTGGTGAAGGTGACCGGCGTCGAGGCGGTCGAGGCGTTGCCCGACCCGTCGACGGCGACCACGTAGTAGGTGTACGACGTGGCCGCGGTCAGCCCGGTCAGCACCAGCGACGTGGTGGTGGGGGAGCCCACCAGCACGTCCGTGGCGCCCGCCTCGCGGTACACCCGGTAGCCCGCCAGGCCGCTGCCGCCGGTGTCGGTGGAGGCGGCCCAGCTCAGCGTGGCGCCGGTCTGGCTGATCGCGGACGCGGTCGGCGTGCCGGGCTGGCTGGGCGGGGTGGTGTCGTTCGGCGGGGCGCTGGTGGTGAAGGTGACCGGGGTCGAGGCGGTCGAGGTGTTCCCGGCGCCGTCGCGGGCCACCACGTAGTACGTGTACGCGGTGGAGGCCGTCAGGCCCGTCAGCGCGAACGTGTTCGTGGCCGGCGAGCCGGCCAGCACGTCGGTGGTGCCCGCCTCGCGGTAGACGTCGTACCCGGCCAGGCCGCTGCCGCCGGTGTCGGTGGAGGCGGTCCAGCTCAGGGTCGCGCCGCTCGACGTGACCGCCGAGGCGGCCGGGGTGCCGGGCTGGGTGGGCGCGGTGGTGTCGGGCGTGCCGCCGCCGGGGGCGTCGCCCCAGACCTTGGTGGCGCCGTCCCACAGCGTGATCTTGCTGTTGCGGGCCATGACGGCCTGGTACGACCAGTCGTTGCCGACGTCCCAGGTGCCCGCGCTGGTGATGCGGAACTGCACTTCGCGACGCCAGTCCGACTGCCCGGCCGGGATGATGTTCTGCCCGGCGCAGGAGACCGCCACGTAGTACACGTTGCCGCTGTACTGGGTGGGCCCGGTCGGCGGGGAGCACTGGCTGTACGCCACCGACGTGGTGATCTGGCTCGGGGTGGTCGACCCGTCCAGGGTGAAGTAGTAGCGGAACGAGCCGTTGGCCAGGGCCCGCGCCGGCCACGCCGACTTGTTGTAGACCAGGGCCTTGACCTCGGTGAACGTGGTGCCGGTGGTGTTCAGGCCGGACTCGACGTACATCTCGGCGTCGTCGGGGGCCTCCGTGCCGGGGAAGCCCGCCAGTGGGGTGCCGCCGTACTCGCTGTACATGCGGACCAGGGCCGAGGTGAAACCGGCGTTGTAGTCGGTGGCGACCTCGTTCATCTGATAGTTCTGCCGGTCGTCGGTGTAGGCGTCGTTGGCCGAGCCGGGGCCGCCGACCAGGGCGCCGTACAGCGTGTGGCGGTTGTTGACCGGGCTGGTGAGCTGGTCGGTCCACGAGCCGTGCGCGGTGCGGTGGTGCGGGTTGATCGGCGGGTTGGTGCCGAAGCCGTTGACGTAGCTGCGGTGGTTCGGGTTGTCGCCGAGGATGTAGTTGATCTGCCGTACGCCGAAGTCGTGGTAGCGCGCCTTGCGCGTGGCGTCGGTGACCCAGTCGGAGTAGAGCAGCGCGACCCAGGCGGTGTTGGCCGAGTAGCGCAGCGAGCCCCACTGCTGGAGCCACGCCTGGCCGCCGGGGGAGTACGTGATCTTCTGGCCGTTGACGCCGACGGTCCAGTAGTCCAGCCACCGGTTGGCGTCGTCGATGTAGACCTGCTTGCCCGTCAGTTTCGCCAGCAGCACGTACGAGCCGTAGGTCTTGTCGTCCCAGTCCTGGGTCCACTTGTAGGAGTGGGTGGTCGACTGCGGCTCGGTGCTGAGGTTGGCGTAGTACGTCTCCGCCTTGCTCAGGTACGCCGCCTCGCCGGTGGCCCGGTGCAGCCAGATCGCGCCCCAGACCAGCTCGTCATTGTAGCCGCTCCACGAGTTGTAGTAGCTGGCCGCGTCGGTGATGCAGTCGCTGTACTTCTTGCGCACCGTGTCGGCGAACGTGTAGAGCTGCCGCGCGTGGCTGAGCAGCGTGTCGGCGTACGCGGAGTCGGTGGGCCGGAACACGATCGAGGACGCGGCCATCGCGGCCGCGGTCTCGGCGGCCAGGTCGGTGCCGCCGCAGCTCGCATCGATCTTGTACGCGGGCCGCGCCATCTTCATCACCTCGGCCGGACCCCACCACTGGTGGTCGGTGCCGCCGTTGCCGACCTGCCCGTAGAGGACGTTGGCCGACGGGTGCGCCTTGATGAAGTAGTCGTTGACGAACCGCAGGTTGTTCAGCAGCGGGGTGAGCTGTCCGGAGGCGGAGTAGGCCGACCGGTACTCGACGGCGCCCCAGGCCAGCATCGTGGTGGCGGCGGCCATCGGGAAGCCGAACTTGACGTGGTCGCCGGCGTCGAACCAGCCGCCGGTCAGGTTGAGGCCGACGTCGGAGCCGTCGTTCATGGCCGAGTTGCCGCGCCAGCCGACGCGGTTCCAGGACGGCTTCGGGCCGCTGGCCTGAGCCTCGTAGAAGAACAGCGACTTCTGCAGGACCTCGGCGTAGTTGTACGGCCCGGCGGCGTGCGCGGGGGCCGCCGACAGGCCGAGGGCCAGCGTGCTGAGGGTGAGTGCGCTGACGGCACCGGCGAGTCTGCGTCGCCACCTGCCAGAAGGGCGGATGGCGCCAGGAGTGCTGGGCACTAGGATTTCTCCTGTCCGTGGAGCCGCGCGACGTGATGCGTTCGCGGTGGACAGGTGGGGCGGATGTGGGCGCATCCGCCCCACCGCGACAGCTCACGGCCGTGCGGTGGGTGTCAGGGCGAGCGTTCTGATGTGTACACATCAATGGAAGCGCTCCCATTGATGTGCCTCCGATTTAACCCCGCCATTGCCATCGCGTAAAGCCCTGATTTCACATCCGTGCAGCGGTGCTGGTACGCGCCGTGAGCGCCGGGGACAGCAGCGTCGCGTCCGGCACCGCCTCGGCGTCCATCTTGCGCATCAGCAGGTCCACCGCCTGGCGGCCCACGTCCTCGGCCGGGATCTGCACCGAGCTCAGCGTCGGCGAGCAGCGCTCGGCCAGCTCGTCCGGGCAGATCGCCACCACCGACACGTCCTCGGGCACCCGGCGGCCCAGCGCGCGCAGCGTGCTCAGCACGTGCATCACCGCGGCCTCGTTGTGCACCACCAGCCCGGTCAGGTCCGGATGCCGCGCCAGCAGCGCGGTCAGCTCGGCGGTGACCGCGTCGGAGTGCTCCTCGCACGGCTGGGCGTGCGCGGTCAGCCCCAGCCGCCGTGCCGCGTCGGTGAAGCCGTCGCGGGTGCGGTGGGCGTAGCCGGTGTCGCGCTCGTACACCACGCGCGGGGCGCCCAGCAGCGCGACCTCGCGGTGCCCCAGTGCGGCCAGGTGCTCCACGCACACCGCCCCGGCCGCGTGGAAGTCCAGGTCCACACAGGTCAGACCGTCGGCGTCGGCGGGCAGGCCGATCAGGACACTGGGCCGCTCCAGCTCGCGCAGCGTCGGCACGCGCGGGTCGTGCATCTCCACGTCCATCAGCACCAGGCCGTCGACCAGGGCCCCGGCCGCGACCCGGCGCAGCCCGGCCGGGCCCTCGTCGGCGGTGACCAGCAGCACGTCGTGGTGGTACGTGCGGGCGCTGGTCACCACCGCGGTGGCGAACTGCATCAGCACCGGCAGGTGCATGCCCTGGCGCAGCGGCAGCACCAGCGCGATCACGCTGGACCGCTTGCTGGCCAGGGAACGGGCGCCCGCGTGCGGGTGGAAGCCCAGCGCCCGGATGCTGGCGTGCACCCGGGCACTGGTGGTGGCGGAGATGGCCCGCTTGCCGCTCAGCACGTACGACACGGTGCTCGTCGACACGCCCGCGTGCCTGGCCACGTCGGCGATGGTCACCACGCCTTCGCGCTGCACGGGGCGCCGGCTGGCCATCCTCCGCATCGCCTCCCCGCCCTCGGTGCGCCTGCTCATGCGCTGTGCCGCAGGATTCGCTCGGTGCGCTCGCTCATGAGAATCGAAGCTCGTCCACGATGATGCCCGGTGCGTCGCAGACCAGGTACAGATCGACCGGGCCGGCCTGCGCCGGGGCGGTCAGCGTACAGGTCGGCGAGGTGTAGGCGTACCGGTCGGAGCCCGGTGCGACCACCTCGGCCAGCACGTCGCCGTCGAGCGGGTCGTCGGCGCGCAGCACCACCCGGCCCGCCGCCCCGGCCACGCCGATCGCGACCGCGGTGCGGCCGGACAGGTCGGTCGGGCCGAACGCCACCCAGCCGCCCGCGTGCACCGCGCTGACCGAGTCGCCCCGCTCGGGCGCGGTGTCCACCAGGGCGATGCCGCACGCCTCGTCGTGGTCGACCGCGCGCACCGCGCCGACACCGCCGCCGACCGGGCGCGGCCGGCGCGGGCCGATCCGCTCCCCGCGTACGGTCAGCGTGGCGCAGCCGCGGATGTCGGTCGCCGAGCGGCCCACCATCACCTTGTGCCGGGCCGCCTCCACCACCGGGCGGCCGGTGGTGACGTCCCAGAACGCCAGCTCCGACACGCGCAGCGGGATGCTGACCACGGCCCGCTCGCCCGGCTCCAGCCGCACCCGGGCGAACCCCCGCAACTGCCGCAGCGGCTGTTTGACCCGCGAGCGCTGCTGGTGCGTGTACAGCTGCACCACCTCCTCGCCGGGCCGGTCGCCGACGTTGGCCACCTCGACCCGGACACTGATCACCGCGTCGGGCTCGACCGTGTCGGCGGCCTGGTCGCCGCTGTGCAGGGTGACCGCGCCGTACTCGAACTCGGCCCAGCTCAGGCCGTGGCCGAGCGGGTAGAGCGGGGTGCCGCGGTAGTACAGGTAGGTGGCGTCGTTGGTGATGATGTCGTAGTCGAACAGGTCCGGCAGCTCGCAGTGGCTGCGGTACCAGGTCTGCGGCAGCCGCCCGGCCGGGTCCTCGTCGCCGAAGAGGACGTCGGCCAGCGCGTGCCCGAACTCCTGGCCGCCGTGGCTGCTCCAGATGATCGCGGGCAGGTGCACGTCGGCCCACGTGATCGCGTACGGATAGCTGCTGGTCAGGACCAGGGCGGTGCGCTGGTTGGCGGCGTACACGGCGCGCAGCAGCGCGTCGGCGGCCGGGGGCAGGAACAGGTTCTCCCGGTCCTCGGTCTCCCGGCCGTTGACCAGCGGGTGGTTGCCCAGCACCACGATCACCGCGTCGGCCTCGGCGGCCACCAGCGCGGCCTGCTCGGCCCCGCTGCGGCGCAGCTCGGGCACGATCCGGGCGGCGTGCTCGGCGTCGGCGCCGACCACGGCGGTGCCGTCCGCGGCGAACGCGACGTACGACCGGGACAGCTCGTGGTGCAGGGACAGGGTGCCGTCGGCGTGCTCGACCAGGCGGAACGTCTCGTGCACCTCCCAGCCGTGCGGGCCGGGGGCGTCGTTGACCAGGGCGTTGTCGCGTACCGTCAGGTGGGCGCCGTTGGCGACCGCCCGCAGCGCCAGCACGCTGCCCGGATGCCCGCCGCGGCCGGGGTGGCTGCCCCAGTCGAAGACGTCGAAGCCGTGCGGGTCGGTCTCGGCGCGGGTCAGCGCCCCCGCTGTCGCACCCGCGACCAGGTAGCCGCCGCCGGCCAGGGCGAGGGCGATCCGGTCGGCTCCCTCGGCGAAGTCCACCCGGTCCGCGCCCAGGCGTGCGACCAGCCCGTCGCGCGCCGTGACCCGGTAGGGCAGCGTGCCGCTGTACCAGTCGGTCATGAGCTGGTCGCCCAGCGGGCCGATCACCGCGACCCGGCCGACGCTGCCGGCGTCCAGCGGCAGCAGCTGGCACTCCTGCTTGAGCAGCACCATCGACTTGCGGGCGGCCTCGCGGGCCAGCTCCCGGTGCGCCGGGTCGCTGATGGTGTCCGGCGTGGTCTGCGCGAACGGGTTGGTCCCGGCCGGGTCGAACTCGCCCAGCCGCATGCGGATCGTCAGCGCCCGGTCCACGGCCCGGTCGACGTCGGCCTCGGTGATCAGGCCGCGCTCCAGCGCCTCGGTGATGCGCTCGACGGTCACGTGCGAGCGGTCGTCGGCGTCGGTGAAGCTGTCCACCCCGGCCCGCAGCGCGGCCGCGTGGCCGGCCGCGTGGTCGGGGAAGTAGGCCTGCTGCGCCGGGTCGGCCAGGTTGCTCGGCGCGTACGCGTCCGAGACCAGCAGGATCTCGTCCTGGGTCCACGACCGCAGCTCGTCGTTGATGAGCGGGGTGACGTGCGCCGGACGGCCGTTGACCAGGTTGTACGACGCCATCACGGCCACCGCGGCACCGTCGGCCAGGGCCGGGCGGTACGCGGGCAGCTCGTACTCGTGCAGCACCCGGGGGCCGAGGTTGCTGCTGCTGGTGCAGCGGTCGTTCTCGTTGTTGTAGCCGAGGAAGTGCTTGAGCGTCGGGGCGGTCTTGAGCAGGGTCGGGTGGTCGCCGCGCAGGCCCTGGGCGTACGCCCGGCCCAGCAGCCCGGTCAGCCAGGCGTCCTCGCTGTACCCCTCCTCGTTGCGGCCCCAGCGCGGGTCGCGCAGCGGGTTGACCACCGGCGCCCACACGTTGAGCCCGGCCCGGGACGGGTCCTTGTGGTGGCTGGCGCGCACCTCGTCGCCGACGGCCGAGCCGACGCGGCGGACCAGGTCCGGGTCCCAGGTGGCGCCCAGGCCCACGGCCTGGGGGAAGACGGTCGCCTCGCCGAGCCAGGCCAGGCCGTGCAGGGCTTCGGTGCCGGTGCGGAAGCCGCCGACGTCCAGGCGGGCGATCGGGGGCTGGTGCTGGTGCAGCAGGCTGATCCGCTCGGCCAGGGTGAGCTGTCGCCGCAGGTCGGCGACGCGTTCGGGCAGGGGAAGCCGCGGGTCGCGGAAGTTCATCGGTTTTTCCTTCGTCTGGGCGGACGGTCGGAAATTGCTGTGGCGGCCGGGAGGGCGGGCCGCCGGAGTGGGGGATCGGGTCCGTGGAGTGGGTGTGCGGTGGTGCGCGTGCTCGCTCCCGTCACCGGCTCGTCGAAGCGCTTCGACGTACGCGGCGGGTGGGTCGCCCGGTGGAGGCGGGCACGGTCACCTGCTGCGAGTGATGTCGAAGCGCTTCGACGACGGTGCGAAAGAAACCCTGTCCGACACGGTTGCCGAGATGTTTCGAACAGAGTCCCTGAGGTTTACCGCGCGGGCGCCCGTGCCGTCAAGGGCCCCGGCGCGACCGTCATCGGGAAAGGACCGGCGCGGCTCCCGGCGCCTGATAGGCCAACGACTCCGGCTCGGCGAAACGTTCACGCAGCTCAGTGGCGAGTCGTCGGGTGGGCAGCGTCCACCGTGGCGCGTCCCGCAGCGGATAGTGCAGCCGGTGCGCCAGGGCCGGCCCGTGCCACACCGACGGGATGCCCACCGACAGCTGGTAGCCCTGCGCGGCCAGATGCCTGCCCGCCACCGCCTCGCACAGCGCGATCTCCCACGGCTGGAGCCGCTCCCGCCAGCTGCCGACCCGCTGGCTGGTCACCGGTTCCCGGGTGAGCCGGTGCCAGCTCTTGCGGCTGGGCACGGCCACCTCCGCGACGCGGGCGGGCTCGGCCATCGCCGGGTCGTACGGCTCGCCGAGGAACGCGCACAGCTGCCGCAGCACCTGCTCCGGCTCGGCCACCAGCTCCTCGTAGCGCAGCTCGTGATAGGAGTCGGCGGGCAGGATGCGCCGGGCACGGGCCGAACTGTCCATCGCCCGCGCCCAGTCGGAGATCGCGTGGCAGACGTCCTTGTCGTACCAGGGGGTCTCGCGGATCGAGGCGATGCAGTCGCGGCCGTCGCGCACGATGTTGACGATCTGCGCGTCCGGGAACAGCCGCCGCACCACGTCCAGGTTGTTGAGGTACGCGGGCCGCTTGTCCCCCCACCGGGCCTTGCCGAACCGCCGGGCGTACGCCTGGAAGACCGTGCCCAGGGCGCTGCCCAGGGTCGGCGCGGCGGCGGCGATCTCCTCGACCGTCGCGGCGGGGTCCAGGCCGAGGTCGGCGAAGGAGGTCTTGCCGGTGGTGATCCACTCGGCGAGGCGGCGGCGGTTGGCGGGGTCGGCGAGGTCGCCGTACCGCGCCCGGTCGGCGTACGCGCGCAGCAGGAAGCGCGTCTCCGGCGGAATCGCGATCCGGGGGTGGGCGTGCAGCATGAGCTGCAGCATCGTGGTCCCGGAGCGGGGACAGCCCACGACGAAGACCGGCCGCTCGTTGCCCATACCCGCCGCACTCCATTAACGGTTTATTTCCGATTTACACCCTTTCAACGACCCGCGACCCCCATCCGCACCGCCACCGCCCCGCCTTTCCCGTCGATCATGAACTTATGGCCGTGTTCGACGGAGTGTCGTCGGGCGATCTCGGGGGTGATCGCGGGTTGCGGTCAAAACCTGCGCTCAAGCAGCACTTTGTGCCCCGAAACGGCGATCTTCAGGGTTCGGCGGCGGGGAGGGTGGGGCTCAGGGGGTGGGGAGGTGGCCTTCGTCGACGTGGTCGAGGACGGTGGCGGCGCCGCCGGTGGCGGCTGCGCCGTGGTCGAGGATGGAGGCCGTGACCTGGGGGCTGCCCAGGTCGGGGGCGATCCGGCGGGAGGCGAGCTCGGCTTCGACGGCGGGCAGGAGCCACGGGGCGAGCGGGACGAAGTAGCCGCCGAGGACGATCACCTCGGGGTCGAGCAGGTCGGCGATCATCGACACGCCCTGGCCCAGGCCGTGGCCGACCTCGGTGAGGGCCGCCAGCGCGGCCGGGTCGTTGGCGCGGGCCCGCCGCACCACCTCGTCGATCTCGGGCTGGAGGTCGGTGAGCTCGCCGTCGCTGGTCGCCTCGGGGATGACCCGGGACACGATGGCCGCGATCCCGGCGACCGCCTCCAGGCAGCCGCGGCGCCCGCACGGGCAGGCGGGGCCGTTGGGGTCGAGGCTGATGTGCCCGATCTCGCCGGGGAAGCCGCGGTGCCCCCGCAGCAGGCGGCCGTCGGCGATGATCCCGGCGCCGATGCCGACCTCGCCGGTGAGGTAGACGAGGTTGCCGGTGCCGGCGTGGGCGCCGTACCGCGATTCGGCCAGCACGGCGAGGTTGGCGTCGTTGTCGACGCGGACCGGGAAGTCGGGGTCGCCGAGGGCCCGGGTGAGCGCCCCGCGCAGGTTGACGTCGCGCCAGCCCAGGTTGCGGGCGAGGGTGACGACGCCGTCGGCGTCGACCAGGCCGGGCACGCCGACGGTCAGCCCGAGCACGCGGCGGCCGTCCTTGACCACGCGGTTGACGGCGCGGCGGCCCAGCGCGGCGATGGCGGTGGCGGCCTGGGCGGGGCTCGCGGCCAGGCCGGGGAAGGACCGGCGCCAGGAGAGCACCTGGGTGCCGCCGAGGTCGATGGCGACGGCGGTCAGATAGTCGGCATTCACCTCGATGCCGATCGCGGCGTATGGTGAGCCGTCGAGCATCAGCATGGTGGCCGGGCGGCCGATGCGGTGCTCGGTCAGGCCCGTCTCCCGCAGCAGCCGCCGCTCGATCAGGTCGGCGACGAGGCTGGACACCGTGGCCTTGTTCAAGCCGGTGGCAGCGGCTATCTCCGCACGGGAGCAGGGCGCGTTGCCACGCACGTAGCGCAGCACGACGGCGAGGTTGGTGGCCCTCACGTCGGCGAAGTCCGCCGGCTGCGGCCCCCGCTGCATCGTGATCACGTGTGCCCTCCGGACTCGCTGCGGTAGTCGCACCATCATGCCGTATGACCGGCGTTCGCCGCCCGCATGGAAGCGCTCCCTTGTAAGCGCTGCCACCTTCCGCTAATTTGTTTAGTCGCCAGACGAATTAAATGTAGCCCGCCCCGAGCCCAGCGGGGCGACTTTGCCCTGATCCTGAATTTCGACGAAGGGAGTACGCCGTGGACCACCCCCTCCCGGGCACGGCGAACCGGCGGACGTTCCTCACCCTGGTGGGGTTGGGAGCGGTCGCCGCCGCCAGCGGCGGCGCTCTGGCCGGCTGCACCGAGAAGGCGGCCGACACCGGCTCGGCGGCGGAGGTCGACAAGCTGTCGGCCGTGCTGCCCAAGTTCAAGCCGCTCGACCTGGTGCAGCCCGACATCAAGGGCACCTCGCCGGTCGCCAACGGCTTCACGAAGTACCCGGCGAACCTGGTCGGGGCGATCACCGACAAGCCCGGTCGCGGCAGCACCATCACCACGATGACGCCGTACTGGGGGACCGTGCCGAAGGGGCCGGGCCAGAACGCGTACGTCGACGCGATCAACACGGAGCTGGGCGCGATCGTCACGCCGGGCATCCAGGACGGCAACACGTACGCCGACAAGCTCAACACCATCATGGGCGCCCGGGACATCCCCGACGTGCTGTGCATCCCGAGCTGGGAGATCGGCAAGATCCCCAACTTCTCGGACGCGGCCAAGGCGCTGTTCGAGGACCTGACCGACCACCTGTCCGGTGACAAGGCGCTGCCGTACGCGATGCTGGCGAACCTGCCGACGGTGGCCTGGTCGAACGCGGTGTGGAACCAGCGGCTGATGGCGGTGCCGTGGCCGACCGACGGCCCGTACCCGTGGGCGCTGTTCTACCGCAAGGACCTCACCGACGGGCTCGGGGCGACGATCCCGAAGACCGCCGACGAGCTGTACGCGTTCGGCAAGGCGGTCACCAACGCCGACAAGGGCGTGTGGGCCTTCAACGACATCCAGGCCATGGTTGAGATGATCTTCCGGGTGCCGGGCGCGAAGGAGGGCTGGCGCAGCAAGGGCGGCAAGGTCGAGTTCAAGTACGAGACCGAGGAGTTCAAGGCCGCGCTGGAGTTCCTGGTCAAGATCTTCAAGGACGGACTGGTCCACCCCGAGGTCGTCGCCAGCAAGGGTGCCGACGCGAAGCTGCTGTTCAGCGGCGGCAAGATCGTGATGATCCAGGACGGGGTGGGCGCCTGGCTCGGCATGCAGGCCGAGCAGCAGAAGGTGACCCCGGCCTTCAACATGCAGCCGGTGCCGTTCTTCGCCGCCGACGGCGGCAAGCCGCTGGTGCACGGCTCGGGCGACCCGATCTTCTTCACCTTCGTCAAGAAGGGCCTCGGCAAGGAGAAGACCGAGGAGATCCTGCGCGTGCTGAACTACATCGCGGCGCCGCTGGGCACCAAGGAGTTCCAGCTCATCGAGTACGGCGTCGAGGGCACCCACTTCACCAAGGGCGCCGACGGCTGGCCGGCCGGAAACGACCTGCTCGGCAAGGAGAAGGCCGACCAGTTCCGGTTCCTGGCGGGCACCGCGCCGACCATCAAGTTCGACGCGCGGGTTCCCGGCTTCGTCACCGACCTGATCAACTGGGGGAACGCCGCCGTCCAGCACATCGAGGTGGACCCGTGGCGCGGGATCAAGCTGGAGATGCCGGCGGGTTATGTGAAGGTGAAGCAGCCGACCGAGGACAAGATCACGGACATCGTCCGGGGGCGCCGTCCGCTGTCCGACCTCGACACGGTGCTCAAGGAGTGGCGTGACGGCGGCGGCGAGGACGGCCGGGCCTTCATGGCGAAGGCGCTGAGCGACGCGGGCCGATGAGGGCTGAGCAGTGAGCACTACAGAGGCGGCCGGGTCTGTGCAGGCCCGGCCCCTTCCCGTACCCCCGGCTGAGGCGGCGCGGGCGACCCCGCGCCGCCGCAGCTCCTTCGCCGCCCGCTGGCGGCGCGACCGGACCCTGCTGCTGATGACGGCGCCCGCGGCGCTGCTGCTGCTGGTGTTCCACTACCTCCCCACGCTGGGCAACGTCGTGGCCTTCAAGGACTACGACCAGTGGTCCGGCGACACCGCGGTCGAGGCGATCGCCAACAGCCCGTGGATCGGCTTCACCAACTTCGCCGAGCTGTTCCGCGACTCGCAGTTCTGGGACGCGCTGCGCAACACGCTGGCGATCACCTCGTTCCAGCTGGTGTTCTTCTTCCCGCTGCCGATCGCGCTGGCGATCCTGCTCAACAGCGTGGTGTCGCGGCGGCTGCGCTCGTTCATCCAGACCGTGGTCTACCTGCCGCACTTCTTCAGCTGGGTGCTGGTGGTCACGTTCTTCGTGCAGATGCTGGGCGGTGCGGGCCTGCTGGCGCAGGTGCTGCGCGACCACGGCGTGCAGCCGTGGGACGTGATGACCGACCCGCACACGTTCATCGTGCTGGTCAGCACCGAGTCGCTGTGGAAGGACGTCGGCTGGGGCACCATCGTGTTCCTGGCCGCGCTCACCTCGATCGACCAGAGCCTGTACGAGGCGGCCGCCTCCGACGGCGCCGGCCGCTGGCGGCGGCTGTGGCACGTGACCCTGCCCGGCCTGCGGCCGGTCGTCATCCTGCTGCTGATCCTCCAGCTGGGCAACTCGCTGTCGGTCGGCTTCGAGCAGTTCATCCTGCAGCGCAACGCGGTCGGGCGGCAGGCGGCCGAGGTGCTCGACACCTACGTGTACTACCTGGGCCTGGTGACCCAGGACTACGGCGTCGGCGCCGCGGCCGGCCTGTTCAAGGCCGCCATCGGCCTGGTGCTGATCCTGATCGCCAACCGGCTCGCGCACCGCTTCGGCGGGCAGGGGGTGTTCACCCGATCATGAGCCTGTTCACCAAGTCGCGCCGCTCCGAGCGCGCCGCCTGGGAGGAGCCCCCGACGCTGGTCGGCCGGCTGCTCAAGGGTGCGGTGCTCAGCGCGGTCGTGCTGGCCGTGCTCATTCCGATGTGGTCGGTGCTGGTCACCAGCTTCGCGTCGAAGAAGGCGATCGCGGACGCGGGCGGGATGGTGTTCTGGCCCCGCGACTTCGACGTCTCGGCGTACGTACTGATCTTCACGCGGGGCGAGGTGTCCGGGGCGGTGTGGCGCAGCACGCTGGTCACCCTGGTCGGCACCGCGCTCAGCCTGGGCTGCACCGTGCTCGCCGCGTACGGCCTGTCCCGGCCGGGCAGCCTGTGGCACCGGCCGCTGCTGCTGTTCTTCCTGATCACGTTCCTGGTCGGGCCGGGCCTGATCCCCAGCTACCTGCTGGTGACCAGCCTCGGGCTGAAGGACTCGCACTGGGCGCTGATCCTGCCCGCCGCGGTCAACGCGTTCAACCTGGTGGTGGTGCGCCAGTTCTTCATGGGCATCCCCGCCGAGCTGCTCGACAGCGCCCGCATCGACGGCGCGGGCGAGTGGGCGATCCTCGGGCGGATCGTGCTGCCGCTGTCCAAGGCGGTCGTCGCCGTGGTGGGCCTGTTCTACGCCGTCGGCTACTGGAACATGTACTTCAACGCGGTGCTGTACCTGAACAACTCTGAGGACCACGTCGCGCAGCAGGTGCTCCAGGCGTACATCCTGGCCGGGCAGAGCCCGGCGGGCATCGGGTCGCCGCCCGCGATCGGGTTCAACGCCCCGCCGAGCCTGGCCGTGAAGATGGCGGTCGTGATCGTGGTGCTGATCCCGATCGTGATCGTGTACCCGTTCATCCAGCGCCACTTCACCAAGGGCGTCATCGCCGGAGCGATCAAGGGCTGACCGTGCGGTGGGGAAGGGCACCTTCGTCGGCGAAGGTGCCCTTCCCCACCTCAGCCGGCGAGGAACGACACGATCGCGGCGGCGAACTCCGGGTTGCGCACCACCGTCAGGTGGTCCCCGGCCAGCACCTTGCACCGGCCGTCGGGCAGCGCCGACGACAGCACGTGCGGCCGCGTCGCCAGCCAGTCGTCCGCCCCGGCCAGCACCAGCGCCGGCACCCCGATCCGGTCCATCCCGATGGGGGTATGGCGACTCGCGCGCGCCTGCGCCGCCAGGCTGCGCCGGTCGGCCCCGGTCGCCTCGGCGAACATCCGGAACCCCAGCGCCCGCTCGTCGGTGACGGTGCCGGGGTCGTCGGTCAGCAGCGCCTCGATCAGCGCCGCGCCGGGCAGCGCGTCGCGGTCCACCCCGCCCTGCTCGGCGGCGCTGGCGCCGATCCCGCCGACGACCAGGCGGCGTACGCGCGGGTCGGCCGCCGCCGTGACCAGCGCGACGACCCCGCCCATCGAGTAGCCGACCAGGTCCACCCGGTCCAGCCCGAGCAGGTCGAACAGGGCGGCCAGGTCGCGCGCCATGGCGTTCTCGCCGTAGTACGCCGGGTCGTGGTGCTTCTGCGAGTCGCCGTGCCCGCGCGCGTCGACGGCGACCACCCGGCGCCCGGCGGCGGTGAGCGCGTCCACGACCCCGGTCACCACCCAGTTGCCCGTCGCCGAGGAGGCGAAGCCGTGGTGCAGGACGACGGTCGGCGCGTCGCCGGCCGCCTCCCAGACGCGATAGGCGATGGACGTGCCGTCGTACGAGGTGAAGGTCTGCATCGGCGCAGTGTCGCCGCCGCCGGACCGCCCTCGCATCGGCGACTTCACCAGTCCGCCGCAGGTCGCGATACTCGCGCGCCCGCAGCCTTCCGGTGGCCGCGGGCGCGCGAGAGCTCGGGAGAGTGGATGCGGTGGTAGCTCACACGTGTGGGGTTGTAGCTACAACCCCACACGTGTGAGCTACGGGCAGAGGTGGTCAGGCCGACCGGGTGAGGGTGTGGTCGCGGGCGTCGGCGTAGCGGGCGCGGACGGCGGGGACCGGGTCGGCGTCGTAGCGGGTGAGGCCGTCGAGCTCCCACGCGGGCTGGACGCCGGTGGTGATCCAGGCTGCCTGGCGGGCGGCGCCGTCGGCGACGTACTCGCCGGGCGGCGGGACCAGCACCGGGCAGCCGAACACGGTCGGGGCGATCTGGCGCAGCGCCTCGGAGCGGGCGCCGCCGCCGACCAGGATGACCCGCTCGACCTGCGCACCCTGGGCGCGCAGCGCGTCGAGGCCGTCGGCCAGCGCGCAGAGCAGGCCCTCGACCGCGGCGCGGGCCAGGTGCGCGGCGGTGGAGCTGCCCAGCGTGAGGCCGTGCAGGCTGCCGGTGGCGTCGGGCTTGTTCGGGGTGCGCTCACCCTCCAGGTACGGCACCAGCACGAGCCCGTCGCTGCCCGCCGGTGCGGTCAGCGCCAGCCGGGACAGCTCGGCGTGGTCGACGCGCAGCATCGCGGCGGCCGAGTCCAGCACGCGCGCGGCGTTGAGGGTGCAGACCAGCGGCAGGAAGTGGCCGCTGGCGTCGGCGAACCCGGCGACCGCGCCGGTCGGGTCGGCGGCGGGGGCCGCGGCGACGGAGAAGACCGTGCCGGAGGTGCCGATGGAGACGATGACGTCGCCGGGGGCGGCGCCGGCGCCCAGCGCGGCGGCCGCGTTGTCACCGGCGCCGGGCCCGAGCGCCTGCCCGGCCGGGGTGGTGCCCGCCCGGTCGGCGGGTCCGAGCACGCGCGGCAGCAGCACGTCCTTGCCGAGGGCGAGCTTCAGCAGGTCGCGGCGGTATTCGCCGGTGGCCGGGGACCAGTAGCCGGTGCCGGAGGCGTCGCTGCGGTCGGTGGCCAGCGCGTCCAGGCTCCGGGCGCCGGCGAGCTGCCAGGTCAGCCAGTCGTGCGGCAGGCACACGGCGGCGGTGCGGGCGGCGTTGGCGGCCTCGTTGCGGGCCAGCCAGCGCAGCTTGGTGACGGTGAACGACGCGACCGGGACGCTGCCGACGGCGTCGGCCCAGGCCTGGCCGCCGCCGAGCTCGGTGACGAGGTCGGCGGCGTCGCCCGCGGAGCGGGTGTCGTTCCACAGCAGCGCGTCGCGGACGACGGCGCCGGAGTCGTCGAGGCAGACCATGCCGTGCTGCTGCCCGCCGACCGAGATCGCCGCGACGTCGGCGAGGCCGCCGGCGTCGGCGATCGCGGTCTGCAGCGCCGCCCACCACGCGTCGGGTGGGCAGCTGGTGCCGTCGGGGTGGGCCGCGCGGCCCTGGCGCACCAGCGCGCCGGTGTCGGCGTCGCGTACGACGACCTTGCAGGACTGCGTCGACGAGTCGACACCGGCGACCAGTGTCATGGTTTCAGTCTCCCGGGGCGAGGGATGCCGTGAGCAGCCCGTCCACCGTGCTCAGCGGTGCCTCGACACCGTTGACGAGCACCGTGGCAGGCGGGGTGCACCCGGCTGTGTCGGGGAAGGCGATCGCGTGCAGGCGGGCAGGCCCCACGATCGTCACCGCGAGAGTATCCCCCGACCGGTGCGCGATGACAGTGCTTGCGTAATCGTCGTCGAGGAGTTCGCAGGTCGCGTCGCCCCCGCCGAAGCTCAGCAGGGTCACCCGCTGCCACGGTCCGTCGGCCACGTGCTCGGCCGGGTCGGTGGTGGGGATCAGGGCGTGGCGGCGGACGTACAGGGGGACGCGGTCCAGGGCCGGGGCGACGGCCATGGTGGTGGTGTCGGGGTAGACCTCGCCGGTCCACCAGCACACCCAGCCGCCACTGCCAGACGGCGGCAGGTACACGTCGCGCCGCTGCGTCTCGCTGATCATCGGGGCGACCAGCAGGTCCGCGCCGAGCCGGTACTGGTGCTCGGCGCGCCACGAGGCCGGGTCGGCGGGGGAGTCGACGGCGAGCGCCCGCATGATCGGCTCACCGGTCGCCTGCGCCCGCAGCGCCGCCGAGTACAGGTACGGCAGCAGCCGGTAGCGCAGCTTCAGCGCCTCGATGGTGGCCGCCTCGACGGCCGGGAACCGCCACGGCTCGCGGGTGGTGGTGCCGTGGAAGCGCAGCAGCGGCGACAGCGCGCCGAACTGGGCCCAGCGCAGGTAGAGGTCGTCGCTGGGCGTGCCGCAGAAGCCGCCGCTGTCGTGCGACCAGTACGGCACCCCCGACATGCCGTGCGCCAGCCCGCCGTTGAGCGAGGACGCCAGCGCCGGGTACGAGCACATCGTGTCCCCGCCCCACTGCGCCGCGTGCCGCTGGCCGCCGAGGTACGACGAGCGTGCCCAGACCATGCCGTGCCCGTGCACCTCGCGGGTCACCGCCATCACGGCGTCGTTGTAGAGCAGCGAGTACACGTTGTGCAGCTCGGTGCCGGTCATGCCGTTGTGGGCCACCGCGTCGGCGGGCACGCCCTCGGCGAAGTCGGTCTTGAACACGTCCACGCCCTGCCGGGCGATCGGCCGCAGCAGGTCCTGGAACCAGGCGACCGCCTCGGGGTTGGTGAAGTCGACGATGCCGCCGGGCGGGAACGACCCGTGCCAGGAGTCGGCGACGTACACCTCGCCGTCGGCCCGGCGCAGCAGGAAGCCGCGCTCGGCCGCCTCGGTGAACCGGTCGGAGTGGTGCGACAGGTACGGGTTCATCCATACGCAGACCCGGAAGCCCTGCTCGTGCAGGGTGGCCAGCATGCCCTCGGGGTCGGGGAAGGTCTCGGGGTCCCAGCGCAGCTCCGACCACCGGCCGTCGGGCTGCCAGTAGGTGTCCAGGTGCAGCACGTCGCAGGGGATGCCGTGTGCGCGGATGGTGGCCGCGCGGGCGAGCACCTGCTCCTGGCTGTCGCGGCAGAAGCCCGACGAGATCCAGGAGCCGAAGGCCCACTTCGGCGGGCACTGCGGGCGGCAGGTGAGCGCGTCGAACCGGTCCAGCACCGCCGCCGGGGTCGGCCCGGCCAGGACGTAGTAGTCGAGCGCGTCGTCGGGGACGAGCAGCTGGGTGACGCTGCCGGTGGCGGCGCCGAAGTCGTACTCGACGGGCAGGCCGGAGTCGACGACCAGGCCGTAGCCGCGGCTGGACTGGTAGAACGGCACGTTCTTGTACGCCCGGTCGGACTCGCTGCCGAAGGCGTCGAAGTTCCACATCACCGGCCGCTGCCCGCGCAGGTTCAGCGCGGTGAAGCGCTCGCCCGTTCCGGTCAGCACCTCGTCGGCGGGCAGCGTGAAACTTTCGTGGTACGCCACGATCCGGCCGTCCACGCGCGAGCAGCCCAGGGGCAGGTTGCGCAGCCGTCCCGAGATGTCGACCAGGCCCGGGTCGCTGCGCAGCAGCTCGCGCCCGGTTACCGTGTCCTGGAAGGACAGTGACCAGGGGCTGAGCACCGCATGGGCGGTGAGCGCGCCGGCGGTGACGCTGATGCTGTTGTCGGCGGCCACCACGGTGGCCACCGCGCCGGGGTCGGGCTGGGTCAGCGGCAGCACCCGCGCGGAGCGGGTGCGCGCGGCGGGGTCGTCGCTCAGCCGTACCCGCAGGATGCCCTCACCGGCGGCGCTGAGCTGGAGGTGCAGGGCGGTTCCGGTCGCGGTGTACGCCCGCAGGGTCACCCCGGTCGAGTCCTTGCCGGTCAGCTCGGCGCGCACGACCGCCTCGGGTCCGGGTTCGCCGGGGGAGCGGCGCGGCAGCTCGGGCGGGTCGGCGGAGAAGTACTCGTGCGCCACCAGCGGCGGGCGAAAAGGCATGGTCGGCTCCTCGGACGGTCGGCGGGCGCGGGAAACGGCGACGGGGCGGCAACGGCCAGTGCGGACCGGCCCGGCCTAGCTAAATTTAGTTTTCCGTGTAGCCAAACAAACGTCAACCGCGCCCGGTTGACGCCGCGCGGAGGCTCCCCTAATTTGGCTGCGTTCCAAACAAAGGGGGAGCGGTGTACCTGTTCGGCGGCGACTACAACCCGGAGCAGTGGTCTGACCAGGTGCGCGCCGAGGATCTGGCGCTGATGCGCGCGGCCGGGGTCAACCTGGTCACCGTCGGCGTCTTCGCCTGGTCGCGGCTGGAGCCCGAACCGGGGCGCTACCACCTCGGCTGGCTGGACCGGGTGCTCGACGACCTGCACGCGGCGGGCGTCGGCGTCGCGCTGGCCACCCCGAGCGCGTCCCCGCCGCCGTGGTTCACCGTCGCCCACCCCGACGCGCTGGCCCAGCGCCGCGACGGCGTCCGGCTGGTGCACGGGTCGCGCGACACGTACTGCGTCAACGCCCCCGCCTACCGGCAGGCGAGCGAGGCGATCGCGCAGCAGCTGGCCCGCCGCTACGCCGGCCACCCGGCCGTGCGCCTGTGGCACGTGCACAACGAGTACGGCACCTGGTGCTTCTGCGACCACTGCGCCGAGGCGTTCCGGGGCTGGCTGCGCGAGCGCCACGGCGGCCTCGACGCGCTCAACGACGCGTGGACCACGGCCTTCTGGAGCCAGGAGTACACCGACTGGGCCCAGGTGCTGCCGCCGCGCGCCACGCAGTACCTCGGCAACCCGGCGCACGAGCTGGACTACCGGCGGTTCGTGTCCGACAGCATGCTCACCGCGTACACCCGGCAGCGGGACCTGATCAAGGCCGAGGCGCCGGACGCGGTCGTCACCACGAACTTCGTGCTCGGCGGCTGGGTGCCGGTCGACCACGCCCGGTGGGCCGCCGAGGTCGACCTGGTCGCGATCGACCACTACCCGTCCGGCCTGGACACCGCCGTGGCCGAGAGCGCGTGGGCCGCCGACCTGGCCCGGGGCTGGTCGCGCGCGGCCGGGCACGGCGGCCGCTGGCTGCTGATGGAGCACGCGCCCGCGCACGTGACCGAGGGCGGCGTGCAGCGGCGCAAGCCGCCCGGCCTGCTGGAGCGGCTCGCGCTCGGCCACATCGCGCGCGGGTCGGCCGGGGCGCTGTACTTCCAGTGGCGGGCGAGCGCCGGCGGCGCCGAGCAGTGGCACACCGCGCTGGTCGGCCACGGCGGCCCCGACAGCCGGATCTTCCGCGAGGCGGCCGCGCTCGGCGCGGTGCTCGCCGCCCTGCCCGAACCCGCCGCGCAGGCCGGGCCGCAGGCCGAGGTGGCGGTGTGGTTCGACGAGCAGTGCTGGTGGGCGGTGCAGGCCGCGCACCTGCCCGCGCCGGTCGACTACGAGGCCGCGGTGCGGCGCTGCCACGACCTGCTGCGGCGGCGGGGGTACGCCGTGGACGTGGTGCCGCCCGGAGCGGACCTGTCCGGCTACCGGGTGCTGGTGGTGCCCGCGGCGTACCTGGTGGACGACGCGTCGGCGGCGAAGCTGGCGCGGTTCGCGCACGAGGGCGGGCAGCTGCTGGTGACGTACCTGTCGGGGCTGGTAGACGCGAACGCGGGGGTGCGGCTCGGCGGATACCCGGGGGCGCTGCGCGAACTGCTGGGCCTCGTGGTGGAGGAGTTCGACCCGCTGCCGCCGGGGCGGTTGCAGGTGCTGAACGCGGCCTGGAGCGAGGCGGCGGTGGCGCGCGGCTGGACCGAGTGGCTGTCGGCGCCCGGCGCCGAGGTGACCGCGCGCTATCCCGACGGGCGCCCCGCCGCCACCAGCCGCGCCACCGGCACCGGGTCGGCCCGCTACCTGTCCTGCGAGCTCGACGACGCGGGCCTGGCCGACTGGCTCGGCGCCGCCTGCGCCGACGCGGGCGTCCCGCCGGTCGTGCCCGGCCTGCCCGACGGCGTGGAGGCCGTCCGCGCGGACGGCCTCCTGTGGGTCTTCGACGCCGCCGGGCTACTTCTCGTTGTTGACGAACTCCGGGTGCTTCGCGGCGAACTGGCCGAGTGCGTCGTTCTTGGCCGCCTTGAACATCTGCAGGGTGAGCTCGTCCAGGCGCTCGAAGCTCTGCCCGTTGACCTTGAAACTGTTGTACGCGCCGCCGTTGGTCTTCAGCAGCACCAGGTCGGATCCGGCCAGGTCCTTCATGGTGAACAGGAAGTCGACCAGGGTGATGCCCCGCAGTGACAGCAGCATCGACTGGCCGACCGCCCGCAGCAGATCATTGATCTTGCCGATGTCGGTGAGGACGCCGCCCGACGACGCCTTCTTCAGCATCGCCTTGATGAGCTGCTGCTGGTGGCGCTGGCGCGAGTAGTCGCCCTGTTTGTCGGCGGCGCCCTTGCGGATGCGCGCGAAGTCCAGCGCCTCCCACGCCTGCATGTCGCGGCAGCCCTTCTTGTGCACGTACTGCTTGCCGTTGATGCCGAGCCGCTTCTCCACCGGCAGCCCGTCGTTGCCCGACCCGCTGACGTACGTCGGCTTCCCGCCCGGCTTGAGCACGAAGTAGTGCGACGACTTCGTGTCCGCCTCGACGCACAGGTTCACCGAGCCCAGCGTCTCGATCACCTTCTTGAAGCCGCTGAAGTCGATCACGGCGGCCCCGTCGAACTCGATGCCGGTCAGGTTCTTCACGGTCCGGGCGGTCAGCGCCAGGCCGCCCGCCCAGCCGCCGCCCTTCATCGCGCCGCGCGCGAACGCGCCGTTGACCTTGTCCGAGATCGACTTCATGCCGTTCGGGGCGTCCGGGATGGTGACCCGGGTGTCGCGCGGGATCGACATCAGGTACGCCTGGTCGTGCGTGGCCGGGATGTGCACCAGCAGGATCGTGTCCGCGCGGGCGTCGTCGTGCTCCTGGGTGGCCCGGGTGTCGATGCCGAGCAGCAGCAGGTCGATCGGGCCGTCGAACGCCTTGCCGCCCGGCCCGGCCGGGGCCTTGGCCGCGTCGTCGAGCACGTCGACGACCTGGATGCTGTCCTGCAGCGTGCTCACCACCGAGTGCAGCGCGATCAGCGCGCCGCCCGCGGCCATCAGCACCACCGCGCCGAACGCGATCGCGATCCGCGACCAGATCGACAGCTTCCGGCGCCGTGATCTCGGGCGGCGCCCGCGCTCGCCCGGCCGGTCGGCGGGCTGGTCGGCGGCGGCCTCCGTGGGATCGACGCCATGCTTGGCGAGGTTGCGCTGCCTGGGAACTGACGTGCTCGACTTGCGGCGCGACGTGGTCGCCATCGCCGTACCTCCCCGTGGTCTGAGTGACACCACTGGGATGACGGCCCCGGCACCACCGAACCTTGCCCCGGGGGGGGGGCGAAATTTTCTCGGGTAGGGGTGGGTGGGTGGTTGGGGTGGAAGTCCGTGATCGCGATCTGCGGTCAGAACGTGAAGCGTGAGGCCGTGTTCTGACCGGAATCGCTGATCTTCGCGGCTTGAGCGGCGGGTCAGGAGCGTTGGTGGCGGGTGGGGATGTCCAGGAGGAAGCATTCCGAGTGGAGGATCTCCAGGAGGGCGTCGGCGACCTTGGTGAGCTGGTCGTCGGGTAGGTCCAGGTGTAGTTGGTGATGGCGGGGGAGGCCGAGTGCGGGGGCGGCGCGCATGCTCACTTCGAGGGAGAGCGTCCGGCCGACGAGGGACCACGCGCCTGCGGCGTTCACGGCGGTGCGGCCGGCCGGGTTGATCAGTTCGTCGGTCATGTCGGCGTAGCGCAGCCGCAGTTGCAGGACGTGGACGCCGCCCGCGCCGAGGATCAGGGTGAGGTCGTCGTCGGTCTCCCGGACGTCGGCTCGATCGACCCGCTGGGCTGGACTGTTCACGCGGGTGACCGTAGCCAGTTCGGGCCGGCGGCGCTCGCGGGTTTCAGGAGTGGGCGGGGCGGCCGGTGACCGGGAAGGCGACCGGGGGGTGGGGCTGGCCCGGGACCTGGGGCGCGGGGGCCTGGCCGGTGCCCGGCTCGTGCCCGGCGCCGAATCCGCCGGGGGTGCCGTAGCCGTGCTGGCCGCTGTGCCCGTTGCCGCCGTGGCCGTTCGGGGTGCCGTGTCCGTTGCCGCCGTGGCCGTTCGGGGTGCTGTGGCCGTTGCCGGGGGTGGCCGGGGCGGGGTGGCCGTTGGCCTGGGCGGGGGCGTAGGCGCCGGTCGGGGCCGGGTGGTGGCCGTTCGAGGCGGGGGCGTAGTCGGCGGCGGAGCCGAACGCGGCCGCCGGGGCGAAGCCCTGGGTGGCGTAGCCGTGGGTGGCCGGGGACCAGCTCGGCGCGGGCTGCGGCACGGGGATCGGCTGGGTCGCCGGGACCGGCTGCACCGGCGCGACGGGCTGGGCGGTCGGCGCCGCGACGTCAGCCTCCTCGTCGCCGGAGCGCTGGACCGTCTGCGAGGCGCCGGGGACCTGGAACACGCCGCGGGCCGGATGCGGCGGCAGGCCGGGCACGGAGGCGGAGGTGCGGCGTACGGGTAAAGGGACCGGTTCGGCGACCAGGTCGTGTTGCGGCTCGGCGAACCTGGTCAGCGCGATGACCGCGCCGAGGGTGAGCACGAAGCCGAGGGCCGCGACCCACACCATGCCGCTGCGGATCTGGTCGCCCAGCAGCAGCATGCCGATCGCGGCGGCCGGCACCGCGCCCGCGGCGTCCATCGCGGCGACGGCGGCGTTGGTCGAGCCGCGCTGCATGGCCAGGCCGAGCAGCAGCTGGCCGGTGAGCGAGTGCGCGATGACCAGATACAGCAGGGGGTTGAGGCCGAACTCGACGATGTTCTGCGCCGAGGCCAGCGGCCGGGCCGCGATGGCGGCGGAGGCGAAGCAGAGCCCGGCGAGCGAGCCGAGCACCACCGAGCCGAGCACGCCCTTGACCTTGCCCGCGACGACGCTGACCGCCGCGATCGCGGCCAGGGCGACGACGAGCGAGATGATGCCCTTGGCGTCGAGCGGTTCGGCGTGGCCGGGCTTGGCCGACGCGGCGAGCATGCCGATGCCCGCGACGACCAGCGTGAGCAGGGAGATCTCGGCCAGCGGCAGCTTCCACTTGAGCAGCACGACGCCGCAGAACGCGGTGACGCACAACCCGGCCGTGACGGCCGACTGGACCAGGAACAGCGGCAGGTCGCGCCGCGCCCCGAGGGCCAGGAAGAAGCCGAGGATCTGGCAGCCGAGCCCGAGCAGGTACGTCTTGTTGCCGAAGAGCCGCAGCAGCAGGCCGGGGTCCAGGTTGTCAGTCGTCGCTGTGCGTGTTGCCGCCATGGACTGCAACAGGTTGGCGATGCCGTACGCGGCGATCATCGCCACCAGGAACCACCAGCCAGAGGACACCACCAACGCAGCTTAGACCCTTAGGGGTCGGGTGCGCCCCACCCGGCGGCCAGATAACCGAGTGAATGAGGTTGACTACAGAGCGCGAAGACCTGCTGGACTCAGCTTTTCCAGGACATCCGTGTGTAACTGCCCGTTCGTCGCGATGGCGGAGCCGCCGCCCGCACCGGGCCGTCCGGACAGGTCGGTGAACGTGCCGCCCGCCTCGGTGATGATCGGCACCAGCGCGGCGATGTCCCACAGCATCAGCTCAGGTTCGATCATGATGTCGACGGCGCCCTCGGCCAGCAGCATGTAGCCGTAGAAGTCGCCGTACGCCCGGCTGCGCCAGGTCTTGCGCATCAGGTCCAGCACCGACGCCAGGCGGCCGGTCTGCTCCCAGCCGTCGAGCTCGGAGTAGCAGAAGCTCGCGTCGGCCAGGCGGCGCACGCCGGAGACGCGGATCGGGGTGGCCGCGGCCTGGTGCCGGCCCGCGAACGCGCCCAGCCCGCGCGCGGCCCACCAGCGCCGGTTCAGCGCGGGTGCCGAGACCAGGCCGACGACCGGCTCGTCCCCCTCCATCAGCGCGATCAGCGTGGCCCAGATCGGCACCCCGCGGATGTAGTTCTTCGTGCCGTCGATCGGATCGATGACCCACTGCCGGTTGCTGGTGGCCCCGGTGATCCCGAATTCCTCGCCCAGCACGCCGTCGCGCGGCCGGATGCGGGCCAGGGTGGACCGCAGCGCCTTCTCCACGGCGGTGTCGGCCTCGCTGACCGGGGTCAGATCGGGCTTCGACTCGACGTGCAGGTCTGTCTTGCGGAAGCGCGACATGGAGATCGAGTCGGCGGTGTCCGCCAGCGCGTGGGCGACGCCGAGGTCGTCCGAGTAGCGGGCCATGCCGAGAATTTATCGGATCTCCGCTATCGCCCGGTATCGGGTGCGAATACCGGCTGGACCAGCCGGGTAGTTTCGTCGGCATGAGTACCGACACCGACCGGGTCCTCGCGCCCTTCCTGGACGAGTCGGGGCGCATCCGCAGCATGCCCGCCCGCGCGGGCAAGCGGCGGCTGCTGCTCGAACACGTGGTGTGCGCGTTCGAACCGGGCGTACGGCTCACCGAGCGCGAGGTCGACGCGGTGCTGCGCGCGTTCTACGAGCACGACTGGGTGTCGCTGCGCCGCTACCTCATCGACACCGGCCTGATGGCGCGCGAGGACGGCGTGTACTGGCGCACCGGCGGCTACGTCGACGTCTGACCGGGGTCGGCGTCACCGGCCCGCGAGGCCAGCAGCCGCCGGAACGACGCCAGCCGCCGCGCGTCGGCGCGCCCCTGCCCCACCCAGGCGTCCAGCACGCACTCGCCGCCGGTGTGCTCGCAGTTCGGCGGGCAGTCGACGGTGCCCTCGACCAGGTCGGGGAAGCCGTGCAGCAGGTCGTCGGAGGAGACCAGGGCCAGGCCGAAGCTGCGTACGCCCGGGGTGTCGATGATCCAGGACTCCTTGCGGTCCGGCAGCCGCAGCGCGACGGCGCTGGTCGAGGTGTGCCGGCCCTTGCCGATCGCGCTGACCACGCCGACGGCCCGCCCGGTGCCCGGAATGAGCCGGTTGACCAGCGTCGACTTGCCCACGCCGGAGTGCCCGACCAGCACCGAGACGCGACCGGACAGGCGCTCGCGCAGCTCGGCCAGGTCACTGTCAGGCCGGCACAGCACGTAGTCGAGGTCGAGCTCGGAGTAGTAGGAGACGACCTGCTCGGGGCCGCCGAGATCGGCCTTGGTCAGGCACAGCAGCGGCTCGATGTCGGCGGCGTACGCGGCGACCAGGCAGCGGTCGATGAAGCCCTCGCGCGGCGGCGGGTCGGCCAGCGCACTGACGATGACGAGCTGGTCGGCGTTGGCCACCACCACCCGCTCGATCCGGCCCTCGGCGGTGTTCTCGTCGTCGTCGGCGGTGCGGCGCAGCACCGAGCGCCGCTCCTCGATCCGTACGATCCGGGCCAGGCTGCCCACGTCGCCGCTGACGTCGCCGACCAGCGCCACCTCGTCGCCGACCACCACCGACTTGCGCCCCAGCTCGCGGGCGCGCATCGCGGTCACCTCGAACGTCTCGCCCTTGCGGTCGCCCGCGACCACGCAGGTGTAGCGGCCGCGGTCGACCGCGACCACGAACCCGGTCACCGCGTCGGAGTGCGTCGGCCTGGTCCGGGTGCGGGGACGGGACGAGCGGGTGGCCCGCACCCGCACGTCGTCCTCGTCGTACTCCCGCTTGCGTTTCAACTGCCTGCCCTCACTGCCCGGCCAACTCGCCCCATAGTGCCGCGAATTCGGGCAGCGTCTTGGCGGTACACGCCACGTCGGACAGCTGCACGCCCGGCACCCGCAGACCGATGACCGCGGCGGCGTGCGCCATCCGGTGGTCGTCGTAGGTCTCGAAGTGGGTGCCGGTCAGCGGCGCCGGGGTGATCTCCAGGCCGTCCTCGGTCTCGGTGACGCGGGCGCCCAGCGCGGTGAGCTCGCGGGCCAGGGCCGCCAGCCGGTCCGTCTCGTGGGTGCGGATGTGGCCGACGCCGCGCAGCACCGACGGCCCCTCGGCCAGCACGGCGAGGGCGGCGACGACGGGTGTGAGTTCGCCCACATCTGAGAGATCCGCGTCGATGCCGTTGATCACGCCGGTGCCCGCGACGGTCAGGCCGTGCTCGGACAGGGTGAGCGCGCCACCGAGCTGGGTGAGCAGCTGGCGCACCTTCTCCACCGGCTGCACGCTGCTGCGCGGCCAGCCGGCCAGGGTGACGCTGCCGCCGGTGACCAGCGCGGCGGCGAAGAACGGCGCGGCCCCGGACAGGTCGGGCTCGACCTGCCAGGCCCGGCCGCTCAGGCGGCCCGGGGCGACGTGCCAGACGTTCGGGGTGGCGTCGTCGACACCGGCGCCCGCGGCGCGCAGCATCTGCACCGTCATCCGCAGGTGCGGGGCGCTGGGCACGGGGTTGGTGCCGACGTGGCGCACGGTGATGCCCTCGTCGAAGTCGGCGGCGGCCAGCAGCAGGCCGGAGATGAGCTGGCTGGACAGCGAGGCGTCCACGTTCACCTCGCCACCGCGCAGGCGGCCCTTGCCGTGCACGGTCAGCGGCAGGCCGTCGATGCTGGACGCCTCGATGGTCGCGCCGAGCTCGCGCAGCGCCTTGAGCAGCGGGCCGAGCGGGCGCTGCCGGGCGCGGGGGTCGCCGTCGAAGGTGACCGGGCCGTTGGCCAGCGCGGCCAGCGGCGGCACGAAGCGCATCACCGTGCCGGCCAGGCCGACGTCGACGTGCGCCGGTCCGATGAGCGGACGCGGCCGGACCTCCCAGCGCTGCTCGTCGGCGGTGTTCACATGGGAGCCGAGCGCGCGCAGCCCGGCCGCCATCAGTTCGGTGTCGCGGGCCCGCAGCGGGGCGAGCAGGGTCGAGGGGCCCATCGCGACGGCAGACAGCACCAGCGCGCGGGCGGTGATGGACTTCGATCCGGGCAGCCGGACCACCGAGTTCACGGGGCCGGTGGCGGTGGGCGCGGCCCACGGCTGTAGTGGTCTGCTCACGCCCTCCAGTCTGCCTGATCCACCCAGGCGTAAGGTGAGCGGCATGTGCGGGCGCTATGCGACGACGCGTACGGCGGTGGATCTGTCCCGGCTGTTCCAGGCCGAGGACGACACGGCCGGCGGGCTGGCCCCCGACTACAACCTGGCCCCGACCGATCCCGCGCCGATCGTGCGCGTCTCGGCCTCGCGCGGCGGCCGGGTGCTGAGCGTGGCGCGCTGGGGCTTCCTGCCGCCGTGGGCCGACGACCCGCGCACCGGTTTTAAGATGATCAATGCCCGGTCGGAGACGCTGGCGTCCTCGCGGGCGTTCGGGCCGTCGTTCGCGGCCAAGCGGTGCATCGTGCCCGCCGACGGCTGGTACGAGTGGACCCGCACCCCCGAGGGCAAGCAGGCCTACTACATGACGCACGGGGACGGGCTGGCCCTCGCGGGGCTGTGGACGGCCGGGAAGTTCGGCCTGAGCTGCACCATCATCACCACGGCGGCCCAGGGTGCGCTGGCCTCGGTGCACGACCGGATGCCGCTGCTGCTGGCCCCGGCGGACTGGGCGGCCTGGCTGGCCGGCCCGGCCGACGCCGACCTGCTGGCCCCGCCCGGCCCGGAACTGGTGTCCACGGTGGAGATCCGTCCCGTCGGTCCGGCCGTGGGCGACGTCCGCAACGACGGCCCTGGATTGACTCAACGGCTGGTGGGACCGGCCGAACCGGCAGCGCTGTTCTGATTTTGCGGCGGATCGTGACAGTTTGCGTCACGAATTTGCGGGTAAACCCTTGTCTGGACTCCCCGCTGTGCGGTAAGACACAGCGTCGTGTGGCGCGGTTGTCTTAGCGTCAACGACATTCAGCCGGATCCCATCGTCAGCTGGCGATGGGACCGACCCACGGGGGAGGTGGGTGGAATGACCCGGGCGCGGGTTCCACGCCCGCATGAAATCGCGGCCGCGCGCCGCGATCCGCGTCTGATGCGCGCGGTGCGGGAACGTCACGACAATGCCTGGCGGACCAGAGGTGCGTGCCAGGCCGCCGATCCGGAGACCTTCTTCCCGGCGCCGCTGGAGGCGGCCGACACAGCAGTGCAGCTGTGCGGTCGTTGCCCGGTGTCCGGGGCGTGTCTGGCCTGGGCGCTCAGCGTCGGGGACTGCCACGGGGTCTGGGGCGGCACGACCGCGCGGGAGCGCCGGGCGATGCTCGTCGCCTGGCGCACCGAGGAGTCGGCGGAGGAGACGCAGTTCGTCGCCTTCGGCCCTCAACCGGAGCTGGTGGTATCGGCCGGGCAGTTGCAGCCGCCGCGCCGTGCCGCCACGACCCGGCGGATCCCGACGCAGAGCCGGGCCGAACTGGCCCTGGTCACCCTCGGCGAGGCCGAGCGGGACGCCCGTCACGGCGTGCCGCTGCTGGCCAGGGAGCACGCTCACGCCGCATGATCGTCGGGTGCGCAACGGCACCCAGACCATCGAGACCGAACGCGGCCCGGCACGGGTCGACCTGACCGTGCCGGGCAGCCGCGCCGTCCCCGCCTCGCTGCTCGTGCTCGGGCACGGGGCGGGCGGCAGCGTGGACGCCCCAGACCTGACCGCCGTACGTGACGGCGCGCTGGCCGCGGGCGTCGCCGTGGCGCTGGTCACCCAGCCCTACCGCGTCGCCGGACGGCGCACCCCGCCCCCGGCCGGACACCTGGACGAGGCGTGGCGCGCGGTGCTGGAGGTGCTCACCGCGCAGGCCGGACGCGTGCCGGTGCTCGTCGGCGGGCGCTCCAGCGGGGCCCGGGTGGCCTGCCGGACCGCCGCCGAGGTCGGCGCGGCCGGGATCGTCGCCCTGGCGTTCCCGCTGCACCCGCCGGGCAGGCCGGAGCGCAGCCGCGCCGCCGAGCTGCTGACCGGGCTGCCGACACTGGTCGTCAACGGTGATCGTGACCCGTTCGGGGTGCCTGGTGCCACCCCGGGGGTGGAGATCGTTGTACTTGTCGGGGAGCGGCACGACCTGCGCCAGGCCCCGCACGCGGCGGCCGGGGCGGTGGTCGCGTTCCTGCGCGCCCACGGCTGGGCGCGCTGAGCCGCGGCCGTCCGGCCGGGTCCACGTGACGGGCGCCACCCGTGCGCGGCCGTCCGGAATGCGGGAGCCGACGACCGGTGTTGCACCCCGCGGGTAAGCCGGCGCACGCCGGCTCCAGGGCGAGAGGTGGTCGATGGTGCGAACCGGTACACGCTGCCTGGCACGGTCGAACGACGATCCGGTCCTGCGCGCGGTGGAGAACCTGCTCTCCGCGCCGCAGTGGCCCGCGCTGCTCGACTCCGACGCGGTCAGCGGTATTACCGCCGTGCCCGCGCCCCGGGTGCAGCTGTCATCGGTAGAGTCAGCCTCAGCGCAGCGGCCCGTCGTGGAGGAGCCGCAGCCGAAGAAACTGCAGAAGGTGGTTTCGCGGTTGACCAGCACCGACAGCGTAGAAGAGCGCCGTGCCCGCTTCGAGCGGGACGCGATGCCCTTCCTCGACCAGCTCTACGCGGCGGCGCTGCGCATGACGCGCAACCCGGCCGACGCCGAGGACCTGCTCCAGGAGACGTTCCTCAAGGCGTTCGCCGCGTTCCACCAGTTCGAGGACGGCACGAACCTCAAGGCGTGGCTCTACCGCATCCTCACGAACACCTTCATCAACTCGTACCGCAAGAAGCAGCGCCAGCCCATCCAGGCGCCGACGGACGAGATCACCGACTGGCAGCTGGCCGAGGCGGAGTCCCACACCTCGTCCGGTCTGCGCTCGGCCGAGACCGAGGCGCTGGACCGGCTGCCCGACAGTGACGTGAAGGAAGCCCTGCAGTCGCTGCCGGAGGAGTTCCGGCTGGCGGTCTACCTCGCCGACGTGGAAGGCTTCTCCTACAAGGAGATCGCCGACATCATGGGCACGCCGATCGGCACCGTGATGTCGCGGCTGCACCGCGGTCGACGGAATCTGCGTAACCTCCTGGAGGACTACGCCGCCGAGCGCGGCTTCACGGGTCAGCACGCTCGGGAGGCGTCATGAGCGACCATGAGGGCGGCGACTGCCGCGAGGTGCTCACGGAGGTATATCTCTACCTCGACCTGGAGTGCAGCGACGACCGCCGCTTCGTGATCAAGCAGCACCTCGATGAGTGCTCCCCCTGCCTGCGCGAGTTCGGCATCGAGCAGGAGGTCAAGGCGCTGGTCAACCGCTGCTGCGGGCAGGAGCAGGCGCCGAGCGAGCTCAAGGAGCGGCTGCGCGCGAAGCTGTCCGAGCTGGTCGTCGAGCACGAGACCGCCCGCGAGCCCGGCTGAGGCCGTACCCCCTGATGTCGAGAGAGCCGCCCGCACGGGCGGCTCTTTTCGTGCTCCGGGTCACGGCTGGGTAACGAACAGCGCGGGCATGCAGGGTCGGGCGCCGCCGGAGCCTCCTGTGTAGTGGAGGTGGCGGGTGGGACCCGATGTCGAACAGGAGTTCCGCGCGTTCGTGGCGCGGGCGACCCCGGAGCTTTTCCGGGTCGCGTTCGCGCTGACCGGGGCGCAGCATGCCGCCGAGGACCTGCTGCAGACCGCACTGGAGCGGCTGGTCACGCGCTGGCACCGGGTCGAGGACCCGGACGGGTACGTGCGCCGGGTCATGTACCACGAGTACGTGTCCTGGTGGCGGCGGCGCCGGTGGCGGGAGGTGCCGGTGGCGGTGCTGCCGGATCTGGACATCACCGACGATCCCGCTCAGCTCGTGGTGCTGCGGCGGGCGCTCGCCGGGGCGCTGCGGACGCTGGCGCCGCGCCAGCGCGCCGTGCTGGTGCTGCGCTATCTAGAGGACCGCAGCGAGGCGGAGGTGGCGGCGCTGCTCGGCTGCTCGGTCAAGACCGTGAGCAGCCAGGCGTCCCGGGCGATGGCGCAGCTGCGCGCCGCCTGCGGCCCATTCCTGGAGGTACGACCGAAGGACGGTGCGCGGTGATCGACCTCGACGACGAGCTGCGCCGTGGCCTCGGCGCGCTGGCCGACCGGGGCCAGGCGGTGGATCTCGGCTCGCGCGCCCTGGCGGGGGTGCGCCGCCGCCGGATCGTGCGCCGGGTGAGCGCGGCCGCGGTGGTGCTCGCGGTGCTGGCGGTGCTGGCCCCGGCGTACCTGCTGCGGCACGCCCGGACGGCGCCCGACGTGGCGGCCAGTGTCGCCGCGTCGCCGAGCGCCGGGCCGCCGCGCAGCCTGGTCGCCGCGTACGCCGATCAGGCCGGCGACTGGTGGCTGCTGGACCCGGCCCGGGGGGAGTACGCCCGGGTCGAGCACGGCTGGGCGGTCACCTCGGTCGCGCCGGGGCTGGGCAGCGCGACCGTGACCGACGGCCGGGCGCTCGGGGTGATGGGCCTGGCCGACCGGGTGGTGCGCCGCGTCGAGCTGCCGTTCACGTCGCCGGGCACCCCGGTGTGGTCGGCCGACGGCAGCCGCTTCGCGGTGCCGCCCGCGGCGGACCGGTACACCGACGCGCTGGTCGTCGAGGCCGGCTCGCTGCGGACGACGCCGGTCGAGCTGACCCGGTCGCCGGGGCGGTACGGGTACAGCCTGGCCTTCTGGGGCGACGACCTGGTGGCCGCGACGTACCTCGACCAGGTGACCCACGGGGTGGTGGTCACGATCGTGCGCGGCACGACGTACGTCGTCTTCGACGGCGAAGGCGGGCAGCGCTCGATGAGCGGGCCCGACTCCGGCGGGTCCGACCGGCCGCAGTGGCTCGACGCGGGTGCGGCGGCGCCGGGCCGGTCCGCCGTGGTGCGCAACGGGCGGGGGCAGGTCGACCTGGCCTACTACGAGCCGGGCACCCAGCGGCTCGGTCGCGGAACCGTCACGGTGCGCGGACCGCGGCTGTCGCCCGGCCAGACGTGGTCGGTCCGGGTGCTGTCGGCCCGCTCGGCGACCGAGATGGTGATCGAGCAGCGGGTGACCGACCGGCAGGGCCGCACCGTCTCGTACGGCGTGTACCTGGCCGACCTGGCCGCCGCCGCCCTGACCCCCCACCCCCTACCCGCTACCACCACCGACGCCCTGGTCGTCTCCACCACCGCCTTCCCCGCCGCGCTCACCCCCCTGGCCTGGTGATCACGGTGCCGGGGTGGGGACACACCGTCGAACACGGCCATAAGTTCATGATCGACGGGCCGGTCAGCGCAGGGCGAAGACGGGGCCGCGGGGGGTGAAGGGGAGGCGGGCGTGGGCGGGCATCAGGTAGGCGTGTTCGCGGCGGACGCGCAGGACGTCGCACTCGCCGTCGGTGATGATCAGGATGGGGCCGTCGGCGGGGAAGTCGTCGGCGCGTTCGAGGACGCGGATGCCGGGTTGGAGCTCGGTGCCGCCGCGGCCGCGTACGTGGACCCGGCCGGCGATCTCCTCGACCGGCAGGTAGCCCGCGTCGTAGGCGGCCGCGTCGCAGAACACGACCCGGGCCGCGGGCACGTCGCGGGCCAGGGCGTACGACGCGATCGCGCCCAGCGCCCGGCCCATCAGCTCGGCGCTCATCGAGCCGGAGGTGTCCAGCACGACCCCGAAGGTGCGCTGCCGCTCCAGCTGCTCGGGGTAGTACCGCCCCGGCCGGGGGATGTCCGGCGCCGAGGCCTGGCGCCGCGACGGGCGGGCGTACGTGCGCACCGGCTCCAGCGGGGTGAAGTACCGGTCGAACCACTGCGCCAGCTGCACGTCCCAGGGCGGGGGCGGGTTGTCCAGCACCCGGATCTCGGCGACCAGCCCGGCGGGCAGCAGCCCGCGCCGGCCCTGCTCGTGGTACGACAGGCCGGTGCACAGCGCGCGGCGGTAGAAGTCGTCGAGGTCGCCCGCGTGCCGGGCCTCCCCGGCGCCCGGGGCCGGGCGGTTCAGGATGTCGCCGAGGCCGCGTCCGCGCAGGGTGGCCAGCTTGCGGTAGCGGCGCAGGTTGGTGGTGATCTCGTCGTACACCTGCTCGCTGGACTTGCCCTTGAGCGCCGGGTCGTGGAGCAGGTCGTCGGGCACCTCGCCGACGCCCATCTCGACCAGCCAGCCGTTGATGACGAAGTCGGTGGCGACGTTCCACAGGTACGGGTCGCGCGGGCCGGTGCGCTCGCCGTGGCGCAGCGCCGCGTGCAGCATCTCGTGCGCCAGCACGAACCGGCACTGCGGCTCGGACAGCTTGTTCAGCGGGTTGACGTAGATCTCCCCGGCGGTCGCGTCGATCGCCGCGACGGAGATCTGCCAGGCGCGGGCGAGCTCCACGTCGGCCACGATCCGGAAACCGGCGGCGAGGGCTCCCAGCAGCGGGTACGACGAGACGAACCAGCTGCGCGCCTTCTCCCACGGGCTGTCGGGGTCGAGCTCGCCGTCGGGGCGGGTGCGCAGGTCGCCTGACGCGCGCACCGCCTCGGTGGCCGCGGCGGCCAGCCCGACGGCGAACAGCTCCGGCCAGGTCAGCGGCGGCGGCCCGGCGGTCCGCCCGGCGCGCGGCCCGTCCTCGGGCACGACGCCGGCCGGATCCTGGTCGGACCCGGTGCCGCCGCAGCCCAGCGCGCCGAGATCCGCGGGGACGGCGGTGTCGCGCCACAGCTGCGCCATCCGCTCCTCGTCACCGCCGGGCAGCTCGGCCGGGACCGCGAACGGCGGCTTGCCGAGCCGCAGCTGCTGCTGGAAGCGGGCCACCGCCACGCAGGCCGCGGCCTGGGCGGCCCGGTCGGTGCGGCGCCCCGGCTCCAGGTGGCCGAAGCCCAGGTGCAGCACGCAGTGGGTGAGGATCCAGGTCCACTCCTCGGCGGTGGCGCGCGCGGCGCTGTTGACCGTGATCCGCCCGTCCGGGTCGACCCGGGCGAAGCCGCGGGCCCGGCCCAGCTCCTCGTCCGGCGCCCAGTGCGTACGGATGCTGCGCCGCCAGCCCAGCCCGCCGGAGCTCATCGGGCGGAACATCGGCAGGTTGCTCACGGTCTGGACCGCCTCGGTGTAGGCCTCCGTGTTCGGGTCGGCCTTCGGCGGGGGACGGCGTCTCACCGGGCGGTCACACCCGGGCCGCGACCAGGCGCGGCAGGTCGCGGGTGACCTCGACCAGGAACCACGCGGGCAGCACCGGCCGGCCCTCGTCGTCGGCGGCCACCACGAGCTGCGCGCACTCCAGCGAGATCTCGGCCAGTTCGACCAGCAGCCCCTTGGCGCGCACCGCGAAGTCGCGTACCGCGCGGGAGGCGTGCTCACGGCTGGCGGGCAGCTCCTTGACCAGGCGGGCCCGGAACGTCTCGGCGAAGAAGTAGAGCAGGTCGCGGTCGGTGACCGCGCGGGGCCAGGACGCCTCGCCCCGGATGATCGCGTCGAGGCCGTACCGGTGGCGCACGGTCTTCACGTACGCGCAGAAGCCCGACGCGTGCGCCGCGGTGAGGGTGCCCCCGGCCAGCAGCCGCAGCGTCTCCTCCTCGACCCCCTCGCCGTACGAGGTGAGCGCGTCGGACAGCATGTGCCAGGAGCGCGGGCTGGAGAACGGCTCCTCGGTCTTGGGCGGCTGGGTCCACAGGTGGTCGGGCCGCTGGGTCAGGTAGTCCAGCACCCACGGGTGGATGGCGGATTCGGCGGCCCAGGCCAGCCAGTCGGTCGCCGAGGCCCGCAGGTGCACGTGGATCAGGCGGTTGACCAGGGCCGACGCCATCGGCCGGGCGAGGGCGTTGTCGGTGGCGCGGTTACCCGCTCCGATCACGATCGAACCGGCCGGCAGCTCGTACGAGCCGATGCGGCGGTCCAGGATCAGCGAGTAGAAGGCCTTCTGCACCTCGGGGCTGGACGCGTTCAGCTCGTCCAGGAACAGGCAGTAGGGCTCGGTGCGCGCGATCGACTCCGGCGGCGCGAAGCGGCTGCGGCCGTCGCGCAGCTCGGGCACGCCGATCAGGTCCTCGGCGGCGAGCTGGGTCCCGACGAGGGTGACGCAGGGCAGCCCGAGGGATTCGGCGAAGGCGCGGACCAGGGAGCTCTTGCCGATGCCGGGGGCGCCCCAGACGAACACGGGCCGGACCACCGCGACGTGCAGCAGCAGGTCGGGCAGCCGGGCGGGGGTGACGGTGAGCGCGGAGTGCACGACGGGCAATGCTCCGCCCCGCCGTGCACCCCGGCAACAGGATTAGCTGTTGGGTCGCTTGCCGTGGTTGGCCTTCGAGCCCTTGCGCTGCCTCTTCTTACGTGCGCGCTTGCCCATGGTCGACACCTCTTCTCCCTGACGGGTGCATGTCCGTCGAAATCCTATGCGCCGGTTGGCCGTCCGTGTTCCGGCGCTCCGTGATTGGATACGGACGTCTTACTTCAGCGAGGAAGGGGCAGGCGATGGCCGAGGAGATCCGGGCCGAGATGGTGGCGAACGTGTGGAAGGTCGTGGCGGCTGCCGGTGACGAGGTCTCCGACGGCGACACCCTGGTCATCCTCGAGTCGATGAAGATGGAGATCCCCGTCATCACCGAGTCCGACGGCGTCGTTTCCAAGATCGCCGTGAACGAGGGCGACGTCGTCCAGGAGGGCGACCTGATCGCCGTCATCGAATGACGGCCGGGATCGTCGTCCGGTCGGCCGTCCCCGCCGACCTGGACGAGATCGGCGAGCTGTCCGTCGCCGCGTACCGGGGTGACGGGCAGACCCGCGAGGGGCACCCGTACGAGGCGCACCTGCTCGACGCGGGCGCCCGTGCCGACCTGGGCGCGCTGCTGGTGGCGGCGGACGCCGCGACCGGCCGGGTGCTGGGCGCGGTCACGTTCGTGCTGGCGGGCACCCCGCTGGCGGAGGTCTCCAAGGCGGGGGAGGCCGAGTTCCGGATGCTGGCGGTCACGCCGTCGGCGCAGGGCCGCGGGGTCGGCGAGGCGCTGGTGCGCGCCTGCCTGGACCGGGCCGCCGAGGCGGGCTGCGCCACCGTCGTCATCTGCGTGCGCGACTTCGCGCGCGACGCCCAGCGCCTCTACGAGCGCCTGGGCTTCGAGCGGTTCCCCGAGCGCGACTGGTCGCCGCTGCCCGGGGTGACCCTGCTCGGGCTGCGCTATCCGCTCTGACCCGCGCGGTCGATCAGGTCCAGCGCGACCTCGACGGACGCCTCCTGGCGCTGGTCGTCGGTGATCTGCTCGTTCTCCAGCAGCAGCCAGCTCGCGTGCAGCGACATCACCGCCAGGCCGGCGCGCAGCCGGTCGGTCGGGCTGGCCGTGGCCGGGTCGGCGAGCAGGTCGATGACCTGGATGAACACCTCGCGCATGCGCGCGCCGTTCTGGGTGTGCTTGATCGCCGGCTGGTTCTGGTGGAAGAACTTCATGATCTGGTGGTGCTGGCCCCGGTAGAGCTGGTCGGCGTAGCGCTGGAGGAACTCGCGCCGGAACTGCGGGGTGCGCTCCTGCTGCTGGCCCCAGGCCACGATCTCTTTGATCTTCTCGAAGTGGTCGGCGCTGAAGCTGTCGACGATCTCTTCTTTGCTCTTGAAGTGGTAGTAGAGTGCGGCCTTCGTCACGCCGAGGCGCTCGGCGATCTCGCGCAGGGACGTGGCATCGTAGCCGTGCTCGGTGAACAGTTCGAGCGCGACGGCCTGGATGCGGGCCCGGGTGTCCGGCCGGCTCTCGGCGCGGTGCTCTGCAGGGTTCATCGCTGGCTCCGTTGTCGGGTGGACCACACTTCTCATCCTCCCGCGTTACTAGCTTGACGGGCGGCAAGTAAGTAACTTACCGTACGGCTAGTAAATTATCTAGCCGGGCGGCAAGTAAGCAAGCCGGTAATCAGAAGCGGAGCCTCCCCCGTGACCGAAGTCCTAGATCGGGCGTCATCCCCGACAATCCCCAAGCCGAACCTCAAGGTCGTGCTGCCCGGTCTGATGCTCGCCATCCTGCTGGCGATGCTCGACAACATGATCGTCGGTACCGCGATGCCGCGGATCGTCGGCGAGCTGGGCGGCCTGGACAAGCTCTCCTGGGTGGTCACGGCGTACGTGCTCGGCACCACCATCTCGACCCCGATCTGGGGCAAGCTCGGCGACCTGTACGGCCGCAAGACCATCTTCCTGACCTCGATCGTGATCTTCCTGATCGGCTCGGCCCTGTCGGGCGCCGCGGGCGAGATCGACCCGGCCTCGGGCATGACCCAGCTGATCGCCTTCCGGGCGCTGCAGGGCCTCGGCGGCGGCGGTCTGATGGTCGGCGCGATGGCGATCATCGGTGACCTCGTGCCCCCGCGCGAGCGCGGCAAGTACCAGGGCATGATGGCCGCGATCATGGGTGTCGCGATGATCGCGGGCCCGTTCATCGGCGGCTTCATCACCGACCACGCCGACTGGCGCTGGGCCTTCTACATCAACCTGCCCCTCGGCGGCGTCGGCCTGTTCGTGCTGGCCACCACCCTGCACCTGCCGAAGTACCGCACCGAGCACCGCATCGACTGGATCGGCGCCGCGCTGCTCAGCGTCGGCGTGACCGCGCTCGTCCTGATCACCACCTGGGGCGGCTCCAAGTACGCGTGGGGCTCGAAGGAGATCATCGGGCTGGCCGTCGCGGGCGTGCTGCTGCTGGGCGTCTTCCTGTGGACCCAGACCCGGGTTCCGGAGCCGATCCTGCCGCTGGGCATCTTCCGCAACCGCAACTTCAGCCTGGTCTCGATCATCGGCTTCATGGTCGGCTTCGCGATGTTCGGCGCGATCTCCTTCCTGCCGCTGTACATGCAGACCGTCCAGGGCGCCTCGGCGACCAACAGCGGCCTGCTGCTGCTGCCGATGATGGCGGGCATGATGGTGACCTCGGTCGTCGCGGGCCGCACCATCACCAAGACCGGCAAGTACCGGATCTTCCCGATCCTCGGCGGCGTGGTGCTCGCGGTCTCGATGTTCCTGCTCACCCGCCTGGACACCGACACCAGCCGGACCGAGTCGTCGATCTACATCCTGCTCCTGGGCATCGGCATGGGCTTCCTGATGCAGACCACCATGCTGATCGCGCAGAACAGCGTCGACCGCAAGGACCTGGGCGTCTCCAGCTCGACCGCGACGTTCGTCCGCTCCATCGGCGGCTCGTTCGGTGTGTCGCTGTTCGGCGCGGTGTTCATCAACCGCCTGAAGGACGACATCGCCGCCAACGTCCCGGCCGGCGCGGGCAGCTCGATGGGCAGCATCAACATCGGTGCGCTCCAGCCGACCCAGCTCGACGCCCTGCCGCCGGCGGTCAAGCAGATCGTGATCCACGGCATCTCGTTCGCGACCTCGGGCCTGTTCTGGTGGGCGCTGGGCTTCGCGATCCTGGTCCCGGTCGCGGCCTGGTTCATCAAGGAGGTGCCGCTGCGCGGCGCCGAGCCTGCCGCCGAGGGTGCCGAGGGCGAGGCCGAGCTGCGCCCGCTGGTCGCCATCGACTGATCCCGCAAGACCTGGCAGCCCCGGCGACCCGCCTGTCGCCGGGGCTGCCGCCTGTCCGGGGTCAGGGGCGGCGCAGGAGGCGGTCCAACCAGGAGCGCCGCGGCGGCGCGGGCAGTGCCCGGTGCGCCATCGGGGTGTACGGCCGGGGCCAGTGCCCGGCGCAGACGGCCCAGACCCGGGTCCGGACCGCCTCGTCCAGTCCCGGCGTGATGAAGGCGAGCTGCGCCACCGTCGCGCCGCCCTCGGCGGAGGCGGCCGCGTCGAAGCGCGCCGCGACCAGCTCGGCCACGTCGGCCCGGCAGTCCGGATCCACCCACGCGGCGGTGGCCAGGGCGTACAGTGCCGCCTCGGCGGCGCCGTCGGCCGGGCCGAACGCCAGGTCGACCAGCGTGCGGCGGCGGGTCGAGGTGGCCCACGGCTCGCCGGTGCGGTGGTGCAGCAGCCCGAGGCAGCACCACAGCTGCCGCCGCCGGGCGCCCGCGTCCCCGCCCTCGGCGGCGTGCAGCACGGCCAGCAGGTCCTCGGTGCGCAGCGACGACAGCCGGATCGCCAGGTCGTATCGCGAGGGCGGTGGCCCCCAGTCGAGGTCGAGCAGCGCGTCGAGCTCGCCGCCGCCGCGCAACGGGGCGGCCGGGCCGGACGGCGCGCCGGTCGGCGGCGGGACGTAGCCGAGCCACGGCAGCGCCTCGCAGCACTCGTCGAGGTCGAGGTGCTCGTGGCTGCCCGAGGGCTGGGCGCGCATGAAGTCGGCCAGCGCCACCAGGTGGCCGGGGTCGCCGTCGGCCAGGAACCGCAGCCGGTGTGCGGTGTGCACGGCGCAGTCGTACGTCGGGTCGCGCCGCACCGCCGCCTCGATCAGCCGCAGGCCCTCGTCGGGCCGCCCCGCCTCGGTCAGCCAGATGGCCAGGTCGGAGGTGACGGCCAGGTCGTCGGGGTCGTGCCGCTGCGCCGCCCGCATCGCCGCCACGGCCGCGTCGAGCTGCCCGTCCGCGCGCAGCGCGTTGGCCCGCCACATCTCGGTGAGCTTGCCCGACTCCAGGTACGCCCCGCGCTCGGCCCAGCGCAGCGCCAGCGGCACCGCGCCCATCCGCCGGGCCACCCCGGAGGCCGCCCCGTGCAGCAGCGCCGCGCGCGGGAACGCGGTCAGCGCCCGTTCGGCCAGCACGAGGTAGGCGCGGTTGGCCGCGGCGACCGGCGCGGGGGCCGGGTCGGGCAGCGCGCCGAGCACGGTCAGCAGCACGCCGACCAGGTGCTCGGGGTTGATCCGGCCCGGGTCCACCGCGTGCACCCAGGCGACGTCGGCCCAGGGCCGGGAGGGGTCGTGCGCGGTGGCCTGGGCCAGCAGCGACAGGGCGTCGACGACGTCCCCGCGCCGGGCCAGCACGTGCGCGTACGCCACGACCTGCCCGATGAACGCGCGCCGTCCGGGCCGGAACAGGGCGACGCCGCCGTCGTCGTCGCGCGCGGCCAGCCGGGCCAGCAGCTCGTGCGCCTCGGGAAGGGTCGGCTCGTGGGCCAGGGCCGCGCACAGGTGGTTCGCGGCGTGCTCGAAGTCCTGCTCGTCCCAGGCCAGGGCGGCGAGGGCGAGTTCGCCCAGCGCCTCCTGGTGCGGGTCGTCGACGCCGTCCGACATGGGTTCCTCCCCTCGATGGCAGACAGGCTAGAGCAATGAGCGCCGATGTGTGAGCCTGCTCATTAGTGCGCGCAGTGTTGCCCTTGCGGGCGTAATCGTGCAAGACTGCGCACGAACTGAGCGGCGACTGCGCAGTGCGGTGGAACCGCCCCGATGCGCGACGGAGAATGGTGGGGATGGACATGGTGGAGCGCGGGAACGGGATGGCGACCGACATCGCCGAGCAGCCGCAGGTGATGGCGGGTCTGCTGGAGCCGGCCCACGCCGGTGCCATCGCGCAGGTCGCCAAGGTGATCGCGCAGCGCCAGCCCAAGCACGTGGTGTTCGTGGCCCGCGGCACCTCCGACCACGCCGCGCTGTACGGGTCGTACCTCACCGAGATCCGTCTCGGCCTGCCCGCCGGGCTCGCCTCGCCGAGCGCGATCACCCTCTTCGGCGCCCGCCCCGACCTGTCGCACGCGCTGGTCGTCGGCGTCTCCCAGAGCGGCGGCTCGCCCGACCTCACCGAGGTCGTCCGCGTGGCCCGCGAGGCCGGGGCGCTCACGCTGGCCGTCACCAACGCGCCCGACTCGGTGCTGGCGCAGACCGCCGAGCTGTCGATCGACGTGGCCGCCGGGCACGAGCGCGCCGTGGCGGCGACCAAGACGTACACCGCGGAGCTGTTCGCGCTGCTCCAGCTGGTCGAGGGCATCCGCGGCGGCGGCACGCTGCCCGCCGAGGAGCAGGCCGCCCTGGCCGCCCTGCCCGAGCTGGCCGCGCAGACCCTCGCCGACCCCACCGCCGCCGAGCTCGCGGCCCGCTACCGGTTCGCCGCGCGGATGGTGACCACCGGCCGCGGCTACGCGTACCCGTCGGCGCGCGAGGCGGCGCTGAAGCTCATGGAGACCTCGTACCTGCCCGCGCTGGCGTTCTCCGGCGCGGACCTGCTGCACGGCCCGCTGGCGATGACCCAGCCCGACGTGCCGGTGCTGGCGTTCGTCGGCAACGGCCCCGGCGGGCAGGCCATGCGCGACGTGCTGGCCCGGCTCGACGAGCGCAGTGCCGACGTGGTCGCGGTCGGCCCCGAGCAGGTCGCCGGGGCGCACGCGCAGCTGCCGGTGCCCGCCGTGGACGAGCGCTACGCCCCGCTGCTGGAGATCCTGCCGGTGCAGCAGCTGGTCATGGAGCTGGCGCTGGCCCGGGGCAACGACCCGGACGCCCCGCGCGGGCTGAAGAAGGTCACCACCACGCTCTGATGCCGGGGCTGAGCCGTTCCCGGCTCGGCGTCGCCGCAGGGTGCGGGCATGAGAGGCTTCACTCGTGTCGACACTGCGTGAGCTGGTGGAGGAGCACACCTCCCTGGGACCGGCCGATATCGATCATCTGCACCGGCTCGCCGGGGACTGGCAGCTGATCTCCGACCTGTCCTTCGCGGATCTGCTGCTGTGGGTGCCGGTGGACAACCACGCGGCCGGGTCGCCCGCGTTCCTGTGCGTCGCGCAGGTGCGCCCGACCACGGCACCCACGGCATACCAGGACGACCAGGTCGGCCGGATCTCGCACGGTGCCGAGGTGGCCCACCTGGCGGTGGCGCGCGAGCAGGGCCGGATCTGGCGCGAGGGCGACCCGGTCTGGTACGGCGACACCCCCGCCCGCCACGAGGCCATCCCGGTGCGCCGCCGCAGCGCCGACGGCGAGGCGGGCGACGTCATGGCCGTCGTCGGCCGCGACACCAACCTCTCCACCGCCCGCACCCCGAGCCAGCTCGAACTGAACTACCTGACCACCGCCGACGACCTGGCCCAGATGATCGCCGACGGCACGTTCCCGGCAACCCGGCACGCGGGGGAGACCACGTCGGCCCCGCGCGTCGGCGACGGCCTGATCCGGCTGGACGGCAGCGGCAAGGTCACGTACGCCTCGCCCAACGCGCAGTCGGCGATCCGGCGCCTGGGCTTCTCGGCCCACCTGGTCGGCGAGGACCTGGCCGCGCTGTTCAACCGGCTCGCCGAGGACCCGCTGGAGGGTTCGGAGGCCAGCAACCGCATCCTCGGCGCGCTGCGCGGGGACGCGCCGCCGCGCAAGGAGATCGAGGCGCGTACGGCCACCGTGCTCAGCCGCGCGCTGCCGCTGATGCCCGCCGGGGTGCCGATCGGCGCGCTGGTGCTGGTGCGCGACATCACCGAGGTGAAGCGGCGCGACCGCGCGCTGATCACCAAGGACGCGACCATCCGCGAGATCCACCACCGGGTCAAGAACAACCTCCAGACGGTGGCGGCGCTGCTGCGGTTGCAGGCCCGGCGGGTGACCCTGCCCGAGGCGCGGGCCGCGCTGGAGGAGTCGGTGCGCCGGGTCGCCTCGATCGCGCTGGTGCACGAGACGCTGGCGATGTCGGCCGACGAGGCGGTCGAGTTCGACGGGATCGTGGACCGGGTGGCCAACGCGGCGGCCGAGGTGGCGTCGCCGGAGTCGCCGGTGCGCACGCGCCGGGACGGCACCTTCGGCGTGCTGCCCGCCGAGATCGCCACCCCCCTGGTGATGGTGCTCAACGAGCTGCTGCTCAACGCGGTCGAGCACGGGTTCGAGGCGGTCGGGGGCAGTGTGCCCAGCGGCGCCGAGGTGGTGGTGCACGTGGAGCGGGCCCGCCGGGAGCTGCGGGTGGTGGTGGCCGACAACGGCCGCGGGCTGCCCGAGGACTTCGACCCGACCGCGAACAAGCGGCTCGGGCTCCAGATCATCCGTACGCTCACCACCGGCGAGCTGCGCGGCAGCATCGAGCTGCGCAACCGCGAGGGCGGCGGCACCGAGGCGGTCCTGACCGTCCCGCTGGCCCGGCGCGAGCGCTGAGCGCGCCGCCGTTCACGAGCCTTTAACGACGGGCGCCGCCGGGGCCGGTGATGCCCGCGTGGCGGGAGCGATCTGCGTCACGTGCGCGTCAGTATGTGGGACGTCGCGCCGACGATGATTGGCACGGGGTCGGCGGCCGTGAGAGAGTGACTGCATGACTCCCGCTGCCAGCCGCCGCCTGATGGGGCTCGGGCTCACCGCCCGCCGCCACATCGACTTCGGCCGCGTCCGCAGCGCCATCTGTCCGGCCGGCTGAGCGCCCGGTCCGTTTTCTCTTTCTTGAAACCGGGCGCGACCCCCGCGCCGAAGCATCCACATGCTTGAATCCGCGTGATCCGCGGAGCGGCGCGCAGGGCGCGTCCTCGCTCTAGCCGATCACAGGAGGACGCTGCGATGGCAGCACCAGCAGCAAGCACGCCGGCAGCCACCACCCCGGGCCGGGCTGCGCGCAAGCCGCGCGGAGAGGGTCAGTGGGCGCTGGGCCACCGCGAGCCCCTCAACCCCAATGAGCGCACGAAGAAGGACGACAACGGGCTCAACGTGCGCGCCCGCGTCGAGAACATCTACGCCCACCGCGGCTTCGACTCGATCGACCCGGCCGACCTGCGCGGCCGGCTCCGCTGGTGGGGGCTCTACACCCAGCGCAAGCCCGGCATCGACGGCGGGCGCACCGCGGTCCTGGAGCCGCACGAGCTCGACGACGAATACTTCATGATGCGCGTCCGCATCGACGGCGGTCAGCTCGACCTGGCCCAGCTGCGCGCGGTCGCGAACGTGTCGATCAAGTACGGCCGGGACACCGCCGACATCACCGACCGCCAGAACGTCCAGCTGCACTGGGTGCGGATCGAGGACGTGCCGGCGATCTGGCGGGAGATCGAGGCGGTCGGCCTGTCCAGCACCGAGGCCTGCGGCGACACCCCGCGCGTGGTCATGGGCAGCCCGGTGGCGGGCGTCAGTGCCGACGAGGTGCTCGACGGCACCCCGGCCATCCAGGAGATCGTCGAGAAGTACATCGGCGACCCGGCGCTGTCCAACCTGCCGCGCAAGTTCAAGTCCGTGGTCTCCTGGCTGGCCGACGTGCCGTACGAGGCCAACGACATCTCGTTCCTCGGCGTCGTGCACCCGGAGCACGGCCCCGGCTTCGACCTGTGGGTCGGTGGCGGCCTGTCCACCAACCCGATGCTGGCCCAGCGCCTGGGCGCCTGGATCCCGCTGCACGAGGTCGCCGAGGTGTACGCGGCGGTCGCCCGCCTGTTCCGCGACTACGGCTACCGCCGCCTGCGCGCCCGGGCCCGGATCAAGTTCCTGATCGCCGACTGGGGCGTGGAGAAGTTCCGCCAGATCCTGGAGGACGAGTTCCTCGGCCGCAAGCTCGTCGACGGTCCGGCGCCGGTGCTGCCCGAGCACGCCATCGACCACATCGGCGTGCACCGCCAGCGCGACGGGAAGTTCTACGTCGGCGTCGCCGCCGTGGCCGGGCGGGTCAGTGGCACGGTGCTGGCGCAGGTCGCCGACATCGCCGAGGCGCACGGGTCGGGGCGGGTGCGGCTGACGCCGTACCAGAAGCTGCTCGTCCTCGACGTCGCCGAGGAGCAGGTGGAGTCGCTGGTCGCGGCGCTGGACGCGATCGGGCTCCAGGCCCGGCCGTCGAGCTTCCGGCGCGACACGATGGCCTGCACCGGCATCGAGTTCTGCAAGCTGGCCATCGTCGAGACCAAGGCGACCGCGGCCAGGACCGTGGCGCACCTGGAGCAGGTGTTCGGCCGGATCGACGGCTCGGTCTCGATCAACGTCAACGGCTGCCCGAACGCCTGCGCCCGCACCCAGGTCGCCGACATCGGGCTCAAGGGCCAGCTGGTCCCGGGCCCGAACGGCGAGATGGTCGAGGGCTTCCAGGTGCACCTGGGCGGTGCGCTGAGCATGGCGCAGGGCCAGAACCCGAACTTCGGCCGCAAGCTGCGCGGCCTCAAGACCACCGCCGACGAACTGCCCGAGTACGCCGAGCGCCTGGTGCGCCGGTACCTCGACGGCCGCAAGGACGCGACCGAGCCGTTCGCCGAATGGGTGCTTCGCGTGGACGAAGAGGAACTTCGATGAGCGAGGGTGCTCAACGCGCGGTGCCGTACTACTGCCCGTTCTGCGGCGAGGAGCAGTTCCTGCGGCCGCACGCGGGCCCGGAGACAGACGACGACGAGCCCGCGCCCTCGACGCACGGGCAGTGGGAGTGCCGGGCCTGCCGACGGGTGTTCGCGCTGAAGATGTTGGGCCTGCTGGGGAGGGAGACGCCGTGACCGTGCAGGCGCGTCGCACCACCGAGGAACTGATCGAGCTCGCCACCCGCGCGGGCAAGGAGCTGGAGGGCGCCCCGACCGAGGAGATCATCGGTTGGGCCGCCGCCACCTTCGGAGCCCGCTTCTGCATCACCAGCTCGTTCGCCGACGCGGTGCTCGCGCACGTCGCGGGGCGGGTCGTGCCCGGGATCGAGGTGGTCTTCCTGGACACCGGACTGCACTTCGGCGAGACGCTGCGGGTGCGCGACATCGCCTCGCGCACCATCCCGGTGACGGTGCGCACGGTGCGCCCGGAGCTGTCCCTGGCCGAGCAGGACGAGCAGTACGGCCCCCACCTGTACTCCCGCGACCCGGACTCCTGCTGCTACCTGCGCAAGGTGCGGCCGCTGGAGCAGGCGCTGGCCGAGTACGAGGCCTGGGGCGCCGGCCTGCGCCGCGACGAGTCGCCCAGCCGGGCGAACACGCCCGTGGTGCACTTCGAGCACGCCCGCGGCAAGGTCAAGGTCAACCCGCTGGCCAACTGGACCCAGGCCGACGTCGACGACTACATCGCCGCCCACGACGTGCCGGTCAACCAGCTGCTCAACCAGGGTTACGGCTCGGTCGGCTGCTGGCCGTGCACCCGCCGCGTCGAGCCGGGCGAGGACGCCCGCGCCGGGCGCTGGGCCATGTTCGACAAGACCGAATGCGGCCTGCATGCCGCGTGAGGTCATGATCCATCCGCTGGCGCCGGCGGGGGAGCCGATCCCGCTGGTGCTGGTGGCGCACGGCTCGCGCGATCCGCGCGCGCAGGCGTCCACCCGGGCGCTGGCGCGCGGGGTCGCCGCGGCGCGCCCCGGGCTGGACGTGCGCTCGGCCTTCCTCGAACTGGCCGAGCCGACCCCGGCCCAGGTGCTGTCGGCGCTGCGCGCCGGCGGTGCCCCCGCCCCGATCGTGGTGCCGGTGCTGCTGACCCGCGCCTACCACGGCCGGGTGGATCTGCCGGCCCAGGTCGCGGGCTTCGACTGCGCGATCGCGGACACCCTCGGCACGGTGTCGGAGCCGCTGCTGGCCGGGCTGGTGCGGCGGCTGCGCGAGGCGTGTCCGGAATACGACGCGGTGGTGCTGGCCGCGGCGGGCACCAGCGTCGCCTCCGGCCGGGCCACCGTGGCCGGGGTCGCGGCGGAGCTGGGGCGGCGGCTCGGGGTGCCGTGCGAGGTGGCGTACGCCAGCGCGGGCGGTCCGGGCGGGGCCGACGCGGTCGCCGCACTGCGGGCGGCGGGAGCGCGGCGGGTGGCCGCCGCGGCGTACTTCCTCGCGCCCGGTCGGCTGTACGACACGGTGATGTCCGATGCGCTACAGGCGGGCGCCGTGGGGGCGGCGGCGCCGCTGGGGGCGGCCAGAGAGCTCGTACGGCTTGTGCTGGCAGCAGCGGATGCCGCGGCACCGCAGCTCGCGCTGACGGCCGCCTGAGGGCCGTTTCCAACGATTTGCGCTCAGTGCCACTCTCCCGATACCGTGCGTGAGTTGGCCGGGCAACGTAAAAGCCCCGGAGCAACAATGCTCATCGGGGCTTTCTACGTTTTGTGGCGGTGGTGCGAGCGGTGTTGCGGGTTGTTGCTCAGAGAGAGTGTGCGCGGACCCGAAGGCCGCCACGGCGCTTGACAGCGCGCCGCTCCTCTTCGCTCATCCCGCCCCAGACGCCGGCGTCCTGGCCCGTCTCCAGCGCCCACTTCAGGCACTCGTCGACGACGGGGCAACGACGGCACACCGCCTTGGCCTGCTCGACCTGAAGAAGAGCGGGGCCAGACGTCCCGATCGGGAAGAACAGCTCCGGGTCTTCGTCACGGCAGACTGAATGGTGGCGCCAGTCCATGGCGGAAACACTCCTTGCTGGTGATGGCAGTGGGACATGCTGAGGCTTGTTGGTACGTTGCGGGCTTCTCTGTATGCGAACGCGCGTGAGGCGATTTGGATGCGATCCAGTCATCACTGACCGCTACCGAAACCGGCGGCGCGTATACGGGCAACAGATTCAGCGCTCGGTACGCTTGTGAATGCTTTCACGAACTCCCGCGATGTCAAGGGGGGTGCTCGAAATTAGGACAGACGGGTGAGCAAGCTCACGACCGATTTGTCCAGATCACCGGGCGTGACCCCAGACCCCGACTAGCGACAGTCAGTGATCAATGTAGTACCGCCGGTTAGGCGTCGCCAGTGTTTCCAGTGTGTGTCACGTGTGCCCATCGACACAGATGCGCGGCGGATCCCCGTGTCGCGGCGCTTCTTAGCAGATTACGCGCAGGGCCCCGGGCACCGAGGTGAATTTCACCTTTTCGCGCTCACCGAGATAATCGCCGTCGAGCTGGAACGCCTGCGGCGTGTCGCAACGGACCTCGAATTCCGCCAGGTCGTGCCGGATCATCACCTTGTCGCCGTCCATGTCTGATCGTTCGGCGGGATCGTCCGGCTGACGGGACAGCATCTGGGTGACCGTATGAAGGGTGCTGGGCAGGTGGAGGCCCCGCAGCGCCAGTACATCGAGCCCCGTGTCGAACGACGCGCGGGCGCTGGCGTGGATCGGGCGCTCGCCCAGATACGTCCACGGCGCGGTGTTCTGCACGATCACGTTCGCGAGCCCGGCCTCGCTCTCCTCGCCCGGCTCGGCCAGCGTCAGCCCCGGCCGGCGGCGGCCCGGATCGAAGAAGTACTGGCCCAGCGTCGAGCGCAGATACAACCCCGGCGTCGAGCGGCGGCCCTTGCGGCGGGCCTGCTCCACCCGGCGCACCACGGCGGCGTCCAGCCCGATCCCGGCGCAGAAGGTGAAGTAGCGGTCGTCGGCCCGGCCCAGCCCGACCCGGCGGTGCCGGCCCTCGCGCAGCGCGTGCAGGATCACGGCCGTCGCGTCGACCGGGGTGCGCGGCAGGCCCAGCGCGCGCACGAACACGTTGGTGGATCCGCCGGGCACCACGGCCAGGGCCGGGGTCTGTTCGCCGCGCTCCGCGGCCATCAGGCCGTTCACGACCTCGTTGACGGTGCCGTCCCCGCCCAGGGCGACCACCACGTCCATGCCCGCCGTCGCGGCGTCGCGGGCCAGGTCGAACCCGTGCCCCCGGCGCCGGGTGTAGCCCATGGTCAGGTCCATCCGGCTGCGCAGCGCGTCGGCGAGCACGTCCCGCGTGCGCGCGCTGGTGGTGGTGGCCTTCGGGTTCACGACGAGCAGACCTCGCATGCCCGGCAATGTACCGGTCCGGCCCACCTGCCCTAACCCCTGGTCCGCACTCCGTGACCCACCGCTCGCGCCGCGGCCCCGCGCGCCCGGCCCGCCCGGCGCGCTCCCAGCGCGCTCCCTGCGCCTCGAACGGTGTGCACGGGTGCAGTTTCGGGGAAAGTGCGGCCGTCCGGGCCAAGATTCCCGCACTTTCCCCGAAACTGCCCGACGGCGCCGCGGGGCGGTAGGGCGTGCTTGGGCGGAGGGGGAGCGGGCGGGGATGGCGCGCTAGGGTCTCGGGAGCGAAAGGGGAACCATGTCCGACTCCGGCTCGACCACGACCCGGCTTCCCGCGTCCCTGCTGGGCGCGGTGGCCCTGCTGGTGCTGCAGGCCCTGGCGGTGACGGTGGTCGCGGGCGTGCTCCTGTACGCGGACCTGACCGCCGAGGCGACCGACATGCGCATCGCGGCGGGTGTGACGGTGTTCGCGGTGGCGATCGCGGCCTGGCTCGGCGTGGGTGCCCGCCTCCTGCTGCGCCGGAGCCCCCGCGCCCGAGGCCCGGTACTGGCCCTGGAGCTGCTCCTGCTCGCCCCGGCCTACTTCATGATCACCGGTGGTCAGCCCCTGCTCGGCTGGACCGTCCTGGCCGTCTCCGGCGGCGTCATCGCCTGCGTCCTGGCCCCCGCCACCACCCGCACCCTCGGCTGGTAACCCCACCCACCCTCCCGCCCCGGCCGGTAGCCCGCCCCGCCCGGCGGGTAGCCCGCTCGGCCGGCGGGTAGCCCGCCCGGCCGGTAGCCGCCGCCCCTCCCGCCCCGTCGCCGGGGCCGCCCCGCCCCTCACCGTTGATCATGAACTTATGGCCGTGTTCGACGGCGTGTCGCGTGCACAACTTCCTGATCGACTCCATGGCCAGCGGCGCCCGAGGTTCTTCCTGCCCGGAACCCGTGATCTTCTGGCGATGATCGCCGTTTGAGGTCACGGGGTGCGTTCCAGCCACAGTTTGTGGCCGAGAACGGCGATCATCGGCGGGCGCGGCGTGGGCTGCCGCAGCACGGGGCGTGAGCGCGCCGCCCGGCCGTGGCGGGTCAGGAGTGGGGGAGTTCGGTGACCAGTCGGATGCTGGCGCTATCGGCGGACTGCTCGACCTCGACCCGCGAGGTCAGTCCGTTGAGCACCTTCCAGACGAAGGCCGAGCCGTCGGGCAGCCGTTTGCGGCCGTCGACCGGGGCGGAGACGACCACGCCCAGCTCCGCCTCGCCGATCTCGAACCGGCAGTGCAGGTCGGCACCGGACGGTGCGATGACCAGCAGCATCGCGCAGGCCTCGTCGACCGCGATGCGAAGATCTTCGATCTTGTCGCCGGCGAACCGCAGTCGGGCCGCGAGCCCGGCCGTGGCCGTACGCAGGATGCCGAGCCAGCCGCCGTCAGCGGGCACGGTGACCGCCACGACGTTGTCCGCGAGCGGCACCGCCGTACTGTGCAGAATCTGACTCACCTCGCCAACCCCCCGGCGCGGAGCCTAGCTCATGGCCGGGCACCTGCGCGCGTTCTGCGGCGGGCTGAATCCCGCACGCGCGGCCGGTACGCGGCCTCCCGGTGTGCCGCCCACGCTGGCCGCACACCGGGAGGATCGGCCGCGATCAGGCCTGCTTGGTCTCCCAGAAGATCTTGGAGATCTCCTCGATCTTGCCCAGCAGCTGCTCGGCCACGGCCGGGTCGGCCTGGCCCTTCGCGCCACCCGCGCCGGCCAGCTTGGTGGCCTCGTTGAACAGCTGGTGCAGCTGCGGGTACTTCTCGAAGTGCGGGGCCTTGAAGTAGTCGGTCCACAGCACCCACAGGTGGTGCTTGACGAGCTCGGCCCGCTGCTCCTTGATCACCAGCGCCCGGGTACGGAACTCGGGGTCGGTGTTGGCCTGGTACTTCTCGCAGATGGCCTTGATCGACTCGGCCTCGATCCGGGCCTGCGCCGGGTCGTACACGCCGCAGGGCAGGTCGCAGTGCGCGCTGACCACCGTGCGCGGCTTGAAGAACTGCATCAGGTCCTCCATGAGATGCGGTAGGTCTGAACGGGACAATGATCCCCAGGTCGACCCTATACCGGTGAGGAGAACACATTGCGTTGGCCGCTGTATCCCGTCATCGTGCGGGGACCGTCCATGGTGCCCACGTTCCGGCACGGCGACATGCTGCTCGTGTGTCGCGGCGGCCGGGCGGTCCGGCCGGGCGACGTGGTGATCGCACGCTTCCGTACCCGGCCTGACCTGCTGGTAATCAAGCGGGCCGAGTCGGCTCGCGACGGCGGGTGGTGGCTTCGCGGCGACAACGACCTGGTCGCCGACGACTCCCGGGCGTACGGCGTGGCCGACGTCGTCGGCCGGGTGGTGCTGCGCTACTGGCCCCGTCCCCGGGTGCGTCTGGGCAAGGGAGTGTGAAAAATCCGCCAACCGGACACCCCGGTCGTTGATCATGTATACGACCAGGAATAAACTCCTGACCTCGGGAGAACCCCGTGAACTCCGCCGCGCCGTGTCAACGCTGACCCGTCGTTGATCTCGACCGGCCCGTGTGTTGAGACTATGGGAGTCCACCGTGGAGCATCCGGCGTTCGAACGGCACCGAGGCGGCAAGATGGTCGTCGCCAGCACCGTGCCCCTGGCCACTCGAGAAGACCTGTCCCTGGCGTACACCCCGGGTGTCGCGCTCGTCTGTGAGGCGATCGCGCAGGACCCGTCGCTGGCGTACGACTACACCTGGGTGGGGCACACCGTCGCGGTCGTCACCGACGGTTCGGCCGTACTCGGCCTGGGCAACATCGGGCCCAAGGCCGCGCTGCCCGTGATGGAGGGCAAGGCGGTCCTGTTCAAGCAGTTCGGCGGGGTCGACGCGGTGCCGGTCTGCCTGGACACGCAGGACCCCGACGAGATCGTGGCGATCGTGAAGGCGCTCGCGCCGAGCTTCGGCGGCATCAACCTGGAGGACATCTCCGCGCCGCGCTGCTTCGACATCGAGCGGCGGCTGGTGGAGGCGCTGGACATCCCCGTGTTCCACGACGACCAGCACGGCACCGCCGTGGTGGTGTTCGCCGCCCTGCGCAACGCCGCGACGCTGACCGAGCGCAAGCTCGGCGACCTGCGCGTGGTCATCTCCGGCGCCGGCGCGGCAGGCGTCGCGGTGGCGAAGATGCTGATGGCGGGCGGGGTCGACCCGGCCGCGCTGGTGGTGTGCGACTCGCGCGGCGCGATCCACCTGGGGCGGCCCGACCTGGTCGCGGGCTCGGCAAAAGCTGAGCTCGCCGAGCGTACGAACGCTGAGGGGGTGCGCGGCGACATCGCCGCCGCGCTGTCCGGTGCCGACGTGCTGATCGGAGTGTCCGGCGGGCAGATCCCGGAGGAGGCGGTCGCCGGGATGGCGCCGGGCGCCATGATCTTCGCGCTGGCCAACCCGACGCCCGAGGTGCACCCGGAGGTCGCCGCGCGGTACGCCGCGATCGTCGCGACCGGGCGCAGCGACTTTCCGAACCAGATCAACAACGTGCTCGCGTTCCCGGGCATCTTCCGGGGTGCGCTGGAGGCCCGCGCCACCCGGATCACCGAGGGGATGAAACTGGCCGCGGCGATCGCCATCGCCGACGTGGTCGCCGCCGACCTGAGCCCCGACGCGATCGTGCCCAGCCCGCTGGACCCGCGCGTGGCCCCGGCCGTGGCGGCGGCCGTAGCCGACGCCGCCCACCGCGACGCCGTCACCCGCTGACCCATCCCAGCCCACCTCGCCCGTCCCGCGTCGCGAGACCCCGCCCGTCACGCCTGACGGCGCACGCCTAACGGCGCACGTCAACGCCTACCGGCGCACGGCGCCCACTTGTCATAGACGTTGGCCTATCACATCGACTGATCGAAGATCGAACTCAACGAGATAGGCCAACGTCTATGACGAAACGGGGTGGGTCGGCGGGCGCTCGGTCGTGGCTTGGCCGGCATGTCCCGCGATCGCCCGGCAGCTTGCCCGATCCCGGGTGGCGGGCGGGGCGGGCGGGCACGGGTGGGCTGTTAGCGTCGCGGTATGCGTGCGGTTTATGCGGAATCGATCAATGAGGATGATCCGTTGGCGGGGCTGGTCGTGGGGGAGCGGCCGGAGCCCGAGGTGCCGGAGGGGTGGACGACCGTCCAGGTGCGCGCGAGCGCGCTGAACCACCACGACCTCTGGTCGCTCAAGGGGGTCGGGCTGTCGGCGGACAAGCTGCCGATGATCCTGGGCGACGACGCGGCGGGCGTGGACGCCGACGGCAACGAGGTGGTGGTGCACTCCGTCATCGGCGATCCGGCGGCGGGCGGCGGCGACGAGACGTTCGACCCGCGGCGGACCCTGCTGTCGGAGCTGCACCCGGGCACGATGGCCGATCTGGTCGCGGTGCCGCGACGCAACCTGGTGCCCAAGCCGGAGGGTATGAGCTGGACCGACGCGGCGTGTGTGCCGACGGCGTGGCTCACGGCGTACCGGATGCTGACCACGCGGGGGCGGCTGCGCGAGGGCGACAGCGTGCTGGTGCAGGGCGCGGGCGGCGGCGTGGCCACGGCGGCGATCGTCCTGGGCCGGGCGCTCGGCGCGCGGGTGTACGCCACCAGCCGCGACGCGGCCAAGCGGGAGCAGGCGCAGGCCCTGGGCGCGACCGCGCTGGCCACCGGTGACCGCCTGCCCGAGCGCGTGGACGTGGTGATCGAGACGGTCGGCGCGGCCACCTTCGACCACTCGGTCAAGAACACCAAGCCCGGCGGCCGGATCGTGGTGTCAGGTTCGACGTCGGGGCATCTGGCGACCGTGGACCTGCGCCGGGTGTTCTTCCTCCAGCAGGAGATCGTCGGGTCCACCATGGGCACCCGCGACGAGCTGGCCGCGCTGCTGGCCCTGATGGCGGCGAAGAAGATCACCCCGGTGGTGGCCGGGGTGTACGCCTTCTCGCAGGCGCGTGCCGCGTTCGAGGAGCTGGCGGCGGGGCACGCGTTCGGAAAGATCGTGCTCGATCACAGCCGCTGACGTGGTTGCACCGGGGCCGCGGTGGTGGCGGTCAGGCCGCCCCACCGGTCCCGGCACACGTAACTCAGGTCGGCGTGGATCCAGCGGTCGTCGTTGTCGCGCAGCACCGGGCGGTCGCAGTGCGCGCACGGACTGACCCGGGGGTACGGCGAGCGCCCGCTCATGGTCGCGGCCCCTTCCGCCCCCGGACCACCAGCCGGGCGTCGGCCTCGCCGGGGCCGCCCGGCTCGCTCAGCGGCCGGCTGGCGATGCCCAGCCGACCCAGCTTGACCAGGCCATTGCGGAACGTCACGTCGAGCAGCTGCCCCACGGGCAGCAGCTCCAGCCGGAGCCGGTACGGCGCGCTCTCGGTGATTGCCACGATCTCTCCGTTCGCATCGGGTCCCCACGGCGAGGACATGTTGTCGACAATGTCGACGTAGTCACCTGATCAATGTAGCTTTGTCGCAATAGGACCGCAACTCCGGACCAGCTCACGGCACCCTCTGGTGTCATCGCGCCCATCCGCGACAGAGCCACCCGCCTGAAGCGATCGTGCAGTTTCGGGGAAAGTGCACGAACGCAAGCCAAGATTCCGGCAACTTCCCCGAAACTGCAGTGATCTCGCGACCCATCCGCCCCCATACAGATCGGCGCCCCCGCCGCCCCCGTATCCGCCGAACCCCGCCAAGCACCGTCCGACCAGCGCTAATGTGAGGCTCGTACGGCTTGACGAGCCCGAGTACGGGGGTACTTCGCATGTCGCAGGAGCAGGACAAGGAAGGCGGGCTGGAGAAGCTCGAACAAGAGGCCGCAGGCTTCATGAACCCCTTCAAGTGGGGCAAGAAGAAGAAGGAGGAGGCCCCGCCGGCCGCCGAGGCGCCCGCGGCCCCGCCTCCGCCCGCTGCCGCGCCCGCACCGCCTCCGGTGGCGCCCCCGGTCGCCGAGGCGCCGGCCGCGCCCGCGAAGCCCGCCGCCGCACCCGCGGCGAAGCCCGCCGCCGCCACGACCAAGGCCAAGCAGGCGCAGGAGCGCACCTACCGGGTCAAGGCCGGGGACACGCTGTGGGACATCGCCGCCAACTACTACGGCGACGGGCGCCAGTACATGAAGATCGCCAAGGCGAACAACATCGCCGACCCGAACCAGATCGACATCGGCTGGGTGCTGAAGATCCCGGACTGATGCCGCGAGACCCTACTGGAAACACGGCGGCGGGCCGATTCACGGCCCGCCGCCTTTACTGCGTACGGGCCAGCACGGCCTCGGTCTGGGTGGCGATCTCGCACTCCTCGTCGGTCGGCACGACGCACACGGCGACCTCGCCGCCGTCCGGGGAGATGAGCCGCTCCTCGCGGCCGGGCGCCTCGTTGCGGGCCGGGTCGACCGCGATGCCCAGCCGCTCCAGCCCGGCCAGCACGGCCGCGCGCACGGGCGCGGCGTTCTCGCCCACCCCGGCGGTGAAGGTGACCGCGTCCACGCGCCCCAGCAGCGCGTAGTACGCCCCGACGTACTCGGTGGCCCGTGCGCAGTACACGTCGAAGGCCAGCGCGGCCCGGTCCTCGCCCTCGGCGCGGCGGCGCAGCACCTCGCGCATGTCGTTGTCGCCGCAGAGGCCCTTGAGGCCGCTGCGCTGGTTGAGCAGGTCCTCGATCGCGTCGAAGCCCATCCCGGCGTGCCGGTGCAGGTGGAACACGGCGGCCGGGTCGATGTCGCCGCTGCGGGTGCCCATCACCAGGCCCTCCAGCGGGGACAGGCCCATGCTGGTGGCGAAACTGAGCCCACCGCGTACGGCGCACGCGCTCGCGCCGTTGCCCAGGTGCAGCGTGATCACGTTGACCTCGGCCGGGTCCTTGCCGAGCAGCGCCGCCGTACGCCGGGACACGTACGCGTGGGAGGTGCCGTGGAAGCCGTAGCGGGCGATCCCGTTCTCCTGCGCCACCTCGACGTCGATCGCGTACGTCGACTGCGCCGGGGCGATGGTGCGGTGGAACGCGGTGTCGAACACCGCCACCTGCGGGACGTCCGGCAGCAGCTGCCGCATCATCTGCACGCCGAGCAGGTTGATCGGGTTGTGCAGCGGGGCCAGCGGGACCAGCTTGGTGACCGCCTCGACCACCTGGTCGTCCAGCAGCGTCGGGGTGGTGAAGCGCAGCCCGCCGTGCACCACCCGGTGCCCGACCGCGTCCAGTCCGCTGGAGTCGACCTCGAACATCAGCTCGCGCAGCGCCTGCGCGTGGTTGGTCACCCGGTCGATCAGGCCCCCGTCGACGGCGGCCCCGTCGGCGAACAGGCCCCACTTCACCGAGGCGGAGCCGCAGTTGAGCACCAGGATCTTCACAGGGCCACCTGCGACTGGATCGCGGTGATGGCCACGGTGGAGATGATGTCGCGCACCGTGGCGCCCCGCGACAGGTCGTTGACGGGTTTGCGCAGGCCCTGCATCACCGGGCCGACCGCCACCGCCCCCGCCGAGCGCTGCACCGCCTTGTACGTGTTGTTGCCCGTGTTCAGGTCGGGGAAGATCAGCACCGTGGCCCGGCCCGCCACCTCGCTGCCGGGCAGCTTGGTCGCGGCCACGGTCGGGTCGACGGCGGCGTCGTACTGGATCGGGCCCTCCACCGGCAGGTCGGGGCGCCGCTCGCGGACCAGCTTCGTCGCCAGCGCCACCTTGTCCACCTCGGCGCCGGTGCCGGAGCCGCCGGTCGAGTAGGACAGCATCGCCACCCGGGGCTCGACGCCGAACCGGGCCGCGGTCTCCGCCGACGACACCGCGATGTCGGCGAGCTGCTCCGGGGTCGGGTCGGGGTTGATCGCGCAGTCGCCGTAGACGAGCACGTGGTCGGCCAGGCACATGAAGAAGACGCTGGAGGCGACCGAGACGGTCGGCTGCGTCTTGATGATCTCGAACGCGGGGCGGATGGTGTCGGCGGTCGGGTGCACCGCGCCGGAGACCATCGCGTCGGCCCGCCCGGTGTGGACCATCATGGTGCCGAAGTAGTTCACGTTCGTCATCAGGTCGTACGCGATGTCGCGGGTCATGCCCTTGTGGGCGCGCATGCGCGCGTACTCCAGGGCGAACTCGTTGCGCCAGCGGGAGTCGGCCGGGTTGACCAGGCGCGCGTCGCCGAGGTCGAGGCCGAGCTCGCGGACCCGCTGCTCGATCTGGTCGACCGGGCCGAGCAGGGTCAGGTCGCACACGCCGCGCCGGGTCAGCGCCTCGGCGGCGCGCAGGATGCGCTCCTCGACACCCTCGGGCAGCACCACGTGGCGGCGGTCGGCGCGGGCGCGCTCGATCAGCTCGTACTCGAACATCAGCGGGGTGACCCGGTCGGGCCGGGACAGGTCGAGCCGTCCGGCCAGCTCGGCCGTGTCCACGTGCGACTCGAACAGGCCGAGGGCCGCGTCGACCTTGCGCTGGTTGTCGGCGCGCAGGCGGCCCTCCAGGCCGGTCAGCGCCGCGACGGTGTCGTAGCTGTCCGACGATACGGTGAAGATCGGCAACTCGACCCGGAACCGGCTGACCAGCGCGACCACCCGCGGGTCGGGTTCGATGCCCAGCGTGAGCAGCAGCCCGGCCACGGCCGCCTGGCCGCCCAGGTGCGCCGCGAACGTCGCCACGATCAGGTCGGGCCGGTCGCCCGGGGTCACCACCAGGCAGTTGTCCCGCAGGTGGTCCAGGAACGTCGGCACCGAGGCGGCGCCGACCACGGCGCTGACCACGTCGCGCGCCAGCGCGCCCGGGGTCGCCCCGTGCACCGGCACGGCGTGCAGCGCGGCGGCGACCTCGGCCATGGTCGGAGCGGCGATCGCGGGCAGCTGCGGGATCGTGTACACCGGGACGGGCAGGCCGGCCGGGGGCAGCGGCAGCACGTGCTCCGGCACCCGGTTGGCGACCACGGCCAGCACCGGCAGGTCGTTGCAGGCGTAGTAGGCGGCCCGCACGGCGTCGGCCAGCTCGACGGCGTCGTGCCCGTGCCCGTTGACCACGGGCAGCACCGACGCGCCCAGCTCGCCCGCGATGCGCAGGTTCAGGCCGAGCTCGTCGGGCAGGGCGGGCTCGTCCGGTCCGTCGCCGAGGGTGCGCCCGAAGTCGGTGCCCACCACGATCACCGCGTCGCAGGCGCGTTCGAGCTGGTGGTAGTGCTCCAGGATCTCGCCGACGAGGTCGTCCATCCGGTGCGCGCCCAGCAGCGCCGAAGCGTGCTGGTAGCTCGGTCCGGCCGCGCCCGCGCTGCTGTAGCGGCTGCGCAGCAGCGCCACCACCGGATCGGCCGAGTCACCCTCGCGGGTGAGCGGGCGGAACACCCCCAGCCGGCGCACCCGGCGGCTGAGCACCTCCGCCAGGCCGAGTGCCACCGCGGACTTGCCCCCGCCGGCGCCCACGCCGGTCACGTATACGCCACGAGCCATGACGACCTCCGCACCCACCCTACGACGGCAGGCGGCCCCGGTCGGCGGCGGCGGTGCCGCGCCCGAGGGCCCCCAGCATGGCGCGATCCGGCGCACCGGATCACAGGAAATTGTCCCACAGTGCCTGGATCGCAGTGGTCTGCAGCAGGGACAGCGCGACCAGCCCGGCGACGACCAGGGCGGCGGTCCGGCGCGACGCGGCCCGGGTCCAGTGGGCCACCACCACCCCGGCGGTCGCGGCGAGCATCGGATACAGGAACGCCCAGGTCCGCTCCACCTCGCCGGGCCGCAGCCGGGTGACCGAGCTGGGCAGGGCCGCCCACACCACCATGATCAGGACGACGGCGGCGGGCAGCACGGCCGCGCGGGCGGGCGGGAACCGGCGCACCAGTCCCAGCACCCCCAGCGCCGCGATGGGCAGCCCGGCGCAGACCAGCCAGGCCGCCGGAGCACCCGCGAGCCAGTACGGCGTCCAGTGCCGCCCCGACGGGGGCGCGGCCCGGTACTGCGCGAGCAGGTCGAAGCCGAGGGTGATCCGGGCGGCCGCGAGCACCGCCGCGCCGCCCAGCGCCGCCGCCGCGAGCAGGCGCAGCGCCGCGCGCGGGCCCGGCAGCTGGATCAGCACGGCCGCGACCGCGCCCAGGACCAGGAACACCGTGGCGTACGTGAGCAGGGCGCTCACGCCGAGCACCGCCCCGCCCGCAGCCGCCAGCCGGGCCGAGCGCCGGTGGATCGCGACCATCAGCAGCGCGGCCGCCGCCGACATGACGGTGGCGTAGACCGCGTCCATGATCGTGTACGCCAGCAGCAGCGGCCCCGGCGCGGCCGCGAACAGCACCGCCGCGATCCGGCCCGCCCGCTCCCCGCCCAGCGTGCGCCCCATCGCCCAGGCGCCTGCGGCCGCGGTCATGCCGATGGCCGCGACCGCCGTGGCGATGCGCAGCGGGTGCGGCCCCAGCCCCTGGAACAGCCCGTTCAGCAGCAGGTGTATCCCGGCCGGATGGGTCCTGGAGTTGTACGCCCGGAACAGGTGCACCAGGTGCGGCTGCTGCGCCACGAACCCCCGGATGCCCAGCTCGCGTACGAAGTGCTGGTCGGCCGGGTAGTAGTAGCGGTGTTCCACCAGTCCCTCGGACAGGCCCCGGACCAGGTGGGACGGGTCGCCCCGGATCAGGTCGGCCGCGGCGGCGGTGACCGTCCCCGCCGCGATCACCAGGACCAGCGCCGCCCAGGTGGGCAACCGCACCGAGGTGACCAGCACGGCCACCCCGGTCAGCAGCAGCCCGGCCGGGATCATGAGCAGCGCCGAGCTGGGCAGCTCGGGGCGCCAGAAGCCGTACAGGGGCGGGTGCTGGAAGATCCCGTACGGGATGCGCACCCGCGCCGCGCTGTATGCCAGGAACCCGGCCAGCGCGGCCGCCACGGCCGCCATCAGCAGCACGGGCCACAGGCTCAGGGTGCGCGGCCGTCCCGCCACCCTGTCCACGCTAGCCGCCGGGCCGTCCCGCCGGTCGAGGATGGCCGACCCGGCCTACTCCTCGTCGTCGTCCAGGCGGGCGAGCCAGGTGGCGAAGCGCTCGACCGGGATCTCGAACTCCGGGTTGAGGTCGATGAAGTCGCGCAGGCGCTCGGCCAGCCACTCCAGCGTGACCTGCTCATCCCCCCGCCGCTCGACCAGCTCCTCGATCCCGCGATCGGTGAAGTACATCGTGTGCCTCCGGATATGGAGATCGCCGTTTCGGGTCACGGGACGCGTTCTGACTGCGTCCAGTGACCCGAAACGGCGATCATCGCCTAAAGGGTCAGGCCGGGCGCGGGAGCGCCGCCTCGATCAGCGCGGACTGCTCGACGTCGTGGAGCTTGGTGGAGCCCACGGCCGGGGCGGCCGCGGACGGGCGGGAGATGCGGCGCATGCGCACCCCGTCCAGGTGCTCCAGCAGGTTCAGCGCCACGAACGACCAGGCACCCTGGTTGGCCGGTTCCTCCTGCACCCAGCAGAAGTCCTCGGCCGCCGGGTACTTGGCCAGCTCCGCCTTGACCTCCTCGACCGGCAGCGGGTAGAGCTGCTCCAGCCGGATGATCGCGGTGTCGGTGATGCCCCGCTCCTGCCGCGCCTGGACCAGGTCGTAGTAGACCTTGCCCGAGCAGAACAGCACCCGCTTGACCTGCGCCGCGTCCAGCTGCGCGGTCTCGCCCAGCACCGGCTGGAAGGTGCCGGTGGTGAAGTCGGCCACCGAGGACACCGCGAGGCGGTGGCGCAGCAGCGACTTGGGCGTGAACACGACCAGCGGCTTGCGCTTGGGCGACAGGGCCTGGCGGCGCAGCAGGTGGAAGTGGCTGGCGGGCGTCGAGGGGATCGCCACGCGGATGTTGTCCTCGGCGGCGAGCTGGAGCCAGCGCTCGGGGCGGCCGGAGGTGTGGTCCGGGCCCTGGCCCTCGTGCCCGTGCGGCAGCAGCACGACCACGCTGGACTGCTGGCCCCACTTGACCTCGCCGGAGCTGATGAACTCGTCGATCACCGACTGGGCGCCGTTGACGAAGTCGCCGAACTGCGCCTCCCACAGCACCAGCGCGTTGGGGTTCTCGACGGAGTAGCCGTACTCGAAGCCCATCGCGGCGTACTCGCTCAGCAGCGAGTCCTGCACGTGGAAGCGGGCCTCGGGGCTGGCCACGGTGTTGACCGGCAGGAAGTCGCCGCCGGTCAGCGCGTCCACGATCGCGGCGTGGCGCTGCACGAACGTGCCGCGGCGGCTGTCCTGGCCGGACAGGCGCACGGTGACGCCCTGCGAGAGCAGCGAGCCGAACGCCAGGATCTCGCCGAAGCCCCAGTCGATCTCGCCCTCGACCGCCATCTTGGCGCGCTTCTCCAGCAGCTGCTGGATGCGCTTGTGCGGGGTGAAGCCCTCCGGCGGCGAGGTGTGCGCCTCGCCGATGCGGCGGACCAGGTCGGCCGGGACCGCGGTGGCCACGGTCGGCTCGGGCAGCACCTCGCGGGCGCGGGTCAGGCGGCTGGACACCCCGGCGACGGCGTCGCGGGTGGCCTTGAAGACCGTCTCCAGCTGCGTCTGGTAGTCGCGCAGCGCCTCCTCGGCCTGGTCGACGGTGATGTCGCCCCGGCCGATCAGCTCCTCGGTGTAGAGCTTGCGGACCGAGCGCTTGGTGTCGATGATCTTGTACATCAGCGGGTTGGTCATCGACGGGTCGTCGCCCTCGTTGTGCCCGCGGCGGCGGTAGCAGACCAGGTCGATCACGACGTCCTTGTTGAACTCCTGGCGGTAGTCGAAGGCCAGGCGGGCGACGCGGACGACCGACTCGGGGTCGTCGCCGTTGACGTGGAAGATCGGCGCCTGGATCATGCGCGCGACGTCGGTGCTGTACAGCGAGGAGCGGCTGTACTCCGGGGCGGTGGTGAAGCCGACCTGGTTGTTGACGACCACGTGCACGGTGCCGCCGGTGCGGTAGCCGCGCAGCTGGGACAGGTTCAGCGTCTCGGCGACGACCCCCTGGCCCGCGAACGCCGCGTCGCCGTGCACCAGCAGCGGCAGCACGGTGTAACCCTGCAGGCCCAGGTCGAGCCGGTCCTGCTTGGCCCGGACGATGCCCTCCAGCACCGGGTCGACGGCCTCCAGGTGCGACGGGTTGGCCGCCAGCGACACGGTGGTCGTGAAGGCGCCGTCGGGGCTGGTGAACTTGCCGGTCATGCCCAGGTGGTACTTGACGTCGCCGGAGCCCTGCGCGGTCTTCGGGTCGAGGTGCCCCTCGAACTCGCCGAAGATCTTCTCGTACGGCTTGCCGACGATGTTGGCCAGCACGTTGAGGCGGCCGCGGTGGGCCATGCCGATGACGACCTCGTCGAGGCCGCCCTCGGAGGACGCCTGGAGCACCTCGTCCAGCAGCGGGATCAGCGACTCGCCGCCCTCCAGCGAGAACCGCTTCTGGCCGACGTACTTGGTCTGGAGGAACGTCTCGAACGCCTCGGCGGCGTTGAGCCGGCCCAGCACGTGCTTCTGCTCCTCCGACGTGGGCTTGGTGTACTTCTGCTCCACGCGCGTCTGGATCCAGTGGCGCTCCTCCGGGTCGGAGATGTGCATGTACTCCACGCCGACGCGGCGGCAGTAGGAGTCGCGCAGCACGCCCAGGATGTCGCGCAGCTTCATCGTGTCCTTGCCGGCGAAGCCGCCGACCGGGAACGAGCGGTCCAGGTCCCACAGGGTCAGCCCGTGCTCGCGGACGTCGAGGTCCGGGTGCTTGCGGATGTGGAACTCCAGCGGGTCGGTGTCGGCCATCAGGTGGCCGCGGACCCGGTAGGAGTGGATCAGCTCGATGACCCGCGCGGCCTTGTCGATCTGGCCCTCGGAGGTGTGCGCGATGTCCCGGATCCAGCGGACCGGCTCGTACGGGATGCGCAGCGCGGTGAAGATCTCGTCGTAGAAGCCGTGCTCGCCGAGCAGCAGCTCGTGCATGACCTTCAGGAACTCGCCGGACTGGGCGCCCTGGATGACCCGGTGGTCGTAGGTGCTGGTCAGCGAGATGATCTTGCTGACGGCCATGTCGGCCAGCTGGGCGTCGCTCATGCCGGAGAACGGCGCCGGGTACTCCATCGCGCCGACGCCGATGATGGCGCTCTGGCCCTGCATCAGGCGCGGGATCGAGTGCACCGTGCCGATGCCGCCCGGGTTGGTCAGCGAGATGGTGGTCCCGCTGTAGTCGTCCATGGTCAGCTCGTTCTTGCGGGCGCGCCGGACCACGTCCTCGTACGCCTGCCAGAACTGGCGGAAGTCCATGGTCTCGCACGTCTTGATCGACGGCACCACGAGCGTGCGCGAGCCGTCGGGCTTGGCCAGGTCGATGGCGATGCCCAGGTTCACGTGCGCGGGCACGACCATCGCGGGCTTGCCGTTGTTCTGGCCGAAGTGGTTGTTCAGCTCCGGGTGCATGGCCAGCGCCCGGACCAGGGCGTACCCGATCAGGTGGGTGAAGCTGACCTTGCCGCCGCGACCGCGCTGCAGGTGATTGTTGATCACGATGCGGTTGTCCGACAGCAGCTTCGCCGGGACGGCGCGCACGCTGGTCGCGGTGGGCACCTCCAGCGAGGCGTCCATGTTCTCGACGATCTTGGCGGCGATGCCGCGCAACGGCACGATCGTGGTGCCGGCGGGCTCGGCCGGGGCCGCGGCCTTCGGCGCGGCGGCCTTCTCGACCGGCTTGGCCTGCACCGGGGCGGCCTGCGCGGGGGCCGGGGCGGCGGGCTGGGCGGCCGGGGCGGCGGGCTGCGCGGGCGCGGCGGCCTTGGCGGCGGGCTTCGCGCTCGCGGGCGCCGCGCCGTCGGCCGGCTTGTAGTCGGCGAAGAAATCGTGCCAGGCGGGATCGACGCTGGTGGGATCGGCGAGGTACCGCTGGTACATCTCCTCCACGATCCACTCGTTCGGGCCGAAGCTCGCGAGCGGGTTGTCCTGCACTGAGCGACCGCTTGGGCCGGTGCCCGAGCTCTGCTGGGTCGACACGGGTACTTTCGCCTCTTCCGCATGTCTTTAACGAGTACTCAGAAAACCGCGTCCCAGGCTACGCGCTGCCGTACGCCCGAGCACGGGCGGCAGGCCTCCGTGTCGCATGACACAGTCCCGACAGCCGGGATCGCGGGCGCACCGGGGTGAATGTGTGCTACGCCACCGCGATCCAGGTGGCCTCGGCGCGGGCGAGCAGGGCGCCGGTGGCGGCGTACAGCGAGGTGCGGACCAGCGCCTTGCGCCCCTCGCGCCGCACCAGGGCGCCCGTCACGACGCACTCGTCGTCCGGCTCCGGCAGCGCGTCGACCACCGCGGCCATCCGGCCCAGCACGAACGGCTGCGCGGCAGTGAGCACCGTCCAGCCGCCGGGGCAGTCCAGCGCCGCCCACACCACCGGCACGGACACCTGCGGCGGCATCGTGAACGCCGCCGCGGTGCGGCCGTCCGGCAGCGGGCCGGGGAAGATCCGCAGGCCGTCGGCCCGCTGCGGGCTGCACACGTAGCAGGTGGGGAAGGGGTGGCCGGCGTGGCCGGGGTAGCGGCCGGTCGCGGCGAGCGCCTCGGTGCGGCTCACCGGCGGCACCGGCTCGATCTCCGCGGTGCGTACCGCCGCCGTCGCCACCAGCAGCCCGCCCTCGTCGCGCACCGCCCAGCCGCCGTCCTCGGCGGTCACGGCCAGCGGCACGCCCACCGGCGGCGGCTGCCGCAGCGTCACCTCGACGGTCCCGCCGGGCGCGGCCACCTTCTCGGCCACGAGTCCGCTGGTCCAGCCGCCGTTGCCCGTGGCGGGCGGCCCGGTGCGATCGGCGTCGATCACGATGTGCTCGGTCATGCCCATAAGCCTTTCACTCTTCACGTGCCCGTCACCCATCGCAGGTACAGGCTTTATCCAGCGCTTCTACACAATGCACATGACGCAGATGTTGTTGACCGCAGCCCCTACGGGCTACTCCGCGTTGATCGCGGGAGATGCGGCGACGGTGGAGGCGGCCCAGCGGCTGCGCTACCGCGTGTTCGCCGAAGAGATGGGTGCCCAGCTCGACCCGAGCGGGCTCGACCAGGACGAGTTCGACGCCTACTGCGACCACCTGGTGGTGCGCGAGGACCGCACTGGCGAGGTCGTCGGCACGTACCGGCTGCTGCCGCCGCAGCGGGCGATCTGGCTGGGCCGCCGCTACGGCGACAGCGAGTTCGACCTCACCTCGCTGCTGGTGCTGCGCGACCAGCTGGTCGAGGCCGGCCGCTCGTGCGTGCACCCCGACCACCGCACCGGCGCCGTCATCAACCTGATGTGGGCCGGCATCGCCAAGTACCTCGACCGGATGGGCTTCCGCTGGCTGTCCGGCTGCGCCTCGGTGTCGCTGGCCGACGGCGGCGCGCAGGCGTCGCAGGTGTGGGACTACGTCTCGCGCAAGCACCTGGCCCCGCCGCAGCTGCGGGTCCGCCCGCTGCTGCCGTGGACCCCGCAGGCCGTCGAGAAGCCGGCGACCGCCGCCGCGGCCCCGTCGCTGCTGCGCGGCTACCTGCGGCTGGGCGCCTGGGTGGCGGGCGAGCCCGCCTACGACCCGGCGTTCGGCGTGGCCGACTTCTACGTCCTGCTGGGCGTGGACCGGGTCGACCCGCGCTACATGAAGCACTTCCTGGCCTAGGTATAGGCATGTACATGTCGCTGGTGAGCCCGGCCGGTCCCCAGTTCCCGGGCCGGGCTCGGGCCATACCCCCGCAGGTCCCCGACGACCTGTGGCGGCCGGTGTCGGCCTGCGGGCCGCGGTGCCGCAACGCCCCGCAGGCCCGCGCCGGGCGGGCGCGGCAGGCCGTGCGGGTGGCGGCCGCCGCGCTGGTGCTGCTGATCGGGATCGCGCTGCCGTGGCGGGCGGACCTGATGGCCCGTGCGCTGCTGCGGGCCATGGGGGTGCGGCTGCGGTTCGAGGGGCCGCCCATCGCGCCGGGCGCGCTGCTGGTCGGCAACCACGTCTCCTGGCTCGACATCGTGGTGGTGGTCGCCCTGAGCGGGCGGGCGCGCGGCCTGCGCATGGTCGCCAAGTCCGAGGTGGGCGCGTGGCCGCTGATCGGCCGGATCGCCCGCCGCCAGCGGACCATCTTCGTGGACCGGGCCCGGCCCCGGGAGCTGCCGCTGACGGTGGCGCAGGCCGCGGCCGCGCTGCGGGCCGGCGACACGGTCCAGGTCTTCCCGGAGGGCACGACCACCTGCGGCCCCCACCAGGTCCGCTGGCGCAGCGCCTTCTTCCAGGCCGCGCTGGACGCCGGGGCCGCGGTGCAGCCGTTCACCCTGACCTACAACCACCCGGCGGCGTCGTTCATCGGCGACGACACGCTGATCGAGTCGCTGCGCCGGGTGCTGGCCGCCCGGTCGCTGCGGGTGACCGTGACCACGTCGCCGCCCGAGCGCGCGGTCTTCTCACGGCGCCACCTGGCGTACGTGCTGGGCGAAGGAAAGATCCACGTGGCGCCCCGCTGACCCGGGCCCGCGCTCCGGCGGCGCCGATCGTGACCGGGTTCTCAGGAACTGTTCAGGGATTGCACAGCGGAGGGAGAGACTCCGGGCGCACGATGGGGTCATGCCGGAGGCGAACCTGCTGGTGGTCGAGGACGACCCCAACATCCTGGAGCTGCTGTCCGCGAGCCTGAGGTTCGCGGGCTTCGACGTGAAGGCGGTCGGCGACGGCGCGACCGCGCTCGACGCTGCCGCCAAGATGCGGCCGGACCTGGTCGTGCTCGACGTGATGCTGCCCGACCTCGACGGATTCGAGGTGATCAAGCAGCTGCGGGCCGACCGCGGCCGGGTGCCGGTCGTGTTCCTGACCGCGCGCGACGCCACCGATGACAAGATCCGCGGCCTGACGCTGGGCGGTGACGACTACGTCACCAAGCCGTTCAGCCTGGAGGAGCTGACCGCGCGCATCCGGGCGGTGCTGCGCCGCACCAACGGCGAGGACACCGACTCGCCGAAGCTCGTCTTCGCCGACCTGGAGCTCGACGAGGAGACGCACGAGGTGCGCCGCGCGGGCAACCTGGTGCAGCTGTCGCCGACCGAGTTCAAGCTGCTGCGCTACCTGATGCTCAACCCGAACCGGGTGCTGTCCAAGGCGCAGATCCTCGACCACGTGTGGAACTACGACTTCCGGGGCGACGACAACATCGTCGAGTCGTACATCTCGTACCTGCGCCGCAAGATCGACAACGTCTCGCCGCGCCTGATCCAGACGCTGCGCGGAGTCGGATACGTGCTGCGCAAGCCCACGTCGTGAGGGTGCCGGCACTGCTCGTGCAGTGGCGCCGCCACCAGCCGCTGCGGGTGCGGCTGGTGGCCCAGACGATGCTGCTGCTGGTGCTCGCGATCGTGCTGATCGGGGTGGCCAGCCACGTCGCGATGCGCCGCTACCTCACCGAGCGGGTGGACCAGGACCTGAAGTCCGCCAGCGAGCAGATCCAGGGCTCCCTGGCCGACAACCGCAACATGCAGACCCAGATCGTGCTGCTGCCCAGCGAGTTCGTGGTGGCCATGCCGCGCGAGCTGGTGGTCAACCCGGCCGACCCGGGTCCGTGGTCGATCTCGCGCACCGCCTTCATGGCGCCGACCGATCAGCCTGTCCTGCCGGCCAAGCCCGAGGACCTGCGCAGCAAGGTCGGCGAGTACCTGACCGTCAAGGCCCGCGACGGCGCGCCCACCTGGCGGCTGCGCGTCGACCTGCTGCCGGGCAACCACGTGTTCGTGGTCGGCGAGCAGACCAGGACCATCGACGACGCGCTGCACCGCCTGCTCTGGATCAACGTGTACGGCGGCGCCGCGGTGCTCATCCTCGCCGCGATGATCGGCACCGAGCTGGTCCGCCGCAGCCTGCGCCCGCTCAGCGCGATCGAGAAGACCGCCGGGGCGATCGCGGGCGGCGACCTCACCCAGCGCGTCCCGGACCCGGAGCAGGGCGTGCCGCAGGCGCGTACCGAGGTGGGCTCGCTGGCGCGGTCGCTGAACTCGATGCTGGCCCAGATCGAGACCGCGTTCACGGCCCGTGCCGCCTCGGAGACCTCGGCCCGCGCGGCCGAGTCCGCGGCTCGCGACGCCGCCGTGGCCGCCCAGGCGTCGGAGAACCGGGCGCGCCGCTCGGAGGAGAAGATGCGCCGGTTCGTCGCCGACGCCTCACACGAGCTGCGTACGCCGCTGACCACCATCCGCGGCTTCGCCGAGCTCTACCGCCAGGGCGCGGCACGCGCACCGGAGGAGACGGCGGCGCTGGTCAAGCGGATCGAGGACGAGGCCCGGCGGATGGGCCTGCTGGTGGAGGACCTGCTGCTGCTGGCCCGGATGGACCAGGAGCGCCCGCTGCGGCCCACCCCGGTCGAGCTGCGGGTGCTCGCGGTCGAGGCGGCGCAGGCCGCCCGGGTGATGGACCCGGCCCGCGAGATCTCGCTGTCGGTCGCCCCGGACTCGGGCGAGCTGCTGGTGCTCGGCGACGACGCCCGGCTGCGCCAGGTGCTCGGCAACCTCACCAGCAACGCCCTGGCGCACACGCCACCCGGCACGCCGGTCGCGTTGCGGCTGCGCCGCGACGGGGAGCAGGCTGTCATCGAGGTGGCCGACCAGGGCTCCGGCCTGAACGAGGAGCAGCGCGAACGCGTCTTCGAGCGGTTCTACCGGGCCGACGCGGCACGGACCCGGCGCGCCGACGGGCAGGTGAGCACCGGGCTGGGGCTGGCGATCGTCGCCGCGCTGGTCGCGGCCCACCACGGCACCGTCGAGGTGGACAGCGACCCGGGCCAGGGCGCGGTGTTCCGCGTACGGCTACCACTCGTTGACCTCGTCGACGAAGCCGATGAAGCCGATGATGTCGACGAAGCCGGCGATCAGGAGCCGGGGCCGCTGCCGGCGGGCGCGCAACGCTGACGACTCACAGAAAAGTTCCAGACCGATCCCAGAACGAACGCAGCCACACAGGGAAGACTTATCACCATGAGCGAGATCGACAAGCCCCCGTACGGTGCGCAGCCTCCGGCCGAGGGCAACCACGCAGCGCATCCGGACCCGGCCGCCGCGCCCGCGGCGTACCCGGCCGAGGGCACGGCCCCGCAGGCCGCGCACGATCCCGCACCGGCGTGGTCGCAGCCGTCCGGCACCCCTTCCTCCCCGGTGCCGGCGACACCGGCCGGGCCCGAGGCGGGACAGCCCGCGTCGAGCCCGGCCGGGGAGCAGCCGACCGCCCAGCAGCCGACCGTCCAGCAGCCCGCTGTTGCGGCGCCGTCCGGCCAGGTCCCGCAGCACCCGGTGGCCGGCCAGCAGCCGGCCGCCCCGTACCAGGGCGCGCACGGCTACCCGACCGGCGGCTACCCCGGCTACCAGCAGCAGGGCGGCTACCCGGTCGGCGGTTACCCGGCACAGCACGCGTACGGCACCCCGGCCGGGGCCACCTGGACCCCGCCGGGCAGCGGCCAGCAGAAGGGCAGCGGCCTCGGCGGCACCATCGCCAAGATCGCGATCGGTTCCGTCGCCGCGGTGGTGCTCGCCCTGGGCTCCGGCATCGCCGGTGCCGTCATCGCCACCAAGTACGCCGACGACGGCAAGATCACGGTGTCGACCGGCAGCACCGCCGCCGCTCCGGTCATCGACCGCGGCTCGCTGGCGGCGGTCGCCGCCGCGCTGTCGCCCAGCGTCGTCAACATCGCCACCGGCTCCGGCGAGGGCTCGGGCATCGTGCTGACCGAGGACGGCTACATCGTCACCAACAACCACGTGGTGGCCGGTGCGGCCGGGCGCGAGGTGACGGTGACCCTGGCCGACGGCAAGAAGGTCAAGGCCACCATCGTCGGCACCGACCCGCGCACCGACCTCGGCGTGGTCAAGGCCGACGCCAAGGGCCTGAAGTTCGCCACCTTCGGCAACAGCGACCAGGTCGCCGTCGGTGACACGGTGCTGGCCATCGGCAGCCCGCTCGGCCTGCAGGGCTCGGTCACCGCGGGCATCATCAGCGCTCGCGACCGCACCATCTCGGTCGGCGAGAGCCGCGGCACCTCGCTGTCGGGCCTGCTCCAGACCGACGCCCCGATCAACCCGGGCAACTCCGGCGGCGCGCTGGTCAACACCAAGGGCGAGATCGTCGGCATCAACACCGCCATCGCCACCAACGGCACCGGCGACGGCAACATCGGCGTCGGCTTCGCGATCCCGAGCAACAAGGCCAAGTCGGTCGCCGAGCAGATCATGAACGGCAAGCCGGTCAGCCACCCGTACCTGGGGGTGTCGGTGACCGCGGCGGACACCGGCGGCGCGTCGGTGAGCGCGGTGACCGAGGGCAGCCCGGCCGCCAAGGCGGGCCTGCAGAAGGGCGACGTCGTCACCAAGTTCGCCGGGCGGATCATCAACGACTCGGACGACCTGGTCTCCGCCGTCCAGTCGGGCACCGTCGGCCAGCAGGTGACTGTTGAATTCACCCGAAACGGGGAGCCCATGTCGGCAACTGTGACGCTGGGCGAAGCGTCCTAACTACGGCGCACAAGACCTGTGCCTCCTCCCCACAGGGACGGCGGGCGAGCAACGGCCATCGGGGTTGGCCTGCTCGCCCGCCGTTCCGCATTCCGGCCCCGGGCTTGACGGGCGACCGGCCGGGGCCGTACAAAGCCCCGGTGCGCGTGTCCGACATCCCCGTGCCGCCCGCCGTGGCCGCCCGCCCCCGCGACGAGCGGGGCTACCCGGTCCCGGCGATCACCCCCTGGGACGGGGGGCAGCCGAGGTTCGCCACCACCGGCATCGCCCGCACGTACATCTGCGCGGTCGAGCGCCGCTGCTCCATCTGCGGCCTGGCCATGGCGCCCGGTCCGGTGTGGCGGGTCGTCGCCGGGCCCGAGGCCGACGCGATCGCTGCGGCGCTGGCCGAGCCGGACGGCTACGCCAACGCGGCCGCCACCGCCGAAGCCCCCGGCCACCGCACCTGCATGCTGTACGCCGCCGTGGCCTGCCCCTACCTCGCCCATCCCACCGCCCGCCGCGGGCACGACGCGGTCACCCCGACGCTGGCCGCCAGCCGGGGCGACCGCAGCACCGGCGGCGGGGCCGTGGCCGGCTTCGCCGACTACGCGTTCCGGGTGCAGAACGGGATGGTGCTGTTCCGCTTCACGGGCCCGGCGGGGTTGCGCCCGCACACCGTCGGCGCCGAGCAGCTCGACGAGCTGCGCGCCGCGATCGCGGCCGAGCCGGGGCCGGCCGAGCCCGCACCCGCGTATCTCGGCACCGACGAGGCGGCCGCGGACCTGCGGTGCGGCGAGCTGCTGCGGCGCGCGCCCCGCTGACCGTCCGGGTCATCGACCCTGGTCGTTTGAGTCGGATTCAAGCGCGGACGCCCCTCGCTCGACTTCTTTTGAAGGGTTCTCGCCTACGCTGCCCCGGGGTAAACGATCACAGGAAGAGGAACCCATGCGGGCAATGATCGGACGTGACCGGGCGGTGCGGGCCGCGGTCGTCGCAGCCTCGTTCGCGCTGGTGGCGGGGTGCGGTCCGAAGGATTCGCCGTCGGCCGAGTTCTCCAGCCCGGAGCCTGGCGCGGCGCCGGCGGGGACTGCGCCGTACAAGGCCGGCACGCTGCTGGTCTCGAACGGCACCGAGACGGTGCAGATCGGCGGCAAGCCGGTCACCTTCCCCACCAAGGTCACCGACGCGGCGTGGTCGCCCGACGGCAGCCGGGTGGCCTTCGTCGACGGCGACGGAGACATCGCCTCGGCCCGTCCCGACGGGACCGGCCTGAAGAAGCTGACCAAGGCGAAGGCGGGGGTGCACCGCAGCCGTCCGGCGTGGATCTCGGAGGGTGCCGAGATCTCGTTCACCGAGACCTCCGGCGGCAAGGACCGCCTCGTCACCGTGTACGGCAACGGCGGCATGCAGTACGACCAGCAGCGCGAGGTCCCGACCAGCCTGGCCCCGGACTCGGCGGAGACCGGCAACTCGACGGTGACCGGCAGCGCGGCCCACAACGACTCGGCGGACATCGCCTTCCAGCACAAGGGCGCCAAGGGCGGCGAGGTCTGGGTGGTGGACTTCAACCAGCGTGAGCCGTTCGGCCTCAAGCTGTCCGAGGGCACCGAGCCCGCGCTGTCGCCCGACGGGAGCCACGTGGCCTTCGTCGGCGCCAACGGCCAGATCAGCGTCATCGAGACCAAGGACAAGGCCAAGCCCACCCAGATCGGGTTCGGCGCCGCCAAGCCCACGCACCTGGTCTGGACGCCGGACGGCAAGAGCGTCGCCTACACCACCGCCTCCGGGGTGGAGTCGATCCCCGCCCAGGTGGCCAAGGGTGCCAAGGAGAACCCGGCGACGAAGCTGTCGGAGATCACCGGCGTGCCCACCTTCCTCGGCCGGGTGACCGACCGGGTGACCCGCCTGGCCACCGGCGACCCGGTGGCCACGGCGCTGGCGGTGTCGCGGGCGGCGTGGCCGACGCAGCAGGAGCCGTACATGAACTGCGAGTGCGACCGCGTCGCCGACCTGGTGATCGCGCCCGCGGCCAAGCCGGAGCTGGCGCTGGCGGGGGCGCGGATGGCGACCGGGCGGCGCTCGGCGTTCCTGCTGAACAGCGGCGCGAACCTCGACGCCAAGGTCGAGGCCGAGATCAAGCGGATCTTCGGTGCGATTCGGCCGAAGGAGGGCGGCAGCCCGTACGCCCACGTCGTCGGCGACAAGTCGCTGATCTCCGACGCCGTGCTCAACCGGCTCAAGACGCTCGGCTTCGAGGTGGACCGCGTGTCGGCGGCGGACCGCTTCGCCCTGGCGGCGTCCACCGCCCTCGCGGGCGAACCGCAGGGCGCATCCGACGTCGTGCTGGTCTCCGTGAGCGACCCGGCCACGCTCGGGGCGTCCTACGCCGGGGACTACTACGGGGTGAAGGTGCTGCTGACCGACGGGAAGAAGATGCCCGCGGCGACGGCGGCGTTCCTGTCGAAGCTGGGCCCGGACGCGAAGCTGGTCGCGGCGGGCACCGCGATCGACGCGCTGGCCGCCTGGTCGGCCAGGCCCGCGCGGCTGAAGGCGACCGAGGTCCGGGGCGCCGACGACGCCGCGACGGCGGCGCTGCTGCTCGACCGGTACGCGGGAGCCGTCAAGCGCCCGATCCTGGTCTCCAGCAGCGACCCGGTGGCGTTCGCCATCGCCGCGGGCCAGTCGCAGGCCGGGCCGGTGCTGGCGGTCGACGCGGCGGCGCTGCCCGCCCCGCTGGCCGACTGGCTCAGCGTGTCGTCGGCCGGGGTCAACGAGGTCTGGGTGCTCGGTGGCACCGAGGCGTTCCCGCCGGCGGCCCTGGAGACCGTCGGCGGCCGGATCAGCGGCCCGCAGGGCGTCGCCACCTCCTGAACGGAACTGCCCGCCCCGGGGAGGCGGCCCCGGGGCGGGCAGAGTTCCGTGCGGCGTCAGCTCAGGGCCGGCTCCGCGTCCGGGGCGGCGTGCCGCGGCGCGGCGACCGCTGCCTCGGGCTGCGCGGCGACGGGCCGCACACCCTTCTTCCGGTCCCGGCGGTTGCGCGTCCGCTGCTTGAGGCCCTCGACCAGGGAGTAGCCGACCGGCACCAGCACCAGCGTCAGCAGCGTCGAGGTGATCAGACCGCCGATCACCACCACCGCGAGCGGCTGCGAGATGAACGCCGACGACTCGGTGAGCCCCAGCGACATCGGCAGCAGCGCGAAGATGGTCGCGGCCGCGGTCATCAGGATCGGCCGCAGGCGGCGCCGGCCGCCCTCGACGATCGAGTCCCGGATCGACATGCCCTGCTCGCGGTACTGGTTGATCAGGTCGAGCAGCACGATCGCGTTGGTGACCACGATGCCGACCAGCATCAGCATGCCGATCATGGCGGCCAGGCCCATCGGCTGGCCGGTGACCAGCAGCGCCAGCAGCGCGCCGGTGGCCGCGAACGGGATCGACACCAGCAGCACCATCGGCTGGGCCAGGCCCCGGAACGTACCGATCATCACGATGAAGACCAGTGCGACCGCGACGCCCATGGCCAGGAACAGGTCACCGAAGGCCGACTGCTGGTTCTCCAGCACGCCGCCGATCTTGTACGTCGCACCCGACGGCAGCTTCAGCTCCTTGAGCTTGGCCTCCAGCTCGGTGCCGAGCGTGCCCAGCGCCTCGGCGGTCGGGGCACCCGACACCTTGGCGGTGCGGACCTGCTCCACCCGGTTGATCTGGCTCGGGCCGGCGACCGTGGTCACGTCGGCGACGTCGTCCAGGCGCAGCCCGCCGCCGATCGGCAGCGCGCGCAGCGCGGCCAGGTCGACCGGGGCGGCGCCGGTACGCAGGATCACCGGCTGCTCGATGCCGTCGATGACCGCGCGGGTCACCGTCGTGCCGCGGAAGGCCTGGTTGACCAGCTGGCCGACGGCCGCGTCGGTCAGGCCCACCCGCGCCGCGGCGGGGCGGTCCAGCGCGACCTGCACCTGCGGGGTGCTGGCCGACAGGTCGCTGTCGACGTCGGTCAGGCCGTTCAGCTGCGTCAGCGCGTCCTTGATCTGCTGGGCCGCCGCGCGCAGCGTGGCGTCGTCGGGCGCGTTGACCGACACCTCGATGTTGGACGAGCCGAAGCCGCCCTGCACCGCGCCGACCACGACCTCGCCCACGGCGGTGTCGTCCAGCGCGTCGATCTTGCCGCGCAGGGTCTCGGTCAGCTGCGCCTGGTCGACGTCGGCGTCCGAGGTGACCTGGAACCGGGCCTTGGTGGTGTCCGGGGCGCCGCCGCCGAACATGCTCCCGCCGCCGCCGACGGTCACCTGGTACGACTTCACGCCGTCGGTGTCGGCGAGCACCTGCTCGACCCGCTTGGCGGCCGCGTCCGTGGTGGCCAGGTCGGTGCCGGTCGGCAGCTGCTGGGTGATCGAGAACGAGTTGCCCGAGCTGCCGATGAAGCTGGTCTCGATCCGGCTCGCCAGTCCGACCGTGCCGAAGAAGATGACCGCGGCCACCACCAGGGTGATCGCGCGGTGCGCCAGCGACCAGCGCAGCACCGGGACGTACACCCGCTGGAGCAGGCTGCGCAGCTCCTTGGCCTCGGCCTGCTCGCGGATCTCGGCCAGTTCCTCGGCGGTGCCCTGCGGCGACTTGAGGAACCAGAACGCCAGCACCGGGACGATGGTCAGCGACACCAGCAGCGAGGCCAGCAGCGCCGCGGTCACGGTCAGGCCGAACGGGCCGAACAGCTGCCCGACGAACCCGCCGACCAGCGCCACGGGCAGGAACACCGCGACCGTGGTCAGGGTCGAGGCGGTGACCGCGCCGGACACCTCCTTCACCGCGGTGAGGATGGCCTCCTTCTTCGGCTCGCCGTACTCCAGGTGGCGCTTGATGTTCTCCAGGACCACGATCGAGTCGTCGACGACGCGGCCGATGGCGATGGTCAGACCGCCCAGGGTGAACAGGTTGAGCGAGTAGTCGCCGGTGTACAGCGCGATCAGTGCGATGACCACGCTGACCGGGATCGAGACCGCGGTGACCAGGGTCGAGCGGACCGACAGCAGGAAGACCAGGATCACCAGTACGGCGAAGACCAGGCCCAGCGCGCCCTCGGTGGTGAGGCTGCTGACCGAGCGCTCCACCTCGGGCGCCTGGTCGAACACGACCTGCAGCGCGCCGCCGGTGCCGAGCTGCGCGGCGAGCTCGGCCAGCTTGTCGTTGACGGCGTGCGAGATCTCGACGGCGTTGGCGCCGGGCTTGGCGGTGACGCCGACGCCCATGCTCGGCTGGCCGTTGGTGCGGGTCAGCTGGCTGGCCGCGGCCGGGGCCGAGGCCAGCGTCGCGACGTCCTTGAGCTGCGTCAGCGGCTTGGGCGCGGCGGGCTTGGCACCCGGCGCGGTGGCCGGACGTGCCGCCGGGGCACCCGGGGCACCGGCCGCCGGGGTCAGGTACAGGTCGCCGAGCTGGGTCAGCGTGGTGAAGCGGCCGCCGACGGCCACCGAGTAGCTGAGCCCGCCGTCGCTGATCACGCCGCCCGGCATGCTCACGCCGTTGGCGGTCAGCGCGGTCGTGACGGACTGCGCGGTCAGCCCGCGCGCGGCCAGCTTGGCCGGGTCGAGCGCGATGGTGACCTGCGGGTCGCGGGCGCCGGAGAGCGTCGCCTCGCGTACGCCGTCGATGTTGTTCAGGGCCGGGACCACCACAGCCCGCAGCCGCCGCGCCAGCTCCTGGTCGTCGCCGCCCGCGCCGCTCGCGGCGAGCTGGATGACCGGGATGTCGTCGGTCGAGCCGGCGATGACGGTGGGCTCGACGTTGGCGGGCAGGCGGTTGCTGATGCGGCTGAGCGCCTGCTGGATGTCGCCCTCGACCTTGTCGACGTCGACGCCGAAGTCGAACGTGATGGCGACGGTGGCCGAGCCGTTGCGGGAGACGGAGTTGACGCCCGTGGCCCCGTCCACACCCGCGACCGCCTGCTCGATCGGGATGGTGACCTGGCTTTCGACGATCTCCGGGGTGGCACCGGGGTACGCGGCGAGCACCGAGACGTTCGGGAACTGGATGTCCGGGAACATCTGCTGGCGCAGTTGCGGTAGCACGTACGCGCCGACACCGAGGATCGCCACGGTGATCAGGGCGACGAGCCCGCGACTGGCGAGGCTCAGCCTGGTCAGGAACGACATCTCGACTCCAGGGGGATGGTGCAGCTGGTGAGCGGGGGACGGGCGGCCGCAGGGGAGGGGACGCCCAGGTTCGACCGCAGTCAACCAGGACAACGCGCACGAACCCTGAACCGAACCTGAAAGCGAGCCGAAAGCCGCGAGTGCTCTCGGTCACGTTTCCCGGCACCGCCACCGGCGCGCACCACGTCCGTTCCAAGATCCGCCGAGTTGCCGGGCAACCGGGCGAACGGCGTCCCAAGATACGCCCGTATGCCCGGCAAGTGGGGAGGTGTTGGGCACATCGGGCGGTGACTTTCAGCATTTATTCGGGTTGTGTGCAGGCAACCTCGGGGGCGGTTCGGGCACACTGGCGCCGCCAGCCGACGAACAGGAGCACGCCGATGAAGCCGGAGCAGGGAGAGCAGCGCCGGCTGCTCGTGGTCGACGACGAGCCGACGATCGTGTCGCTGCTCTCGGCCAGCCTGCGGTTCGTGGGCTTCGACGTCCGCACCGCCGCCACCGGCGCCCAGGCGCTGGCGGTGGCCGCCGAGTTCAAGCCCGAGCTGCTCGTGCTCGACGTGATGCTGCCTGACTGCGACGGCTTCGAGGTGGTCCGCCGCCTGCGCTCCTCCGGCGCCCACGTGCCCGTGCTGTTCCTCACCGCCCGCGACGGCGTGCAGGACAAGATCACCGGCCTGACCGTCGGCGGCGACGACTACGTGACCAAGCCGTTCAGCCTGGAGGAGGTCGTCGCCCGCATCCGGGCCGTGCTGCGGCGCACCTATGCCGGGGCGGCCCTGCCCAGCGACGACTCCACCCTGCGCTTCGCCGACCTCGAACTCGACGAGGAGACCCACGACGTGCGCCGGGCGGGCAAGCTGATCCGGCTCAGCCCGACCGAGTTCAAACTGCTGCACTACCTGCTCACCAACGCCGACCGGGTGGTCAGCAAGGCGCAGATCCTCGACCACGTGTGGCGCTACGACTTCGGCGGCGACGCGCGGATCGTGGAGTCGTACATCTCGCTGCTGCGCCGCAAGGTCGACACCGTCGACCCGCCGCTCATCCACACGCTGCGCGGCTTCGGCTACTCGCTGCGGCTGCCCCGCTCGTGAAGCTGGTCGCCGCCCTGAAACGGCCCAAGCGCTGGTCGCTGCGGTCCCGGCTGCTGGCCGGGGTGCTCGCGCTGGTCGCCGCCGGATTCGTGGTCGCCGACTTCACCAGCGTCGCGCTGCTGCGGATGTACCTGGTCGAGCGGGTCAACGAGCAGCTGTTCCTCACCGCGCAGGCCATGTCGGGGACCGAGCCCGCCGAGGTCACCACCGAGGAGTTCGCCCGGCTGGCCAACTCCAAGGGCAAAGCCCTGTTCGACGCGTACGTGCTGGAGTTCCGCGACAACACCGGCCGGGTCGTCAAGGAGCTGCGCGGGCCGGGACAGCGCGGCTCGCCCGAACTGCCCGTGCTCGACCGGGCGGACGTGGTGTCGCGCGCGGACAAGCCGTTCTACGCGGCCAACTCGGCCGAACGCCACCACCCCGGCTACCAGGTGCTGGTCACCGAGCGCACCAGCGGCGACGGCAGCGTCGTCATCGCGTACGACCTCACCGGCGTCGCCCGCACCATGGGCCGGCTGGGCGGGATCGAGATCGTGGTGACCATGGTCGTGCTCGGTCTGGCGACCGTGCTCGGCGTCTACATGATCCGGGTCGGGCTGCGGCCGCTGACCGAGGTCGAGCAGACCGCCGAGGAGATCATCGCCGGGGGCGACCTGTCCCGCCGGGTGCCGCTACAGGCCGCGCCGCGCACCGAGATCGGCCGCCTGTCGCGGACCCTGAACACGATGCTGGCCCAGATCGAGAGCTCCTTCGGCGAGCGTACGGCGTCCGAGGCGCGGCTGCGCCGCTTCGTCGCCGACGCCTCGCACGAGCTGCGCACCCCGCTCGCGGGCATCCGCGGCCTGGCCGAACTGCACCGGCAGGGTGTGGTCACCGACCCGGCCGAGGTGTCGGCGCTGCTGGCCCGGATCGAGACCGAGGCCACCCGGATGGGCCTGCTGGTGGAGGACCTGCTGCTGCTGGCCCGGCTGGACGAGCAGCGCCCGCTGCGCAGCGAACCGGTCGACCTGCTGCCGCTGGCCGCCGACGCGATCGAGTCGGCCCAGCTGCGCGAGGCCGCCCGGCCGGTGCGCCTGGAACTGCTCGACGGTGAGGCGCCGGTGGTGCTCGGCGACGAGGACCGGCTGCGCCAGGTGCTGACCAACCTGCTCGGCAACGCGCTCGCCCACACCCCGCCGGGCACGCCGGTGACGGTCCGGGTCGGCACCGAGGACGACCGGGCCGTGCTCGACGTCGTCGACCAGGGGCCGGGCCTGGCTCCCGAGCACGCCGAACGGATCTTCGAACGCTTCTACCGCGTCGACCCGGCGCGCGCCCGCGACCACGACCGCTTCCCGGCGGCGGGTTCCGGGCTGGGGTTGTCCATCGTGGCGGCGCTGGTCACGGGGCATGGCGGCACCATCACGTACGCCCCGACGCCCGGCGGTGGCGCGACCTTCGCCGTCCGCCTCCCCCTCGCGTAACCCGCCCTGTCGGTGCGGCCTCACGGGGCGGGGAACGGCGGGTCGGGCGAGGCGGTTCGCCGTACCTTAACGTCCGGTTAAACATCGGCCGACAACTCTTGCGTGACCGGGGTCACGGGTCTAATTTTTAGCAAACTTTACTAACAGAGTTTCTGGCTTTCCGTGGTACCGCTACGCCCCAGGAGAGTTCCATGCAACGCAAACCGCTGCTCAACCTGCTCGTCGCCGCGGCGACCGGCCTGGCCGCCACCGCGTTCGCGGTCGCGTTCGCCGGCACCGCCAACTCGGCCGTCGACCAGGAGGCCTGCCGCCCCGACGGTCTCTACCGGACTCCCGGCGTCACCGTCCCCTACTGCGACGCCTACGACACCACCGGCCGCGAGTCCATGGGCGCCGGTCACCCGCGCCGGATCATCGGCTACTTCACCAACTGGCGTACGGGCAAGAACGGCGCCCCGGCCTACCTGGTGAACCAGATCCCGTGGCAGAAGATCACCCACATCAACTACGCGTTCGCGCACGTCGACGGGGCGAACAAGATCTCCATCGGCACCCCGACGGCCGCTAACAACGCCTCCACCAACATGACGTGGCCGGGCGTGGCGGGCGCGGAGATGGACCCGGCGTACTCGTACACCGGCCACTTCAACCTGCTCAACAAGTTCAAGAAGCAGTATCCGGACGTCAAGACGCTGATCAGCGTCGGCGGCTGGGCCGAGACCGGCGGCTTCTTCGACGACGCGGGCAACCACATCGACTCCGGCGGCTTCTACCGGATGACCACCAACGCCGACGGCTCGATCAACACGGCCGGCATCAACGCCTTCGCCGACTCGGTGGTGGCCTTCCTGCGCCAGTACGGCTTCGACGGCGTCGACATCGACTACGAGTACGCCACGTCCAACAAGGACGCGGGCAACCCGATGGACTTCACGCAGGCCAACGCGCGCCGGGCCGGGCTGAACGCCTCGTTCCAGACGCTGATGAAGACGCTGCGCACCAAGCTGGACACCGCGGCCGCCTCCGACAGCAAGTACTACATGGTGACCGTGGCCGCGCCCGCGTCGGGCTGGCTGCTGCGGGGCATGGAGGCCTACCAGGCCACCCAGTACCTCGACTACATCAACATCATGTCGTACGACCTGCACGGCGCCTGGAACCAGTACGTCGGCCCGAACGCGTCGCTGTACGACGACGGCGCCGACAACGAGCTGACCGCGGGCGGCGTCTACAGCGCGTACTCCAACATCGGCTACCTCAACACCGACTGGGCGTACCACTACTACCGCGGTGCGGTGCAGGGCGGCCGCATCAACATCGGCGTGCCGTACTACACCCGCGGCTTCCAGGGCGTCACCGGCGGCAACAACGGCCTGTGGGGCACCGCGCCCAAGAGCACGAACTGCCCCGTCGGCACGCAGAGCCCCTGCGGCAACGGCGCGATCGGCATCGACAACCTGTGGCACGACCTGGACACCTCGGGCAACGAGGAGCCGGCCGGCTCCAACCCGATGTGGCACGCCAAGAATCTGGAGAACGGCATCGCCGGCTCCTACCGCGCGGCGTACGGCCTGACCCCGGCCACGGACCCGAACGACAACCTGACCGGCACCTACGTCCGCAACTACTCGGCGGCCCTGGCCGCGCCGTGGCTGTGGAACGCGTCCAAGAAGGTGTTCCTGTCCACCGAGGACGAGCAGTCCATCGGCGCCAAGGCCGACTACGTGGTGAACAAGGGCATCGGCGGCATCATGATCTGGGAGCTGGCCGGCGACTACGCCTTCAACTCCACCGCCGGTGAGTACCAGATGGGCAACACGCTCACCAACGCGATCGCCGCGAAGTTCGCCACCGCCCCGGCGTACGGCGCGAGCAAGGCCAACACGGCACTGCCCGCGCAGACGCTCGACGTGGACGTGACGCTCAACGGCTTCGCGCTGGGCGACTCGAACTACCCGATCAACCCGAAGCTGCGGCTGACCAACAACTCCACCACCACCATCCCCGGCGGCACGGTGCTGGACTTCGACTACGGCACCTCGGCGCCGGGCACGATGAGCCAGCAGTCCGGCTGGGCGATGACGGTGACGCCGGGCCACACCGGCAGCAACATCGGCGGCCTCAAGGGCGACTTCCACCACGTGAAGGTCACCATCCCGAGCTACCAGTCGATCGCGCCGGGCGCCAACGTCGAGATCACGCTGAACTACGTGCTCCCGATCGGCAGCCCGTCCAACTACACGCTCACCTTCGGCGGGCAGAGCTACAGCCTCTCCGTCAACTACGCCCGGGGCGGGGTGGCGCCGAGCGCGTCGCCGTCGACCTCGGTCGGCCCGTCGGCCTCGGCTTCGCCGAGCACCCCGCCCGGCACCTGCACCGACCCGGCGTGGGAGAGCGGCAAGGTCTACACCGGCGGCAACCGGGTGTCCTACAACGGGCACGCGTGGCGGGCGCAGTGGTGGACCACGGGGGAGACCCCCGGTGTCGCCGCGGTCTGGGTGGACCTCGGTGCCTGCACCGGCGGCTCGCCGTCGCCGTCGCCCTCGGTGTCGCCGTCGAGCTCCCCGAGCCCGTCGCCGTCCCCGAGCCGGTCGGCCTCGCCGAGCCCGTCCGCCTCGCCCAGCGCGTCGGTTTCGCCGAGCCCGTCGACCTCGCCCGGGACCACCCCGGCCTGGGCGCCGAACGTGGCGTACGTGACCGGGGCCAAGGTGACCTACGGCGGCTCGACGTACCAGTGCCGCCAGCCGCACACCTCGATCGTCGGCTGGGAGCCGCCGAACGTGCCCGCGCTGTGGCTGAAGCTGTAAGACCGGCGGGGTGACCCGCGCACTGTGATCCTGGCGTCCTCTGAGCTGCACCGATGGCTCGGAGGACGCCAGGATCATGCATGATGGCGGACGTGGGGACAGTCGCGTTCGTGCTGGGTGGCGGCGGGGTGCTCGGCGCCGTCGAGGTCGGCATGCTGCGCGCGCTGTTCCGCGGCGGCATCCGCCCGGACCTGGTCGTCGGGCTGTCCATCGGCGCGATCAACGCCGCGCTGGTCGCCTCCGAGCCGAAACCCGAGGTCGTCGACCGGTTGGTGCGGCTGTGGGCCACCCCGGAGATCAGCGAGGTGTACGGCGACTCGGTGCCGCGCCAGATCCGCCGCCTGGCCACCCGCGCCCACCTGCACTCGCCCGCCCCGTTGCAGCGGCTGCTGGAGCGGACCTTCCGCCCCGAGACCACCTTCGCCGACCTGCCCGTGCCGCTGCACCTGTGCGCGGCGAACATCGAGCGCGCCGACGCGCACTGGTTCGACCGGGGCCGGGTCGTGCCCGCCGTGCTGGCCGCCGCCGCGCTGCCGGGCGTGCTGCCGCCGGTGGAGATCGACGGGGAGCACTTCCTGGACGGCGGGCTGGTGTCGTACCCGATCACCGAGGCGATCCGGCTCGGCGCCGACGAGGTGTTCATGCTCCAGGTGGGCCGTCTGGAGCGGCCGCTGGAGCCGCCGCAGCGCCCGTGGGAGGCGACCAGCGTCTCGATGGAGATCGCCCGCCGGGTCCGCTTCTCCCGCGAGCTGGCCGCCGTGCCCGACGGTGTCCGGGTGCACGTGCTGCCCGGCGGCGCCGGCGCCGACGAGAGCCCGTGGGCATACCGCGACACCGCCGCGATCGGCCGCCGCGTCAGCGAGGCCTACGCCGCCTCCCGCGACTACCTGGCCGCCGTCGGCCGCTGACGCGCGGTCCCGGCGCGGGGTTGTGGTTCGTGCAGTTTCGGGGAAAGTGCACGAACTCGGCCCAAGATTCCTGCACTTTCCCCGAAACTGCCCTTCCCCTGCGCTGCCCAGGGCGGTCAGGGGATGGTCATGGCGGCGTTCTTGGCGGCGCGGCCTGAGGTGAAGGCCAGGATCAGCTGGACTACGCCGAGGGCGACCAGCCAGAGGCCGGTGATCCAGACGATCACGGTCAGGGTGATCGCGGGCCAGAACAGGATGATCAGACCGGCGATCACGCCGAGCAGGCCCATCAGGATCGTGCCGACCTTGCCCCAGCCGGTGCGGCGGCGCGTGAACCCGGCCGCGATCTCGGCGATGCCGCTGACGATCCAGGCCAGGCCGAGCAGCACCGCCAGCAGCTTGACCGTGGTGGGCAGGTGGTTGAGGCAGAGGATGCCGATCACGATGAACACCAGGCCCATGACGCCGATCAGCGCGCGGTGGCCGCCGCTGGCGCCCTTGCTGCTGAAGGCCTCGGCGATCCGGAAGATGCCGACGACGATCAGCAGCACGCCGATCAGGGCGGCGATGACGGCCAGGGTGCTCTCGGGAAAGAGCAGCAGCACCAGCCCCATGGCGATGGAGAGCATGCCGCCGACCAGCGCCATCCGTTTGAAGTTGCGCAGCGCGGCGGACTCCAGCGCCGCATCACCGTACGGGTCGACCATGGTGCGAAGATATCTCGCAATCTCCCGTATTTCTCCCGATTCGTACTAGTAGCCTCGGGAAGCGACGGCGGCTGACGGGGCGCCTGACCGAGGGAGCAGCGATGGCACGGGGACCGCTGGAGTTCGTCGTCGTCGAGTTCCCCGACCGGGTGCCCGGCCGCGAGCTCGCCCCCGAGCTGCACCGCCTCGTCGACCAGGAGATCGTCCGGATCATCGACACGGTGGTCGTGACCCGGGCGGCCGACGGCACCGTCACCACCCACGAACTCGGCGAGTACGAGGGCGACCCCGACTTCGAGGCGCTCGACCCCGACATCCAGGCCGTCGACGGGCTCATCTCCGAACAGGACGTGCGCGACCTGGCCGAGGCGATCACACCGGGCGCGACCGCGCTGGTGCTGCTGTTCGAGCACGTGTGGCTGCGCAGCATGCGCGCCACGGTCGCCGCCGCGGGCGGCGAGGTCGTGCTCGCCGAACGGATTCCGGGCCCGGTCGTCGACGCGATCGAGGCGGCTGGCGTAGGAGGCTGACATGCTGCGACGTCCGGTGGTGGGCCGGCGGCGGCCGGGGCTGCTCGGCACGGCCGCCCGTACGGCGGTGGTGGCGGGCACGGCGACCGCGGTCGCCGGGGCGGTCAGCGGCTGGCAGCAGCGCAGGCAGCAGGAGGCCGCCCAGCGCGCGGCCGCCGAGCAGGCCACCGCCGCGCAGCGGCCGCCCGCCGACACCATCACGCCCGGTTTCCAGGCACCGGCGTCGGCGCCGCCCGCGCAGGCACCGGCGTCGGCGCGGCCGGCGCAGGACCCGGCCCCGGCGCGGCCGGCGCCTCCGGACACCGGCAGCGTGCTGACCCGGCAGCTCGAACAGCTCGCCGAGCTGCACGCTGCGGGCGCGCTCACCGACGCCGAGTTCGCCGCTGCCAAGTCCCGCCTGCTGGGTGCCTGATGGCGCCCCGGGTGCTCACCCAGCCCGACCCCGGCGAACCCGAGGAGCCGCGGGTGGTGCCGGTCGACCCGGCCGCACCGCATCCGGCCGTGCCGCATCCGGCCCCCGCCGATCTGCCGCATTCGGCTCCCGCCGACCTGCCGCTCGGGCTGCCGCCCGCCGGGCCGCCGCCGCCCGGGACCGTGCCCCGCGAAACCCGGCCGCCCGAGCCGCGCCGAGGCCGGGGCGGGCAGGCGGTGCGGGGGCTGCGCTGGGCGCTCGCGTTCGTGCTCGCGCTGCTGTCCGCGTCGCTGGTCACCGGTTCGGTGCTGGCCCGCTTCGCGCGGGCGCAGCTGCTCGACACCGACGCGTACGTGCAGACCGTCGCGCCACTGGCCGAGGACCCGCAGGTGCAGGCCGCCGTCACCGAGCGGGTGACGCACGAGGTCATGTCCCGGCTGCCGATCGAGAAGCTCGCGGGCGACCTGGCGAACGCGGTGGGGCTGCCCCGCGCGCAATCGATCATCGATCTGGTCACGCCCGCGATCACCAACTGGCTGACCGGCCAGGTGCACCGGATCGTCGACGAGGTGGTCCACTCGCCGCAGTTCGCGACGGTGTGGATACAGATGAACCGGGCCGGGCATCAGGGGCTGGCGAACATCCTCACCGGTCAGGACGGCCGCTTCGTACACACGCAGGATGCCACCGTCGTGATCGACCTCGGCCCGGTGCTCGCCCTGGCCCGGCAGAACCTGGTCGACCGGGGCTTCACCCTGGCCGCGCACATCCCCGACATGTCCATCCCGTACCCGGTGGCGCAGGTCGAGCAGCTGCCGACCATCCAGAAATACGTCCGGCTGCTGCAACTCGGGGGGACCTGGCTGCCGATCCTGGCGCTGGTGCTGCTCGGGTTCGCGGTGTGGGCCGCACCGAACCACCGGCGCGGGCTGCTGATGAGCCTGCTGCTGACCGCGCTGCTGCTGGGGGTGGCGCTGGCCGCCAACCAGGTGGCCCGCGACCGGGCCGCGCAGCAGGCGGTGGCGCGCGGCTTCAACCGTACGGTGACCCTCGACGTCTACGACACCGTGATCCGCAGCCTGCTCTACGCCCTGGGCACGGTGCTGCTGGTGGTGCTGCTCGGGGTGGTGTGGACGGTGCTGGCCGGGCCGTCGTCCGGGGCGCGGCGGCTGCGTGCCCTGGTCAACAGGGGGCTGGACCACATCGCCGCGCCGCTGGGCGACGAGCCCGCCGCCCGGAGCGTCGGGCGGTTCGTCCGCCGGTTCTTCGCGCCGATCGCGGTGCTGGTGGGGCTGCTGCTGGCATGGTGGCTGCTGGCCCGCCCGTCCCCGGCCACCGCGCTGTGGGTGTTCGCGGTCGGCGCGCTGCTGACGATGCTGCTGACGGTCGCGCGTCGGGTACCCGACCCGAGCGGCTGATTCACGACTGGCGCGCCTGCGCCATGCTGTCTGCCATGAGCGAGCCGTCCTCGTATCCGTGTCCGATGTGCGGCGCAGCCGCGACCCTGGCGGGACCGTGTCCCGGCTGCGGGCGCGCCCCGGACCGCGACGCCGCCGAGGTCATCGCGTACGACGTGCGCATCGCCGACCTGGCTCCGCGCACCGAGCAGGCCCGCCTGACCTACCAGGACCTCGCCCAGCAACTCGCCACCGCCCGCAGGCAGCGCGAACTGCACGCCACCGCGGTCCGCACCGCCATGGCGCGCGAACGCGGCCGCAACCTCGCGGTGGTGACCCAGCAGACCCGGATCCCCGCCGCCCAGGCCCCCGCCGGACCGGCCGTCCCGCCGGCACCGGGCGCCTTCGCCGGACCGGGCGGGCAGCCCGAGGCGAGCACGAAGACCGTGCAGAACCTGCTGTTCGTGCTCGGCGGCCTGCTGCTGGGCATCGCCGCGATCGTGTTCACCGCCGTCGCCTGGGCCGCGTTCGACGTGGTCGGGCGTGCGGTCATCCTCGGCGTGGTGACCCTGGCCGTGCTCGCGGTGCCGCCGCTGGTGCGACGCCGCGGCCTGACCGCCACCGCCGAGACCTTCGCCGCCCTCGGCCTGCTCCTGCTCCTGCTCGACGGCTACGCCATCTGGTACGTCGACCTCGGCGGCATCGCCGAGCACTGGCACGGTGCCGTTTACGCGGGCACGGTCGCGGCGGGGACGAGCGCGGTCGGGTTCGCGTACTCCCGGCTCGTCGGCACGGCCGCGACCCGCTTCGGCGCCCTGATCACCGCCCAGCCCGCGCTGCCGCTGCTGTTCGTGCCCGCCGGGTTCGGCCTGGCCGGGTGGACGCTGGTCTTCGCCGCCGTCGCCCTCGGCGACCTGCTGCTGCGCCAGACCTGGCGGCAGCCGTCCGGCACGGCGGCCGTGTGGCGGGTGCTGGCGGCGCTGGCCGCCGGTTTCGCCCTGCTCGTCGCGACGCTGCTCGCGCTGAGCGGGTGGGTGCTGGCGGTCGAGAACGTCGCGCAGGCCCTGCGCGCCTCGGCGGTGCTGCTCGCGGTCGCCGCCGTCCTGGTGGCGTGGCTCTGGGTGCGCGATCCGGTCGCCCCCGCCGTCTCCGCGGCCGTTCCTGCCGGCACCTCCGGGCTGGCCTACCGGCGCGGCGTCGCGGCCGGGGTGCTCGCGGCGGCGCTGGCTGCCGCCCTGGCCCGGCCTGCCCTGACCCAGTGGCCCGAGCAGTGGCTGCTGGCGCTGACGGCAGCCGCGGGCGTGGTCGCGGTGCTGGCGCTGGAACTGCGCGGCCCGCTGGCGCGCCGGGAACCGTCCGCCGCGACCGGCGCGCGGGTCGGCGCCGCGCTGGCGCTGGTGGTGCCCGCGGTGTGCGCGGTCTGCTGGGCCCTGCTCACCGGTCTGTACTCGCTCGCCGACGCGGTGCCGTGGTGGAACGCCCACCCGGCGCCCTACGACGGTTCCTACGCCTGGCAGCTGCCCCTGTCGCTGCTGCTGGTCACCGCGGCCGCCTGGTTGCTGGCCGGACGCGGCGGCGTGCTGCGCCGCTGGACCCTGGTGCCCGCGCTGCCGCTGCTGGCCCTGGCCCTGCCCGGCCACCCCGCGCTCACCCCGTGGACCGCCGTCGCCGTCGACCTGGCCACCGCAGCCGTGGCGCTGGCCCTGGCCCTGCTGTCCCGGCCCGGACCCGCTCCGGTGGACCTGCCGCCGACCTCCGCGCCGACCGGCGGTGCGACGAGCGCCCCCGCCGCCACCGGCCCGGACACCGGTCGCCCGACCGCGCCCGACGCCGCCGAGCCCACCGGCCAGGCGAGCGCGGTCCCGGCGGCTGCGGCGGCGCGGGACCAGCTCGCGGTGCTCACCGACGCCTTCGCGGCGACCCAGGCCACGGGCGACGGCGTGCCCGGCGGGGACGCCGCCGCGGCGGGAGCCGAGGACCGTCACGCGGTCGCGACCGGCGAGCGGATCATGCTCACCGGGTTCAGCACCCCGGCGGGGGCCGCGCTGCTCGGCGGCGGCACGGTGCCCGGCGGTGCGATGCCGGGCGGTGCGATGCCCGGCGGCCCGGTGCCGCCCGCCCCGGCCGCGCCGTGGCGACCGACCGCGCCCGGTGCCGTGGCCTGGGGCACGGTCGCGCTGGCTCTGGGTGCGCACGCGCTGACGGCCGGAGCCGGTGCGCCGCTGCTGTCGGCGGTGGCGCTGCTCGGCGTGGTCCTGCTCGGTGCGCTGGCCACCGCGGCGAGCCGGCTGCTGCCACAGGCCGCCCCGGCGCTCGGCGGCCTCGGCGCGGCGATCGCGATCGCGCTGCTCCCGCCCGCCGTGCACGCCACGGCGGTGGCGGCGGGCGCCGGTGGCCTGACCGGACACCGGGCGCTGCTGGTCGCGGCGCTGCTCAGCCCGCTCTGGGTGTACCTGCTGCGCCCGCTGCGCTCGTACGCCGTCGTCGGCGGCCTGGTCGGCGCGCTGTGGGCGCTGCCGTTCGGCGTGCCCGCGACGGAGCCCCGCGAGGTCTACACGGCGCTGTGCGTGCTCGCCCTGTCGGCGGTCACGATGCTGTCGGGCCGGAACTGGACGCGCTGGATCCCGGCGGTGGTGTTCGCCGGCGGCCTGCTCCAGTGCTCAGCCGCGCTCCATGCCGTCTTCATCGCCCCGCTGGGCTGGTTCGGCGCGATCTGGTCCGGCGCCCCGGCCGGGGCCGGGCTCAGCCCGGCGCTGCTCAGCCCGGTGACCTGGAGCGCGGTGCTGGCCCTGGCGCTGTACGCCCCCGCCGCGGTCGCCTGGTTCGGCCCGTCGGGCCGCCGTTACGGCCTGATCCTCGGCGGCCTGGTCGGGCTGGTCGCGGTGTTCGCGGCGCTGGCCGCGTGGCCCGCCCCGTGGCCGGTGATCGCCGCCCTGCAACTGCTGCTGGGTACCGGCCTGCTCGTGCTGGTGTCGCTGCGCCGCCTCGGCGCGCTGACCGCCACGGCGGCGGCGTACGGGGTGCTGCTGGCGGTGCTGGGGCTGGCGGGGTCGCTGCCCCGGCAGTGGTCCACCGTCGCGGCGCTGGCCGTGCTGAGCGTCGCGCTGGCCGTGGTCGCCTTCGGCGGCCGCTCCGCCTCGATCCGCGTCGCGGGCTGGCTGGCCGGGGCGGGCGCCAAGGTGCTGCTGGCGTACGCGATCGGTCGCGCCGCCGAGCTGCCCACGCAGGTGACCGGCTACCTGGTGCTCGCGGTGGCGGCGATCCTGCTCGGCCTGGCCCACCTGCCCCGGGTGCGCCCGCAGCGGGCCGCGGTCGAGGCCGCGGCGCACTCCGCGGCGCTGGTGGCGCTGACCCTGTGCCACGGCGCGGCACGCCCGAGCGCGCTGGTGCTGGCCCTGTGGGGGGTGGCGGTCGGGCTGACCGTGCTCGCGGCGGCGCCCGCCCAGCGGGTGCCGCGCGCGGCGCTGGCCGCGGTGGGCGAGGCCGTCGCGTGGTGCCTGCTGCTGCGGTCGGCGGGCATCGGCACCGTCGAGGCGTACACGCTGCCGGTGGCGGCGCTGGCGCTGGCGGTCGGCCTGTACGCCGCGCGGACCCGGCCGGACCTGTCCAGTTGGCTGTTCGCCGGTCCGGCGCTGGTCGCGGCGTTGCTGCCCAGCCTGGCCGGGGCGCTGACCGGCGACTCGGTGCAGCGGCGGCTGCTGCTCGGCGCGGGCGCGCTGCTCGTGGTGGTCTTCGGGTCCGTACGCCGCTGGCAGGCGCCGGTGGTGCTGGGCGGCGGCGTGCTGCTGGTGCTGGCCGCGCACGAGCTGTTCCTGGTGGTGCGGCTGGCGCCGACCTGGGTGCCGATCGCGGTCGGCGGGGCGGTGCTGCTGACGCTGGCGATCACGTACGAGCGGCGCCGCCGCGACGTGGCCCGCCTGCGCGGCGCGCTGGGCCGGATGCGCTGATTCATGGAAGTCGACGCCGGAGCGTCCACTGCTTGCCAGAATGTGAGGAGGTATCCGAAAAAGGGGGCAACATGGACTTCTGGGATGTCTTCTGGCTATTGCTGATCTTCATCCCGCTGCTGCTGATCTGGGCGTTCGCCATCGTGGACATCTTCCGCCGCGACGACCTCAGCGGCTGGCTCAAGGCCCTGTGGATCGTCGTGGTGATCCTGGCGCCGTTCTTCGGCACCCTGATCTACCTGATCTTCCGCAGGCCGGGCGCCACCCCGCAGGAGCGGCAGGCGATGGATCAGGCCAGCCGTGACTTCGTGCAGAAGTACGCGCCGACCGACACCGCACAGCAGCTCAGCATGCTGGCCGACCTGCACGACCGGGGGAAGCTGACCGACGCCGAGTTCGCCGCCGAGAAGGCGCGGGTGCTCGATGCCGCCAAGGCAGTGACTCCCACCACGCCCAGCGGCCCCACAGGCCCCACCAGCGCCGCCACCTCGGCCGCAGCCGCAAAGCCGACAGCACCGAGTGGCATCTGACGATCCGTTTGCGGGTTGCGGCAGGTCGCGCCCCGAACCTAGGGTCTGTGGTCATGAGGTTCGAGGTCAGCCACGTACTGGATGCGATCGAGCGGCGTCTGGGCACCGACCCGGCACTGGCCGCAGGCGTCCTCGACGTGGGCGAGTTGATCTACTGTGCCGACCTGGACGGCGGCCGCCCCGCCAACCTGGTGCGGCTGGGCATGGTGGTCGACGCGCTGGCGCGCCAGGTCGGCGAGGAGCACGTCTCGGCGTACTGCGTGGTGGACAAGTCGCTGCTGTCGAACCAGGACCTGACCTCCAACGAGCGCATGGTGATGCGCCGCTGGGCCGACGACGGCACCGTCGAGGTCGCGGTCGGCGCCGGCCCGCGCGTCATGGAGATCTCCGAGCTGACCGGCCTGCCGATCATCTCCCGGGCGCTGCCCGCGGTGTGGTCGCCGCTGCCCGGCGCGGGTGGCGCCGTGCTCCAGCCGCGCGGCCCGGTCCCGAACGGCCCGTCGCCGGTCGGGCGCCAGCTCACCGCCCGCTGGTGGCACTGCCCCGACCCCGACTGCGGCAGTTTCGGCCCGGCCCGCCGCGGCAGCGGCCAGCCCGTGCCCCGGCTGCGCAACGGCCAGCCGCTCTGCGCCCGGCACGACGCCCCGCTCGGTGACGCCGGGCCGCGGCCGCCGCAGCAGGTGCTCGCGGTGCGCATCGACGGCGTGATCCGGACCCGGTTCGTGGTCACCGCGGCCGCGCCGATCGTGGTCGGGCGCGCGCCCGACGGCGGGCAGGGGCAGAGCGGCGTGCAGCTCGGACCGTGGCTGAACGAGGACGCCCGCGCGAAGGTCAGCCGGGCGCACGTGTCGGTCGCCCTCACCCAGACCGGGATCTCGATCACCGATTTGAGCATGAACGGCACCCTCGTGCGGCTCGGCGGGGCCGCGGACGGGGAGCTCCAGCTCAGCCGTGGCGCGTCGCGGCAGCTGGGGGTGTCCGACATCGTGGAGCTGTTCCCGGGGGTGGAGATCGGGCGGCTCGGGGCGCTGGCCAGCAGCCGGCCCGTCGACTCGGCGTCGGTGCTCGGCGAGGCGCCGACGATGGCGTTCCGCCCCAACAGCCCCGGCTTCTGACGCGGATGCGGTGATCGTCGGCTGGCGCGGTTGCGTGATCGCTGGCTGCGGGCTGCGTGATCGCCGTCTGCGGTCGGATCAGCGGTTCTGAGCTGACTTTACGACCGCAGGCCGCGATCATGGATCGCGGCCTGCGGTCAGATCGGGGCAGCCAGGGGTCAGGCGGCGCCGATGACCTCGGCGAGCTGCCGTACCGCCCAGCGGACCTCGTCGGCCTCGATGACCAGCGGCGGGGCCAGCCGTACCGTGACGCCGTGGGTGTCCTTGGCCAGCATGCCGCGCGCCATCAGCTTCTCGGACGCCTCGCGGCCGCTCATGATCACCGGGTCGATGTCGACACCGGCCCACAGGCCGCGCCCGCGCACCGCGGTCACGCCCCGGCCGATCAGCGCCCGCAGCTGCTCGTGCAGCAGCCCGCCCAGTTCCGCCGAGCGGCGCTGGAACTCGCCGGTCTCCAGCAGCTTGATCACCTCGATGGCGACGGCGCAGCTCAGCGGGTTGCCGCCGAAGGTCGAGCCGTGCTCGCCCGGCTTGAGCACACCGAGCACCTCGCGGCTGGCGGCCACGGCCGACACCGGCACGATGCCGCCGCCCAGCGCCTTGCCCATGATGTGCATGTCGGGCCGGACGCCCTCGTGGTCGACCGCGAACGTCCGGCCGGTCCGCCCCAGGCCGCTCTGGATCTCGTCGGCCAGGAACAGCACGTTGCGGCGGCTGCACAGGTCGCGCACGCCGGGCAGGTAGCCGTCCGGCGGGACCAGCACGCCCGCCTCGCCCTGGATCGGTTCCAGCAGCACCGCGACGGTGAAGTCGTCCACGGCGTCGGCCAGCGCGGTCAGGTCGCCGTAGGGCACGATCTGGAACCCCGGGGTGTACGGCCCGAAGTCCGCCCGAGCGTCGTCGTCGGTCGAGAAGCTGATGATCGTCGTCGTACGGCCGTGGAAGTTGTCGGCCGCGACGATGATCTTCGCCTGCCCGTCCGGCACCCCCTTGACCTGGTAACCCCACTTGCGGGCCACCTTGATCGCGGTCTCCACCGCCTCCGCGCCGGTGTTCATCGGCAGCACCAGGTCCTGGCCGGTCAGGTCGGCCAGCCGGTGGCAGAACTCGGCGAACTGGTCGTGGATGAACGCGCGGCTGGTCAGCGTGAGCCGGTCCAGCTGCGCGTGGGCGGCCGCGATCAGCTTCGGGTGCCGGTGCCCGAAGTTCAGCGCCGAGTATCCGGACAGGAAGTCCAGGAACCGCCTGCCGTCGACGTCGGTGACCCAGGCACCCTCGGCCTCGGAGATCACCACCGGCAGCGGGTGGTAGTTGTGCGCCGTCCAGCGTTCGGCGTCGGCCACCGCCGACGGGGTACGGCTATCGACGATCGAGTTCATGAGCGCAGCTCCAAGGTGCAGCACTTCGGTCCACCGCCGGCCAGGCGCAGCTCGGAGACGTCCACCCCGATCGGCTCGTAACCGGCCTTGCGCAGTTCCTCCGCCAGGTGCGCGGCCTGCACGGGCAGCACGACGTTGTGCCCGTCGCTCACCGCGTTGAGGCCCAGCACCTCGGCATCTTCGATCTTAGCGATCACAGCGTTCGGGTAGAGCTGGCGCAACACCGACTGGCTGCCCGCGGAGAACGCCTCCGGCAGGTACGCGATGTTCGCGGGCTTGCCGTCCGCACCCGTCGACAGCACCGCCAACGCGGTGTCCAGGTGGTAGAAGCGCGGGTCGACCAGCTGAAGGGTGATGACCGGGCGGCCGAAGATCTCCTGCACCTCGGCGTGCGAGGCGTGCGCGGTGCGGAAGCCCGTACCGGCCAGGACGTACTCCCCGGCGAGCAGAATGTCGCCCTCACCCTCGTTCACGTGCTTCGCGTCGTGCACCTCGTAGCCGGAGCGGTCGAACCAGTCGCGGTAGGCCGGGCCTTCGTCGGCGCGCTCGGCGTGGCGGAACTGGGCGGTGAACATCCGGCCGTCGATCACGGTGCCGCCGTTGGCGGCGAAGACCATGTCGGGCAGCCCGGCGACGGGCTCGATGAGCTCGATCTGGTGGCCGAGGTTCTCGTACGTGGCCTTGAGGCTCTCCCACTGGCTGATCGCCAGAGTGGTGTCGTACGGGGCGGCGGGGTCCATCCACGGGTTGATCTTGTAGGTGACGGCGAAGTGGGTGGGCCGGCACATCAGAAAGCGCTTCTGCATGCCTCAACGCTAGGGGCCGGACAGGCGCGGTAACCACCATTCGGTCATGCGCATGACCTTGGTTTATTGCGCATTTCGAGGGCCCGACCAACGATTCGTTGCGTCGGGCCGAAATCCCATTCCCGCCCTCACGCTACCCCCGCCCCACCACCCCGCCCAGCCCCCTCCCGGGCGACCCCGCCGCCACCCCCTCGGCTCCCGCCGCCCGCCGCCCGCCGCCCGGCGCCCGGCGCCCCGGCGCGCAAGATCGGCGTCTTCGGTCAGAGTCGGCCCTCTGGCGCGACATCTCGACCGCAGCCAGTGATCTCGCCGCCGTGATCGCCGCTTGCGGTCATCCCCAGCGCCGGACGTCGGCGCGGGGGCGAGGGGATGGGGAGGTGATCACGGTGCTGGGGTGGTGACACGCCGTCGAACACGGCCATAAGTTCATGATCGACGGGATGGGCGGGTGGGGTGGGGAGGCGCGGGGCGGGTGGGGGTGGGTCCTGCGTGGTGGGGGTGCTGAACTGTCGTTAAAGTGCCGGGCATGACTGACCAGAGAGTTGCGATCGTCACCGGGGCTGCGCGGGGTATCGGCGCCGCCACCGCCCAGCGGCTGGCCGCCGACGGGTTCGCCGTCGCCGCCGTCGACCTCGATGCGGCCAACTGCGCCGACACCGTCGCCGCCATCGCCGCGGCGGGCGGGCGCGCGATCGCCGTGGGCGCGGACGTCTCCGACTCCGCCGCCGTCGAGGCCGCCGTCGCCCACGTCGCCGAGAACCTCGGCAGCCCGTCCGTGCTGGTCAACAACGCGGGAGTGCTGCGCGACAACCTGCTGTTCAAGATGACCGACTCGGACTGGGACACCGTCATGTCGGTGCACCTGCGCGGGGCGTTCCTGTGCAGCCGCGCGGTGCAGAAGTACATGGTCGAGGAGAAGTACGGCCGCATCGTGTCGCTGTCGAGCACCTCGGCGCTCGGCAACCGCGGCCAGGCCAACTACGCGGCCGCCAAGGCTGGGCTGCAGGGCTTCACCAAGACGCTCGCGATCGAGCTGGGCCCGTTCGGGATCACCGCGAACGCGGTGGCCCCCGGGTTCATCGTCACGGAGATGACCGCGGCCACCGCGGCCCGGGTCGGGGTGGACTTCGAAGCGTTCCAGGCGGCCCGCGCGGCCGAGACGCCGGTGCGCCGCGTCGGCCGCCCGGAGGACGTCGCACACGCCATCTCGTACCTGGCCAGCGAGGGCGCCGGCTTCGTCACCGGCCAGGTCATCTACGTCGCGGGCGGCCCCCGCGGGTGACCGCCCACCCGTCGGCCGGACGGTCTCCGCCCGACGCTGCGCCGTCTCGTTTCCATAGACGTTGGCCTATCACAGTGAATTTAAGGTGATCGAAGTCGACGTGATAGGCCAGCGTCTATGGAAAAACGGCTGATCGCGACTGCTCCGCCCCGGCGACCGACTGGTGGGGCGGTGGTGATCGGGGTGGGCCAAAGTTACCAGTGGGTATTGTGATCTAGCTCACGACATGGTTACCTCTCGGTAACTTGTCCGCAGCAAGACCGACATCCCCGCGAGGTCGCTGTGAGGAGATCCCTACCCCTCTTCACGGTGGTCGTGCTCGCCCTGTTCGGCTGGGCCGCTCCCGCCCACGCCGGCACGACCACCGGGTTCCGCTTCGTCGACATCGCCGCCCCCGACGGGGTGGTCCTCAAGGCCAACGTCATCGAGCCGACCAGCCCGGGTCGGCACCCCGCCATCGTGTTCCCGTCCAGCTGGGGACTCAACGACCTGGAATACCTGGCCCAGGCGAGCGCGCTCGCCCAGGGCGGCTACACCGTCGTGTCGTACACCCCGCGCGGGTGGTGGACCTCGGGCGGCGAGGTCGACACCGCCGGGCCGAAGGACATCGCCGACGTGTCCCGCGTGCTGGACTGGACGGTCGCCAACACTACCGCCGACGCGTCCCGCCTGGGCATGGCCGGGGTGTCGTACGGCGCGGGCATCAGCCTGATCGCGTCCGGGCACGACAGCCGCATCCGGGCCGTGGCCGCGCTCAGCGGCTGGAGCGACCTGGTCGCGTCGCTCTACGGCGGCGACACGCGCCGCCTTCAGTCCACGGCGCTGCTGGTCGGCGCGGCGGCGCTGCTCGCCGACACCAGCGACGAGTTCGACACGGTCATCGGCGACTTCTACGCCAACCGCAACATCGACGGGGTCAAGTCCTTCGCCCGCGCACGGTCCGCGGGCACGTACCTGTCGGCGATCAACGCCAGCCGCCCCGCCATCCTGATGGCCAACGGGTACGGCGACTCGATCTTCCCGCCGAACCAGCTCACCGACTTCTTCACCGGCCTGGCCGGGCCGAAGCGGCTGGAGTTCGCCCCCGGCGACCACGCGATCCCCGAGCTGACCGGCCTGGCCGGGCTGGACAACCACGTGTGGACCTCGGTCCGCCGCTGGATGGACCGCTACCTCCAGGGCGCCGCCAACGGCATCGACGCCGAGCCGCCGGTGGTGCTCCGCTCGATGACCGGCGGCGCGGTCGAGTCCTACCCGAACTGGGCCGCCGTCAACACCACGACCACGCGGTACGGCCTGGGCGAGGTGAGCTGGCTGACCGGCACCGGCCGGCTCGGCGGCACCCCGTCGACGGGCTGGTCGCGGCGCACCTGGTTCACCGTGGACACGGTGGCCTGCGGCGGCGTGATCCTGCTGTCCAACGGCCTGCAGGCGCTGACCGGCATCCCGCCGACGGCCTGGCTCCCGGCCGTGGACCGCAACGCCGCCGGGGTGTGGCAGGCCGACGACGCGTCGAGCACGATCCGCATCCGCGGCACGGCGACGGTGCACGCCCGGTTCACCCCGACCGAGCGCAGCGGCACGCTGGTGGCGTACCTGTACGACGTGGACTGGGCGGGCACGGGCCGCCTGATCACACAGGCCCCGGGTTCATGGCTGAACGGTACGGCCGGCGCCGCCCGTACCCTCGACATCAAGCTGCCCGCGACCAGCTGGGACGTCCCGGCTGGCCACCACCTGGCCCTGGTGCTCGACGGCCACGACGGCTACTACCTCGACGAGAACGGGGCACTGGGCTCCGTCCTCTTCTCCGGCCAGTCCTGGCTGGACCTGCCCGTCCGCTGATCGCGCCATCATGCAGTTTCGGGGAAAGTGCACGAATCCGAGGCCGGATAGGTGCACTTTCCCCGAAACTGCCGGCAAGCTCGGCGACTCACCCCGCCCGCCTCACGCGCCGATGGCGCCGCGGGGCGGGACGATCAGGGCGTAGATGACCAGCACGCACAGGGCGATGTTGATCAGCGACCACCACGGGAAGAGCGGCAGGTAGAGCATCTGGATCAGGGCGGTCAGGGCGGCCAGGCCGACGCCGACGCCGCGCGCCCACGTCTTGCCGGACATCACGCCGGAGCCCACCGCGATCTGGAGCACCCCGAGGATGATGTGCAGCCAGCCCCAGCCGGTACGGTCGAACAGGTAGAACTGACCCGCCGCGTACGAGACGTACTTGTCGTTGAAGAGCGCGAACACCCCTTCGACGACGTTGAACACGCCGAGCAGCAGGATCAGCATGCCCGCGAAGGACAGCCAGCCGGACATCGGCGGGCGCGCGGGCCGTACGGCCGTCGTCATCGGAACATCCTTTCGGGAAAGTGATGTTCTCTCACGCTATCCGTGTTCATGGTCGCTTTCTGTGGAAACGGGCGAACCCGGATGCCGGTGCGCCTCGGCGACGGCCCAGGCGGCCAGCGCGGTGGTGATCGGGACGGCGGCGATGAGCCCGAGCGTGCCGACCACGCCCCGGACGATCTCGGCGGTGATGATCTGCGTCGGCAGCACGTCGCCCGCCTTCGCTCCGGCGCTGACGATCAGCAGCATCAGCGGCAGCGACGCACCCGCGTACGCCAGGATGATGGTGTTGACCACCGACGCCACGTGCGAGCGGCCGACCCGGATCGCGGCGCGGTAGAGCTGGCGGGCCGACAGCGTCGGGTCGGCCAGGGACAGCTCGCCGACCAGGGCGGTCTGCGTGATGGTCACGTCGTCGAGCACGCCGAGCGTGCCGATGATGATCCCGGCCAGCAGCAGGCCGCGCAGGTCCACCCCGGCCAGCACGTTGGTCAGGATCGCCGCCTCGTCGGTGCCCGCGCCGTTCAGGTGCAGCGTCCGGGTCACCAGCAGGCCGAGCAGGCCGGTCAGGATCAGTGCGGCGAGCGTGCCCAGCACCGCCATCGAGGTGCCGACGCTGACGCCGTGGGTGAGGTAGATGACGGCGAACATGATCGCGGCCGCGCCGACGATCGCCACCGGCAGCGGCGACTCGCCCTGCTGGATCGCGGGCAGGATGAACCGCAGCAGCACCGCGAAACTGACCGCGAGGCCGACCAGGCTGGCCACCCCGCGCCAGCGCGCGAACGCGACCACCGCGGCGACGAACAGGGCCACCAGCAGCAGCAACGGCGTCCAGCGGTCGTGGTCGACGACGGCGTAGCGCACGTTGCCCTGCGCGTCGGGGCTCTCCACCACGATCACCCGGTCGCCGGGCGCGATGACCGGCGAGGTCGGCCCGGACGGCACGGTCGCCTCGACCTGCTGGTCGCCGACCCGTACGACGGCGGTGCCGCAGGAGCCGCCGGGCTGGGCCGGGATCTCGCGGGGGCACGCCGGAGTGGCGCTGACGATCCGGCCGTGCAGGCGGGCCAGTTGCTCCCCGGCCGGTGGCGCGCTGCCGCGCGGCCACAGCACGAGCAGCCCGACCACGGTCGCCACCACCATCGGGACGATGACGAGCGTGACGATGCGGCGCAGCCGGGGCGGCGCGGGCGGCAGGGTCTCACTCGGTTCGTGACTGTGCCCCGCCCCCATGACCCGAAGCTAGTCCACCCGGGACGGCCGCCGAGCCGGTTGCGGCATTCCGGTCAGGGCGTGACGAGCATGGCATACCGGTGGCCGTCGTCGGACCACATCACCAGCAGCCGCCCGTCCGGCCCGGCGACGAGCGCCTGGTAGTACGGCTCGGCGTCCACCTGGGCCAGGGTGATCCGGCGGGGCCGGCCGTCGAACCCGTCGGCCGGCTCGCACCACGCGGCCAGGCGCCGCCGCTGCTCGGCCGGGCCGAAGTGGAAGTACACGTCCGGGCCGGGGCCAGGGGCCGTAGTCAGGCCGCACACGGTGTGCCCGCGTACGGTCAGCGGCCATTCGCCCTGGTCGCCGCCGAGTTCGTAACCGGGCACCAGCGCGGGCCCGCCGCGGTCGAGCAGCACCGCGGGCACGGTCGGGTCGCCGGGCGCGGCGATCCGGTCGACGTGCGCGCCCGCGCAGTCGGCCGCCGGGCAGGTGGCCAGCCAGGCCCCGGTTCCGGCGGCGTCGCGCAGCAGCACCGTCGGGCGGTCCTGGTCGTCGAGCGTCAGCGTCATCCGGGGTACGGCCGTCCGCATGCCCGAGCCGCCGCCCTCGATCGCGCTCAGCATCACGTCGACGGTGCCCAGCACGGCCAGCGAGCGCCGGGTGCAGTGCACGGTGTTGCAGCGGGTGACCGCGAGCTCGGCCCGGGTCGGCACCCCCTCCTTGACCGGCAGCGGGCGCGCGGTGGCCACCACGATCGAGCCGTCGGGGCCGGGCGCGACCGCCAGCAGGGGCTGCTCCTCCTTGCCGCCGGTGTGCCACTTCGTGATGCCGTCGGTGCACCGTCCCGGCCCCTCGCAGCGTTCGAGCTGCACGGCGTCGTTGCCGTCGGTCCGGACCAGGTCGGGCACGTCGCGCCCGCGCAGCCCGGCCGCCACGACGGCGCCGTCGGCGCCGATCGCGGCGCTGGTGCCGTCGGACCCGAACCAGGTGACCTCGGAGGTGTGCGTGTCGCTGTCGGCGCAGGCGTCGTCGCGGCACCAGTGCACGGCGTACTCGGTGACGACGATCGGGTGCCGCCCGGCGGGCCACGCCGCCGCGACGATGCCCCCGCTCCAGGAGACCTCGTAGGAGTCGGCGCGCGGGCTGCCGTACGGGTTGACCGCCGCGACGGCCACGCCGAGCAGCATCGGCAGCGGCACCAGCGCGGCCAGCGCCCAGCCTGCGGCGCGCCGGGGCGGCGGGGGAGTGGCGGTCGCGCCGTGTCCGGCCAGGATCCGGTCGATCCGGGCCAGGTCCGTCTCGGCGGGGCCGGGCTGGCGCGGGCCGCGCGGCCGCAGGTACGCCACCGTCAGCAGCGACGCCTGCACCGCCGTCACCAGCAGCACGCCGACCACGACCAGCACCCGCAGCAGCAGCGCGATCGCACGGGGGTGCGAGGTGTCCAGCGCGGCCGAGGCGCTGTCGAACCGGTCGGCCAGCCACGGCAGCACGATCACCGCCGACAGCGCGATCCCGGTGCTCGGCAGCCGGCCGGAGGCCAGCCGCCCCACGTGCCGCAGCAGCGGCTCGTCGTTGTTGCGCAGCACGAGCGCGGGCAGGACCAGCAACCTGGTCGACACCAGCGCCAGCCCGAGCACGATCCCCACCAGCAGGACCGGGAGCTTCAGCTCCTCGCCGCCGGACGCCGCACCGGTCACGCATCCCAGCACCAGCGCCGTCAGGACGAGGAGGAGCACCATGGCCACGGCCGACTCAGGTGCGGTGCGCGCCGCCCGGCGCAGCGCCTGCCGGGGCGGCACCGCGACCCCGCGCAGCCGCCCGGCCAGCACGAGCATCGCGGCGTTCAGCCCGATCAGCCAGGCCACCGCCAGGATCAGCCAGCCGACCACCGAACCGTCGACGGTCGCGTCGGGGCGCAGCACCCCGTCCAGGATCGTCGCCGCGGGTCCGGCCTGCCCGATGCGGATCGCCTCGGCCAGCAGCAGTGCCGGGACCAGCGTCGGCACGAGCACGACGGCCAGGGGCCGCCAGTGCGCCAGCACGGCCAGCAGCCCGGCCGACAGCAGGGCGCCGCCGCCGCTCGGACCGGGCGATACGGCGGCAGGCGCGGCTGGTACGGCGGCGGGGGTGGTCACCGGCGCAGGGTAGGCGACGGGCACCAGCCCGCGCAGCCCCGGTGGCCACCCCTCGACCGGCGTCAGTGTGCGAGTTCCTCCTCGCGGGCCTGCCGCGGCAGCAGGAACGCGGCCGCGAAGGTGACCGCGATCAGCCCCACCTCGACCCACAGCACCAGGCGCATCGCCTCGGCGAAGGAGGCCTGGTCGGGCCCGAACTGCCCGAACTGAACGGTGTTGAAGAACAGCGTGCCGAGCAGCGCGATGCCGACGGCGCCGCCGAGCTGCTGCACCGCGGTGAGGGTGCCGGAGGCCGAGCCGGTCTCGTGTGGCTGCACCCCGGCCAGGATGATGTCGAAGAACGGCGCCATGACCAGGCCCATGCCGAGGCCGAAGGTGCCGAGCGCGGGGGCCAGCTGCCACGGGGTGACGTCGAATCCGGCGATCTCCAGCGTGAACACGAAGCCGACCGTCGCGGCGGCCATCACGGCCAGGCCGACGTGCAGCAGGCTGCGGCCGAGGCGGCGGGTCAGCCCGGCGCCGCTGGCCAGCCCGAAGCCGATCATGATGCCCAGCGACTGCGGCACCGAGGCCAGACCGGCCTTGAGCGGGCTGTAGCCCAGGCCGAGCTGGACGTACATGCTGAAGGCGAGGCCGAAGCCGATCATGCCGGAGAAGAAGGCCAGCCCGGCGACGAGTCCGCCGCTGAAGGAGCGCTGGCGGAACAGCGACGGCTCGACCAGCGGGTCGCCGCCGTTGCGGCGCCGGACGGCCTGCTGGCGTACGAAGAGGGCGAAGACGGGCAGGCAGGACGCCATCATGACGAACGTCCACGTGGGCCAGCCCAGCTCCCGGCCCTGCACCAGCGGGTAGAGCAGCAGCAGGGCGCCGGCGGTGACCAGGCCGACGCCGGTGAGGTCGAGCTTGGAGGCGTGCGACGAGCGGGACTCGGGCAGGAACTTCGCGGCGCCGATCAGGGCGAGCAGGCCCAGCGGCAGGTTGATCAGGAAGATCATGCGCCAGCCGGTGCCCCAGTAGTCGGCGTCGACCAGCCAGCCCGCCAGGATCGGCCCGGCGACCGCGGACAGGCCCATGACCGGCCCGAACGCGCCGAACGCGGCACCCATCTCCTTCGGCGGGAACATCTCCTTGATCATGCCGAGGCCCTGCGGCAGCAGGACGGCGCCGAACAGGCCCTGGAGCACGCGGGCGCCGATGAGCAGTTCGGGCGAGGTCGACACGGCGCACAGCACCGAGGCGGCGACGAAGCCGGCCGAGCCGATCATGAACATGCGCTTGCGGCCGTACAGGTCGCCGAGGCGGCCACCCGTGATCAGGCCCACGGCCATGGCCAGCGTGTACGCGGCGCCGAGCCACTGGATCAGGCTCTCGGTCCCGCCGACGTCGGCCCGGATGGAGGGCCCGGCGATGGTGGTGACGAGCGAGTCGAGCAGGTCCATCACCTCGGCGGCGAGGACCACGAAGAGGGCGGGCCAGCGCCAGCGGTACGCCGGCGGGTCGGTATCGGGTGGGGCGGCGGTCTCCAGGACGGCAGACATGTGTGATCTCCAGGGGGGAGGGGCTTAGCGAACGCTGTTCGTTTGTCGAACACCGTTCTACCTACCGAACGGCGTTCGCGTCAACTACGATGGCTGTCATGGTCGCCCCCACCCCGGAGATCCCCGCGCCGCCGTGGCGACGTTCGCGCAGCTCGTCGGGCAGGCGGCCGCTGAGCCAGGACGCGATCGTCGACGCGGCGCTGGCCGTGCTCGACCGCGAGGGCCTGGAGGCGGTCAGCATGCGTCGGATCGCCGAGGAGCTGGGCACCGGCGCCGCCTCGCTGTACGCGCACGTCGCCAACAAGGACGAGCTGCTGGATCTGGCCTACGACCGCATCGTCGGCGAGATCCGCCTGCCCGAGCCGCCCGATCCCGACCGGTGGCAGGACCAGATCCGCGAGCTGGCCCGGGAGTCGTACCGGGTGCTGAGCACCCACGGCGAGATCGCCCAGGTCGCCCTGGCCAACGTGCCCACCGGCCCGAACGCGCTGCGGATAACCGACACGATGCTGGGCATCCTCATCAGCGCGGGCATGCCGCCGCAGCAGGCCGCCTGGGCGGTGGACCGGATCGGGCTGTACCTGACCTCCGACGCCTACGAGGGGTCGCTGTACCGGGCCCGGCAGCGGGCCATGGGCGCCACGGAGGACGAGTTCATCCAGCAGTACTTCGGGCAACTCGGCGACTACTTCCGCAGCCTTCCCGCGGCGCGGTTCCCGTTCTTCACCGCACACATCGACGAGATGATGTCCGGTGGCGGGGACGAGCGGTTCGAGTTCGGGCTGGAGCTGCTGATCGGCGGCCTGGCCAGGCTGGTCCCGGCGCGGCCGGCGCGGGGTCAGGGCGCCCCGACGGGCGAGTAGTCCGGCCCCAGGATCAGCGAGCGCACGTGCTCGATCAGCGCGACCAGCACCTCGCGGCCCGAGCGGCGGTCGCGCACGTCGCACATGACCACGGGGACGTCGGCGTCCAGCGTCAGCGCGGTGCGCACCGCGGCCACCGAGAACGGCTGCGCGCCGTGGAAGCAGTTCACGGCGACGATGAACGGCGTGCCCCGCTTCTCGAAGTAGTCGATCGAGGGGAAGCTGTCGGCCAGGCGCCGCGTGTCGGCGAGCACGACCCCGCCCAGCGCGCCCACGGCCAGCTCGTCCCACAGGAACTTGAAGCGCTCCTGGCCCGGCGTGCCGAACAGGTAGAGCACGATGTTGTCGCCGATGGTGATGCGGCCGAAGTCCATCGTCACGGTGGTGGTGCGCTTGCCCTCCACGCCGGACAGGTCGTCGTCGGCCGCTCCGGCGGTGGTCAGCACCTCTTCGGTGTGCAGCGGCAGCACCTCGCTCACCGTGCCCACCAGCGTGGTCTTTCCGGCGCCGAACCCGCCCGCGATCAGGATCTTGATCGTGGTGGGTGGCAGGGAGCGTTGGAGCATGCGACCTCTCAAGCGCGCCGGGGGACGACCGCGCCCGGAGATCCGCCGGACATGAGGGCGCAGCCGCGGCTGATACTACTTACCCCGGCGCGGACACGCAGCATCCGATCTGGAGTTTTTAACGTTCTCGACGTATGCGAAGCGGTGACCGGCGCCGATACCGGCCTCCGGTCACCGCTTCGCGCGTGTCGCGTCCCGGCGTGTCAGACGGGGCTGAACCACACCGCCGCGTACGGCCCGATGCCGATGGTCACCTCGCCGTCGCCGTCGGTGCGGATGCGGCCGAGGTTGCCCACCCCCGACCCGCCGTAGATCTCGGCGTCCGTATTGATCACTTCACGCCAGGATCCCGGCCGGGGCAGGGTGATCCGGTGGTCGTTCAGCGGGATGCCGGAGAAGTTGACCACGCAGGCGATCAGCTTCTTCGAGGTCTTGCCGTGCCGCACGAACGACAGCGTGTTGGTGCCGGAGTCGTGCGGGTCGATCCAGCTGAAACCCTCCGGCTCGGTGTCGCGGGCCCACAGCGCGGCGCTGTCGGCGTAGAGCCGGTTCAGGTCGCGCACCAGCGGGCGCAGGTCGCCGTGGTATTCGGCGTGGGCCCAGTCCAGGCCCCACTGCTCGCTCCACTCGCTCTCCTGGGCCAGTTCGGCGCCCATGAACAGCAGCTTCTTGCCGGGGAAGGCGTACATGTAGCCGAGTAGCCCGCGCAGGCCGGCCAGCCGCTGCCAGCGGTCGCCGGGCAGCTTGCCCACGAGCGAGCGCTTGCCGTGCACCACCTCGTCGTGGCTGAGCGGCAGCACCCACTGCTCGTCGAAGGCGTACATGCTGGGCCAGGTCAGGTCGCCGTGGTGGTAGCTGCGGTGCGCCGGGTCGCGCTGGACGTACTCCAGCGTGTCGTGCATCCAGCCCATGTTCCACTTCATGCCGAAGCCCAGGCCGCCCCACTCGACCGGCCGGGAGACGCCCGGCCACGCCGTGGACTCCTCGGCGACGGTCAGCACGCCCGGGTTGTCGGCGTAGACGGCGGTGTTGAGCTCCTTGATGAAGTCCACCGCCTCCAGGTACGTGTTGCCGCCGTCGACGTTCGGGGTCCACTGGCCGTCCTGGCGCGAGTAGTCCAGGTACAGCATCGAGGCGACCGCGTCCACGCGCAGGCCGTCGACGTGGAACTCCTCGCACCAGTAGCGGGCGTTGGCGACCAGGAAGTTGCGCACCTCGCGGCGGCCGTAGTTGAAGACGAACGTGCCCCAGTCGGGGTGCTCGCCGCGCTGCCAGTCCTCGTGCTCGTAGAGGGGGGTGCCGTCGAAGCGGGCCAGGGCCCACTCGTCGCGGGGGAAGTGCGCGGGCACCCAGTCCAGCAGCACCGAGACCCCGGCCTGGTGCAGGCGGTCGACCAGGTGCCGGAACTCGTCGGGCGTGCCGAAGCGGGCGGTCGGGGCGTAGAACCCGGTGATCTGGTAGCCCCACGAGCCGCCGAACGGGTGCTCCATCACCGGCAGGAACTCCACGTGCGTGAAGCCCAGGTCGGTGACGTAGTCCACCAGCTGGTCGGCGAGCTCCTTGTACGACAGCCCCGGCCGCCACGAGCCGAGGTGCACCTCGTACACGCTCATCGGCCGGGCGTGGTGGTCGCGGACCTTCGCCCGCTTGGCCATCCAGGCGTCGTCGTTCCAGGTGTAGTCCGAGGCGTACAGGACCGAGGCGTTCTCCGGGGGGCACTGCGTGGCGAACGCGAGCGGGTCGGACCGGTAGGTCCAGCGGCCGTCGGCGCCGTGCACGCGGAACCGGTAGGTCTGCCCGGCTTGGGCGTGCGGCACGACCCCGGCCCAGATCCCGCTGCCGCCCTGCGGGTGCAGGTCGACGCCGTCGGCGGGCCACCAGCCGGAGAAGTCGCCGATCACCTGCACGGCCTTGGCGTTGGGCGCCCACACGGCGAAGCGCCAGCCCGCACCCTCGGGCTGCGGGTGCGCGCCGAGCACCTGCCACAGCTTCTCGTGGCGGCCCTCGCCGATCAGGAACAGGTCCAGGTCGCCGATCAGCGTGCTCATCGCAGCAGGTTCCCATCCGGTACGACGATGAGCTGCCGCTCGCCGCCGGTCTGCTCGGCCAGCCGCTCCGCCTGGAACAGCGGCTCCTCATGGATGGCGGCCCGGTACGAGGCGACGGTGCGGTCGGCGATGGACTGCCAGCCGTACTTCTCCGACACCATGGTCAGCGCCCGCCGGGCGATCTGCTTGGCCCGCTTGGGCTCGGCCAGCAGCGTGCCGACCGCGCCGGCCAGCGCCGCGGGGTCGCTGTGGGGGAAGGTCATTCCAGTCACGCCAGGTTCAACGATCTCGGCCAGGCCTCCGGTCGCGGCCACCGCCAGCGGGGCGCCCGCGGCCGCCGCCTCCAGGGCGACCATGCCGAACGGCTCGTACAGCGACGGCACCACGGTGGTGTCGGTGGCGGCCAGCAGCGCCGGCAGCTCCCGCTCGGACTGGAACCCGATGAAGTCGACCGTCTTGTTGAGCTTGAGCCGCCGGGTCGCCTCCTGGAGCTCCTCGCGGTAGGGGCCGTCCCCGGCGATGATCACCTTGAGGCCCGGGTGCTCGTCGGCGAGCTGCGGCACGGCGTCAACCAGGTGCTGGACGCCCTTCTCGTACACCAGCCGCCCGGCGAAGCCGACCAGCGGGCCGTCTCCGGCGAAGCGCGAGCGGGCCTCCTTGACCTTCTGCGCGGGCGCCTTCCAGACCTTGCCGTTCACGCCGTTGGGGATCACGTCGACCTTGCTCATCGGCAGCTGGAGCAGGCGGGTGACCTCCCACCGCATGTACTCCGAGCAGACCAGCACCCGGCAGGCGCGGTGGCCCAGCCACCATTCCACCGAGTGGATGCTCTTGTTCAGCTCGTCGGGCAGCCAGCCTTGGTGCCGCCCGGCCTCGGTGGCGTGCACCGTGGCCACCAGCGGCCGGCCCAGGTGCTCGGCCAGCGTCACGGCGGTGTGCGTGACCAGCCAGTCGTGCCCGTGGACCACGTCGTAGTGGTCGGTCTCGGCCGCGCGCAGCGCCGCCCGGGTCAGCGTGTGGTTGAACGCCATCGTCCAGGCCAGCAGCGTCGGCGTGGCCAGCGGGAACAGCGGCGGGTCCTCCGGGGCGCGCACGATGCGCACACCTTCGGCGTACTCCTCCAGCGGGGCGCCCGGCGCGTGCCGGGTCACCACGGTGACCTGGTGCCCGGAGCGCACCAGCGACGTCGCCAGCGCGTGGACGTGCCGGCCCAGCCCGCCGACGACGACCGGCGGGTACTCCCAGGAAAGCATCATGATCCGAAGCGGCTTCGGTGCCGCCAGCGGTTCCGATGCGATGGGCATGGTCATGGTCATGCGGGCCCCCTCGCAGTGACAACCCGGGCATACGGAACGGGACACCTGCCACAGGTGTCGGTACGCCGTTGGGGTTGTGCACAGTCTGGCGGATGGGTATTGCCAGCTGGGGACCTTTTGTTTCGTGTCTGTTACGCTCTGCTACTAGTGAGTAGAGATGAGCAGAATGCGTAGATTTTCTGCTACGCTCCAGGCCTGCGAGGGACAGCCCGTCGCGGCGTGCGGCGGCGCCCCGTCCGCGGTCTCGCTGATCGAGCCCAGACCGTAATCGCCCAGGTGGGCGCGCATTCCGGCCAGCAGATCGTCGATGGGCAGCGATGCGTTGCGCAGCGCCTGGGCGTATGGCCCCATCAGCCACGGCCAGACCGTGCCCTGGTGGTAGGCCCGGTCCCGGTCGGCCATCGTGCCGCTGTGATGTGCGCGATACGCCGGGTCGTCCGGGTCGAGGCTGCGCGGGCCGAGCGGGGTCAGCAGCGCGTCGCCGATGCGGCGCAGCGCCGCCGGGTCCGGCTCCATCGGGGCGTACGGCAGCGACCACGCCAGCAGCTGATTGGGCCGCAGCGCGGCGTCGTCGGGATCGAGCACGTCGTAGAGCCAGCCCTGCGGGGCGGGGAACCGGCGCCGGAAGGCCGCCGCCGTCACCGCCAGCCGCCGCCGCACGTCGTCGCTGCTCACCCCGGCCCGCTCGCGCAGCTTCGCCAGCGCGGCCAGCCCGTTGCACCACAGCGCGTTGACGTCGACGGCCTTGCCGGCCCGCTGCGTCACCGGCACCCCGCCGACCCGGGCGTCCATCCAGGTCAGGGCCTCACCGTCGGCGCCCTGCACCAGCAGCCCGTCGCTCTCGTCCACCTTGATGCCGTAGCGGGTGCCCCGCAGGTGCGCGGCCAGCACGCCGTCCAGCGCCGGGACCAGCTCGGCGGCCAGGTCGTCGTCGCCGGTCGCCTGCACGTGCCGGTCGATCGCGTGCAGGAACCACAGGGTCGCGTCGGCGGTGTTGTGGCCGACCGTGCCGCCGTCGGCGGTGTTGGCGAGCATGCCCTCGCTCAGCGTCGCGGCGTATCCGCGCAGCAGGTCCCGCCCCTGCTCGTGCCGCCCGGTTACCAGGAACAGCCCCTCGTACGACGTCATCGTGTCGCGCGACCAGGCGCCGAACCACGGGTAGCCCGCCACCACGTCCGGCCCGTGCGCGGTGCGCACCACGAACGCGTCCGCGGCCAGCGCCAGCGTCGCGACGTCCGGATCGGCCGAACCCAGCGCGGCCACCAGCTCGCGCCGCCGCCGGTGCTCCGCCGCGACGAGCTCGGCCGCGGGCGCCGGCTCGGCGGACAGGTCCCCGGCCCAGGCGACCACCTCGACCGTGTCGCCGGGCGCGGTCAGCACACCGCCGAACCGGCCCGCCAGCAGCAGATCCTCGTTCGGTACGTACCCCCGCGCGGCCTCCATCCGGTGGTGCACGCCCCGCAGCCAGGTGCCGTCGGGCCGCCAGCCCGGCCCGCGCAGCCGGTACGCCCCTTCGACCACCGCGCCGCCCGCGACCTCGCGCACGTCCAGGTGCCCGGCGCCGCGCTCACCGTGCTGGTCGCGCCACGTGCACAGCGCCTCCAGCTCCAGCTCGACCGGGCCACCGCTGACCAGCCGGTGCACCACCGCGACGCAGGAGGTGCCGTGCCGGACCGCCAGCTCGCGTTCGAGCACCGTGGCACCGATCCGCCAGCGCCACCGCGGCAGGCCGCCGACCAGCGTGAACTCCTCCAGCAGCGCGTGGCCGCGCGGGTCGAGCGCGCCGTCGGCCCACTCGTGGCTGCCCAGCCGCACGATCTCGCCGCCGGGCAGGCGCAGCACCGGGTCCAGCGCGGCCAGTCCGACGTGGCGGGTCGCCGGCGTGTCCCCGGGCACCACCAGCAGCGCGTGGTAGCGGCGGGTGCGCAGCCCGCTGACCGTGCCCATGGCGTAGCCGCCGCGACCGTCGGCCACCAGCCATTCGCGCTGGCCGCCGAGGGAGAGATCACCGCAGATCTGGGTGCCGAATCGCATACCGCCAACTCTGTCAAAGACCGGGCCTGTCGGGACAGTGATCGCGCGACTCAGACGTAAGTTGCACAAAGGTGTAACACGGGCAGGGGAGAATCGCCGGGTGAACGACGCAGAGCGCCGGAGACTGGCCGACGCCGACGCCGGGGCGCAGCCCTGGCGGGCCTGGGGACCATACCTTTCCGAACGGGCCTGGGGGACCGTGCGCGAGGACTACAGCGAGCACGGCACCGCCTGGGAGTACTTTCCGCACGACCACGCACGCTCGCGGGCGTACCGGTGGAACGAGGACGGCCTCGCCGGGATCTGCGACGAGCGGCAGACCTTCTGCTTCGGACTGGCGCTGTGGAACGGCGTCGACCCGATCCTCAAGGAGCGGCTGTTCGGGCTGACCGGCAACGAGGGCAACCACGGCGAGGACGCCAAGGAGTACTGGTGGTACACCGACTCCACGCCGACGCACTCGTGGATGTCATGGCGCTACCACTACCCGCAGCGGGAGTTCCCGTACTCGGAGCTGGTCGCGGTCAACCGGCAGCTGGAGCGGGCCGAGCCGGAGTACGAGCTCGCCGACACCGGGGTCTTCGCCGACGACCGCTACTGGGTCGTCACCGCCGACTACGCCAAGGCCGAGCCGACCGACGTGTGCGTCCTGGTCAGCCTGACCAACCGGGCCGCCGCGCCCGCCACCATCCACGTGCTGCCCACGCTGTGGTTCCGCAACACCTGGTCGTGGGGGCTGCCCGGCCGCGACGACAAGCCGGAGATCACCGTCGAGCAGGTCGGCAGCGGCGGCACGCTGCACGCCCGCCACCGCATCCTGGGCCAGCTCGTGCTCCAGGGCGACGGCGACCCCACCCCGCTGGTCTGCGACAACGAGACCAACGCGCGGCGCCTGTGGGGGTATGCGGAGACGCCGGACTTCCCCAAGGACGGCATCGCCGACCACGTCGTGCACGGCACCGACACGGTCAACCCGGCCGGGACCGGCACCAAGGCCGCCCTGCACTACGTGCTGACCGTCCCGCCGGGCGAGACCGCGCAGATCCGGCTGCGGCTGACCCAGGTCGCCGCGCCGGGCGGCCGGGCCCGCCAGGCTCCGCCGCTGCCCGGCGACTTCGACGAGGTCGTGGACGCCCGGCGCGCCGAGGCCGACGCGTACTTCGCGCAGCTGGTGCCCGCTGGCACGCCCGCGGCCGAGGCCGACGTGGTGCGCAAGGCGGTGGCCGGCCTGATGTGGGGCAAGCAGTTCTACCACTACGACGTGGCGCGCTGGCTCGACGGCGACCCGGCCTCGCCGGCGCCGCCCGACGGCCGCAGGCACGGGCGCAACCACACCTGGCGTCACATGACCAGCTTCGACGTGATCTCCATGCCGGACCCGTGGGAGTACCCCTGGTACGCCGCCTGGGACCTGGCCTTCCACTGCGTCGCCCTGGCCCGGGTCGACCCGCACTTCGCCAAGGAGCAGCTGCTGCTGCTCCTGCGCGACTGGTACCTGCACCCCAACGGGCAGATCCCGGCCTACGAGTGGGCGTTCGGCGACGTCAACCCGCCCGTGCACGCGTGGGCCGCGCTGCGCGTGTTCGAGATCGACGGGGCGCGCGACTTCGCGTTCCTGGCCCGGATCATGCACAAGCTGCTGCTGAACTTCACCTGGTGGGTCAACCGCAAGGACACCGGCGGCAACAACCTGTTCGAGGGCGGCTTCCTGGGCCTGGACAACGTCGGCCCGTTCGACCGGTCCGCGTCGCTGCCCGTGCCCGGGGTGCTGGAGCAGTCCGACGGCACCGCCTGGATGGCGATGTACGCCCTCAACCTGCTGGAGATCTCGCTGGTCCTGGCCACCCACGACCGGGTCTGGACCGACATAGCGACCAAGTTCCTGGAGCACTTCGCCTACATCGCCAACGCCGCCTCGCACCAGGGCCTGTGGGACGACGAGGACGGCTTCTTCTACGACGTGCTGCGCCGCACCGACGGGCGGGAGGTGCCGCTGAAGGTGCGCTCGCTGGTCGGGCTGCTGCCGCTGTGCGCCACCACCACGCTCAGCTCCGTCACGCTGGTGCGGCTGCCCGAGATCGCGGCCCGGCTGCGCTGGTTCCTGACCAACCGGCCCGAGTTCAGCGAGGTCGTCGGGTCGCGGCGGATCTCGGGCGGCGGCCAGCAGCAGCGGCTGCTCGCCGTGGTCGGGCCGGAGCAGCTGCGGCGCATTCTGCACCGGATGCTCGACGAGGAGGAGTTCCTGTCGCCGTACGGGCTGCGCTCGCTGTCGCGGCACCACCTGGCCAACCCGTACACGGTGCGGCTGGGCGGCAACGACTTCACGGTCGGGTACGAGCCGGCCGAGTCGACCAACGGGCTGTTCGGCGGCAACTCCAACTGGCGCGGGCCGATCTGGTTCCCGGTGAACTACCTGCTCATCGAGGGCGTCCGGCACTACGCCCGGTTCTTC